>NZ_VFOQ01000001.1:2600713-2925802 GCF_006716205.1 Oryzihumus leptocrescens | reverse complement strand
GGCGCGGAGCTGCCGGTTGCCGAAGGAGGCGAAGCTCTGCTTGAGGCTCTCGAACAGGTTGTCCGCGTCCTCCTTGACGTGGCTGACCCTCAGGGTCGAGCCGGTCCAGGTGACCTGCAGCGGCCGCCCCACCACCTCGTGCACCTCCAGTCGTGCCGTGCTCGAGTCGTCGTGCGTGACGATGTCGACGTGACCGCCGACCAAGCCCACCTTGAGCCGGTGGACGGTCTCGCCCTCGCCGCCGATGTCGAGGACCTTGGGTCCGTCGATCTCCCACTGCTGTGCCATGCCCCGCTCCCTTGCTGAGGTCTGCCGACACGTTATATCGCGTCTTGTGGCGACACGTTATATCGCGATGTATCGCGAGTGCAAGGGTGTCGCGGAACCTCGCCACGGGGGCGCCTCCGCCCGCAGACGCCGAACTGGACGTTGCTGCCCCTTCACGCGCGGTGAAGGGGCAGCAACGTCCAGTTCGGCGAGGTGGCTGGTTGTGGTTCGCGCGGTGGTGCGCGATGGTCAGGTCAGTCCTCGATGAGGAGCCAGCGGGCCCAGCCGCCGTGCAGCACCAGCCAGGCGATCAGGCCGTAGCCGGCCTGCCCGGGGTGCCAGCCGTCGCCGGCCGAGAGGTCGGCCTGCCACTGCTCGTGCCCCAGCAGGGGGTGGAAGCAGTCGACGTAGGGGACCGAGCGGCGCGAGCACACGTCGGCCTGGGCCTCGACGACGACCTCGAGCCGCTCGTTGAAGTCCTGGTCCAGCGTGGGCGGCGGCCCGACCACGAACGTCGCGATGCCCGCAGCCGAGGCGTCGTCGAGGATGTTGGCGAGGGACAGCCGAAGGCGGGCGGTCGTCATGCCGTTGCGCGCGTCGTTGGCGCCGACCCCGATGACCAGCCGGCGCTCCGCGCGCTCGGTCCAGCGCGGACGGCACTCCGCACCCCAGCGGGCCAGGACGTCCGTGGAGGCGTCGCCGCGCACGCCCAGGTTGTATGCCGTGAGGTCCACGTCCGGGTGCGAGGTGCGGCCCACGACCCGGGACACCCAGCCCAGGCCCTTGGGGTCGCCGTAGCCGGCGACGTAGGAGTCGCCGATGAACACCATCCCGATGTCACGCGGGCCCTCGGGCACGTGGAACTCGGTGGTGGGGGCGAACTCGGTCGGGATGTCGTGCACGTCCTCGTCGGCGAAGTGGTCCACAAAGCTCACGCTGCTCAGTCCTCGTCGTCGTCGAGCCGCGCCAGCCAGGTGGCAAAGCGCTCGATGGGGGTCTCGAACTCGGGGTTCAGGTCGACGAACGTCCGCAGCTGGTCGGCCAGCCACTCCAGGCTGACCTCCTCCTCGCCCCGTCGCTGCGCCAGCTCCTCGATGCCCCGGTCGGTGAAGTACACGTTCGGAGGCTATCGCCCGAACCCGTGCGCGGGACGACGGCATGCCGGGCGGGGGTCAGGAGACCATCCGCCGCCGGCGGCCGACCCGGCGCGGCCGCGGGTCCTGGTGGCCCTCCCAGACCCGCGACAGCAGGCTGCGCGACGCGGCCACGGCGAGGTCGCGGTCGTGGGTGAGGACGAAGTTGAACCGCCGGTCGCCCTCGGGTCGTCCGGTGTCGCCGAAGTCGTGCGCCGTGAGCAGGGTCGCCCAGGTCGGCGTGATGACGACCAGCGTCCACTCCCGCTGCAGCGGGTCGGCGGGGTCGAGCGGGGCGTGCCGCGCGCCGGCCACCGGCGGGGTGTCGACCCCGGTGCCGAGCATGGCCACCAGCGACCCGGTGCGGGAAAGCTGCTCGTAGCGGCCGATCGTGGAGGGGGTGAGGTGGCGCACGTCCTGGAAGGAGGACAGCACGATGGCGGCGCCGTCGGCGTCCAGCGCCTGGGCCTCCAGCGTCTTGCTCAGCTCGACCAGGAAGCGCTTGTCCGCCATGCGCGGGGAGTGCTTGCGGGTGACCAGGGTGTAGGGGCTGTCGTGGGTCTCCAGCAGGGCGGCGGCCCGGCCGCCGAGCATCGCGGTCAGCCCGCCCCGGGCCCCGGCGCGCTCCCCGTGCGGGTCGTAGAGCGGGCCGGCCGCCAGGTGGGCGCCGAGCATCCGCACCGTGCCCTCGTCGGCCGGGGTGGTGACGCCCTCAGCCAGCACCAGGCTGCCGGTCGCGGCGGTGTGCGCCCGGACCGCGTGGAGCACGTCGGCCTGGTGGCGCAGGTCGCGGCTGTGCAGGACGCTCGCGTCGAGTCGCACGACCTCGGGGTCGAGCAGCGGCAGCGTCGCGAGGGTCGCCGGGGTGGCGCCGACCGCCCGAAGGGCGACGGTCCAGCCGTGCCGACGGGCCTGCTCGGCCACCCGCAGCGAGGTCGCAGGGTGGGTGAGCACGCGCAGGCTGTCCAGCTGGAGCACGAGCCGCTCGCGCAACCAGTCGTCGTCCGGCAGCGTCTCGAACGACTCGGCGCAGGCGTCCAGGAACACCCGCGTGTAGTCGGAGTGGCCGAAGCCGAGCGCCGCGACGGCTTCCATCGCGTGCCGGCGCCGCGCCGTGTCCAGCTCGCCGGCCGCAGGGTGAGCGGCCACCGCCTCGGTCAGGGCGATCGGGTCGCTGAGGGTGGAGTCGCCCTCGACCCGCTGCACCGCCTCGTAGCCCACCAGCCGGCCCGACTCGCACTCGACGACGGGCTGGACCCGGGTGCTGAACGCGCCCGAGCGCACGACGTCGGCCGCAGGGTGAGCGGCCACCGCCTCGGTCAGGGCGATCGGGTCGCTGAGGGTGGAGTCGCCCTCGACCCGCTGCACCGCCTCGTAGCCCACCAGCCGGCCCGACTCGCACTCGACGACGGGCTGGACCCGGGTGCTGAACGCGCCCGAGCGCACGACGTCGGCGACGTCGGGCCCCTCGGCGAGGTCCGGGCTCGGTGCGGCGTGCAGATGGGTCATGGTGCCTCGCTTCGGGACGTGCCGTGCTGACGGTGCTGCTCGTCGCGCCCGGAGGTGAAGCGGGGGCACGTGAGCCTCACCCTAGCCGCGGGCACGCGGCCGGTCGCGCGGCGGCGCGACACGGCATACGCCCAGGGGCGGGGACCGCGAGGTGCGGTCCCCGCCCCTGTCAGCGGGCGGCAGGTATGCCGGTCAGCGGTCGAACGCGCGGGCGATCAGCTCGGCCTGCTCGACGGCGTGCTTCTTGCTGGACCCGGTCGCCGGCGAGGCGGAGGCGGGACGGCAGACCACGCGCAGCCCGCGGGTCTCGCCCTGGTCGGCCAGCGCCTGCGGCAGGTTGAGCGCCATGAACGGCCACGCGCCCTGGTTGGCCGGCTCGTCCTGGACCCACACCAGCTCGGCACCCGGGTAGACCTTGACCGCCTCGGCGATCTGGGCGCCCGGCAGCGGGGCCAGCTGCTCGACCCGCACGATCGCCGTCGCCTGGTCGCCGCGCTTGGTGCGCTCGGCCTCCAGGTCGTAGACGACCTTGCCCGAGGCGAGCAGCACGCGGGTCACGCCGCCCGGCTCGGGGGCACCACGGTCGGGCAGCACCGGACGGAACGTGTCCTGCGTGAAGTCCTCGACCGGGGAGGCCGCGGCCTTCAGGCGCAGCATCGACTTCGGCGTGAAGACGATGAGCGGGCGGCGCGGGCGCGCGTAGGCCTGGCGGCGCAGCAGGTGGAAGTAGGACGCCGGGGTGGAGGGGTAGGCCACCGTCATGTTGTCCTCGGCGCACATCTGCAGGAAGCGCTCGATGCGGGCGGAGGAGTGGTCCGGGCCCTGGCCCTCGTAGCCGTGCGGCAGCAGCAGCACGACCGAGGAGCGCTGGCCCCACTTCTGCTCGGAGGAGGAGATGAACTCGTCCACGATCGTCTGCGCGCCGTTGAAGAAGTCGCCGAACTGCGCCTCCCACAGGACCAGCGCGTCGGGACGCTCGACCGAGTAGCCGTACTCGAAGCCCATCGCGGCGTACTCGGACAGCAGCGAGTCGTAGACCCAGAAGCGGGCCTGGCCCTCACCGAGGTAGAGCAGCGGGGTCCACTCCTCGGCGGTCACCTTGTCGATGAGCACCGCGTGGCGCTGCACGAACGTGCCACGGCGGGAGTCCTGACCGGCGAGGCGGACCGGGACGCCCTCCTTGAGCAGCGAGCCGAAGGCGAGCAGCTCGCCCATGGCCCAGTCGATGCCACCCTTGCGCACCATCTCGGCGCGCTTCTCCATGAGCTGGTGCAGCTTGGGGTGCACCGTGAAGCCCTCGGGCATGTTCACGAACGCGTCACCGATGTGCTGCATCTCCTCGGCCGGGATGGCCGTCTCGACGCGGCGCACGGGGGCGGCCTCGTCGGCCTCCTGCGCGGACGGGCGCTCCAGGCCGCCGTGGCCCTCGGTGTCGGTGCCGGGCACCTCGGTGTGGTTGGCCGTCGCGGCCGCCTTGGTGGCCTCCTTGGTCTCCACGAAGACCCGCTCGAGCTGCTGCTGGTAGTCGCGCAGCGCGGCCTCGGCCTCCTCGACCGTGATGTCGCCACGGCCGATGAGGGACTCGGTGTAGAGCTTGCGGACCGAGCGCTTGGCCTCGATGAGGTTGTACATCAGCGGCTGGGTCATCGACGGGTCGTCGCCCTCGTTGTGGCCACGGCGGCGGTAGCACACCATGTCGATGACGACGTCCTTGTTGAACTGCTGGCGGAACTCGAAGGCGAGCTCGGCCACGCGCACGCAGGCCTCGGGGTCGTCGCCGTTGACGTGGAAGATCGGCGCCTGGATCATCCGCGCGACGTCGGTGGAGTAGAAGGACGAGCGCGACGAGGACGGGCTCGTGGTGAACCCGACCTGGTTGTTGATGACGACGTGGATCGTGCCGCCGGTGCGGTAGCCCCGCAGCTGGCTCAGGTTGAGCGTCTCGGCCACGACGCCCTGGCCGGCGAAGGCCGCGTCACCGTGCATCAGCACCGGCAGGACGGTGAAGTCCTCGCCGGCGAGGTCGAGACGGTCCTGCTTGGCGCGGACGATGCCCTCGAGGACCGGGTTGACGGCCTCCAGGTGCGAGGGGTTGGCGGCCAGGTAGACCTTGGTCTTGGCGCCGTCCTCGGAGATGAACTCGCCCTCGGTGCCCAGGTGGTACTTCACGTCGCCGGAGCCCTGCACCGACTTGGGGTCCTGGGCGCCCTCGAACTCGCGGAAGATCTGGCCGTAGGACTTGCCGGCGATGTTGGCCAGCACGTTGAGCCGGCCACGGTGCGGCATGCCGATGCACACCTCGTCGAGGCCGTCGCCCGAGGCGCGGCACAGGATGCGGTCGAGCAGCGCGATGACGGACTCGCCGCCCTCGAGGCTGAACCGCTTCTGGCCGACGAACTTGGTCTGCAGGAACGTCTCGAACGCCTCGGCGGCGTTGAGCCGGCGCAGGATCCGCAGCTGCTCGTCCGCGGAGGTCTTGGCGTAGGGCACCTCGACCTTGGACTGGATCCACTTGCGCTGCTCGGGGTCCTGGATGTGCATGTACTCCACGCCGACGGTGCGGCAGTAGGAGTCACGCAGGATGCCGAGGATCTTGCGCAGCTTGAGCATCGGCTGCCCACCGAAGCCGCCGGTGGCGAAGTCGCGCTCGAGGTCCCACAGGGTCAGGCCGTGCGTGGTGACGTCGAGGTCGGGGTGACGGCGCTGGCGGTACTCCAGCGGGTCGGTGTCGGCCATGAGGTGGCCGCGCACGCGATAGGCGTGGATGAGCTCCTGCACGCGGGCCGTCTTGTTGACGTCGTCATCGTGGCTGGCGGAGATGTCGCGGACCCAGCGCACCGGCTCGTAGGGGATGCGCAGCGACTCGAAGATCTCGTCGTAGAAGCCGTTCTCGCCGAGCAGCAACGCGTTGACGATGCGCAGGAAGTCACCGGACTGGGCACCCTGGATGATGCGGTGGTCGTAGGTGCTGGTCAGCGTGAGGATCTTGCTGACGGCGTTGCGGTTGATCGTCTCCTGGTTGGCGCCCTGCCACTCGGCGGGGTAGTCCAGCGAGCCGACGCCGACGATCGTGCCCTGGCCGGACATCAGGCGCGGCACCGAGTGCACGGTGCCGATGGTGCCCGGGTTGGTCAGGCTGATCGTGGTGCCCGCGAAGTCGTCGACGGTCAGCTTGTTGTTGCGGGCCTTGCGCACGACGTCCTCGTAGGCCGTCCAGAAGTGCGCGAAGTCCATGGTCTCGGCGGCCTTGATGCTCGGCACGAGCAGCTGGCGGGTGCCGTCGGGCTTGGCGATGTCGATCGCGAGGCCGAGGTTGACGTGGGCCGGGCGCACCAGCGCCGGCTTGCCGTCCTTCTCGGTGTAGCCGTTGTTCATCTCCGGCATCACGGCCAGGGCCTTGACCACGGCGTAGCCGATGAGGTGGGTGAAGCTGACCTTGCCGCCGCGGCTGCGCTGCAGGTGGTTGTTGATGACCACGCGGTTGTCGATGAGCAGCTTGGCCGGCACGGCCCGCACGCTGGTCGCCGTCGGGACGGCGAGGCTGCTCTCCATGTTCGTGACGACCCGGGCGGCGGGCCCACGCAGCGGCACCGTCTCGTCCTCGCTCGTGGGGCCGGTGGGCTTGACCGCGGGGGCGTCACGCGGGGTGGGCTTGGCCGGCTCGGCGGCCTTGGGCTCGGCCGGCGCCTCTGTGGGGGCGGCCGGGGCGGCCTTGGCGGGGGCCGGGGTGGCCGGGACCGCGGCGGGAGCGGGGGTGGCCGGGGCGGCGGGGGCCGTGGCCACCGAGCCGTTGCCGTTGGCCTGGCGGCCGTCGGTCGGCTGGTAGTCGGCGAAGAACTCCCACCACGCCTTGTCGACCGAGTTCTTGTCCTGCAGGTACTGCTGGTACAGCTCGTCCACGAGCCACTCGTTGGGTCCGAAAGCTGCCATGGGGTCGTTGGTCGGTGGCTGGGCGGACACGGCGAACATCGCCTCTTTCATCGCGTCGACGGTGACGATAACTACGGGCGGCCCCCAGCCTATCCCCGCAGGCCGGGGGCCACGCCGTCGCCATCCCCTCCGTCGGAGGCGAGTTAGGTCACGTCCCGGCGCACCGTCAGGAACGACCCGATGCCGGCCAGCACCGTGGCATACGCGGCCAGCACGAGGGCCCCGCCCCACCAGCTCAGCTGGTCGACCGACTCGCCGCTGAAGCCGCGCGAGAGGCCCGACACCATGGCGTTCGTGGCGTTGGCCGGCAGCAGCTCGTTGGCCGTCGTCCAGTGCAGCGCCAGGAAGGCCAGGGACATCAGCGACTGCCCGATCCAGGCGATGCCGATCGAGATGAGCAGCGCCGCGACCTGGTTGCTGATGAGGATGCCCGCGCCGAGGCCGATGAGCGCCCACAGGCCGAGGGCCAGCAGGCTCAGCGCGAGGGTGCGCCAGACGTGCTCGCCGGCCGGGAACGGGTCGAAGCCGCGGAGCTTGATGATCGTGGCGCCGACGCCCACCGAGCTGAGGCAGAAGAGCACGCCGTAGAAGGCACCGACGCCGAGCAGTGCAACGACCTTTGCCAGCATCACGTTGACCCGGCGCGGGGTGGACAGGAAGGTCGCCGTGATCGTCTTGTGCCGGTACTCCGCGCCGATCACCATGACGCCGATGGCCAGGGTGAGCAGGTAGGCCAGGCTCAGGCCGGCGGTGTAGACGGTGGTGACCATGCCGGGCTTGTCGAGGGCCGGCAAGGCGTTCTGGCCCTCACCCTGTCCGGCCAGGCCGCCGAGGACCGCCGCGAGGCCGCCTCCCACGACGACGACGCCGATGGCCATGCCCCACCAGAGGCGGGTCGTGAAGATCTTGCGGAACTCGGACCTGATCGCGCCGTTCATCAGCGCACCGCGCTCTCGGTCGGGGCGGGCGTGCCGCCGGGAAGGGGGACGGGGTCGGGTGAGCCGTCCAGGTTTCGGTTGCGGTTGGCCGGGTCCTCGGTCAGCTGGAAGAACAGCGCCTCGAGGTCGGTCTGGTGCTGGCGCAGCTCGTGCACGGGCAGCCCGGCGGCGAGGGCGACGTCGCCGACGCGGGCGAGGTCGCCGGTGTGCACGTCGAGCTGGCCGTCAGTGGCCGGGTCGGCGGTGATCCCGGCGCTGCTCAGCGCCCGGGCCAGCGCCGCGGCGTCGGTCGTGCGCACGACCGCCCGCTTCTCGCCGTGGAGGTCGGCCATGGCGCCCTGCCGCACGAGGCGGCCGTTGGCGATGATGACGACGTCGTCGACGGTCTGCTCGACCTCCTGGAGCATGTGGCTGGAGATGAGCACGGTCTTGCCCTGGCCGCTCAGGTGGCGCAGGAAGAGGCGCAGCCAGCGGATCCCCTCGGGGTCAAGGCCGTTGGCCGGCTCGTCGAGGATGAGCACCTGCGGGTCCCCGAGGAGTGCGGCGGCCAGGCCCAGGCGCTGGCGCATCCCCATGGAGTAGCCGCCGGCCCGCTTGCGCGCCGCGGCGGGGATGCCGACCAGCTCGAGCATCTCGTCGACCCGCCGGGTGTCGATGCCGGCGGTGTCCGCGAGCACCCGCAGGTGGTCGCGACCGGTCCGCCCCGGGTGGAAGTTGGTGGCCTCCAGCGCCGAGCCGACGACCCGCTGCGGGGCGGTCAGGTCGTGGTAGCGCTGCCCGCCGATGGTCGCCGTGCCCGCGGTGGGGCGGACGAGGCCGAGCAGCATGCGCAGCGTCGTCGTCTTCCCGGCGCCGTTGGGGCCGAGGAAGCCGGTGATCCGGCCCGGCTCGACGCTGAAGCTGAGCCGGTCGACGGCGGTGAAGCTGCCGAAGCGCTTGGTCAGCTCGTGCACCTCGATGCGGGTGCCCTGCTGGGGTACTGCGGTCGTGGTCATGTCTGGTCCCCGGTCTCACTCATGCCGCTCATCCCACCACGGGGGGCGGCGCGCGAGCCCGGCATTTCGGGTGATCTCAGGGGGATCTCAGGGTCATCCCGCAGGCGGGGACCCCGCCGCGGGGCCGGCTGCTCTCTAGGATGGACGCACTATGACCGAATGGCTGCTGGTCCTCGCCGGCGTGGCGTTGACGTTTGGCACGGCGGTCTTCGTCGCCGCGGAGTTCTCCTTCGTCGCGCTCGACAAGCCCACCGTCCAGCGCGCCGTCGACGAGGGTGACCACGCCGCGGGGAGGGTGCTGACCTCGCTGCGCCAGCTGTCGACCCAGCTCTCCGCGGCCCAGGTCGGTATCACCCTGACCACCCTGGTCCTCGGCTTCATCGCCGAGCCCTCGGTCGGCCGGCTGCTGGCCACCCCCGTGGCGGCGGTGGGCGTGCCGCCAGGGGCGGTGGAGCCGGTTTCCGCCGGGCTGGCGCTGTTCCTCGCCACCGTGTTCTCGATGATCTTCGGCGAGCTGGTCCCGCAGTTCCTCGGCATCTCCGAGCCGCTCGGGATGGCCAAGCTCGTCGCGGTGCCGGTGCGCCTCTTCTCGGTGCTGACCCGCCCGCTGATCGTCGTGCTCAACGGCTCGGCCAACCTGGTGCTCAAGGCATTCGGCATCACCCCGCAGGAGGAGCTCTCCGGCGCCCGCACCCCGCAGGAGCTCGCCTCCCTGGTGCGCCGCTCGGCGGAGGCCGGCACGCTCGACGAGACGACCGCGCGCCTGGTGACCCGCTCGCTGGACTTCGGGGAGCAGACCGCCGCCGACGTCATGACCCCGCGGGTGCGGTGCACCGCGATCGAGCGCACCGCCTCCGCCGCCGACGTGCTGCGCCTGGCCCGCCGCACCGGCCACTCGCGCTTCCCCGTGATCGGCGAGGACTGGGACGACGTCGACGGCCTCGTCCACGTCAAGCGCGCCATCGCGGTGCCGCACGAGCGGCGCGAGGACGTGCCGGTCTCGGCGCTGATGATCAACCCGACCCTGGTGCCCGAGACGATCCGGCTCGACCCCCTCCTGCTCCTGCTGCGCGGATCGGGCATGCAGCTCGCCGTCGTGGTCGACGAGTACGGCGGCACCTCGGGGCTGGTGACCCTCGAGGACGTCATCGAGGAGATCGTCGGGGAGGTCAGCGACGAGCACGACCGCAGCCGCACCACCGGCCGGGAGATGACCGACGGGTCCTGGACGGTGCCCGGGCTGTGGCGGCCGGACGAGGTGCACGACCGCCTCGGCGCCGACGTGCCCGAGGGCCCGGCCTACGAGACGGTCGGCGGCTTCGTCATGGCGGCGCTGGGTCGCGTGCCGGTCGTCGGCGACACCGTCACGGTCCCCGGCTGGACCGTGCGGGTGGAGGCCATGGACGGGCGGCGTGTGGACCGGCTGAGGTTCACGCCGCACCCGCCTGAGCCGGACGACGAGGCGGGCACCCGGCATACCGGCACACGGCAGACCGGCGAGCGGGCGGAGGAGCGAGCATGAGCCCGAGCCTCGCCCTGTGGCTGTCGCTGCTGCTCTTGCTGGGCAACGCCTTCTTCGTCGGCGCGGAGTTCGCCGTCATGGCGGCACGGCGCTCGCAGCTCGAGCCGATGGCCGACGCGGGCAGCCGTCGCGCCCAGGTCAGCCTGGAGGCGCTGGAGCAGATCGCCTCGCTCCTGACCGCCGCCCAGCTCGGCATCACCCTGTGCTCGGTCGGGCTCGGCGCCGTGGCGGAGTCGGCGCTGCACGAGCTGATCCTGCCGGTGCTGCAGCTGGTGCACCTGCCCGGGTCCGCCGCCGACCCGATCGCCCTGGTCCTGGCCCTGCTGCTCGTGGCCTACCTGCACGTCGTGGTCGGCGAGATGGTGCCCAAGAACCTGGCCATCGCCGGACCGGACAAGGCCGCGCTCGCCCTGGCCCCGCCGCTGCTCTACATCGCCCGGGGGCTTCGGCCGGTGATCCGCCTGATGGAGGGCGTGGCCAAGACCTTCGTGCGCCTGGTCGGCGTCGAGCCCAAGGACGAGATCGCCTCCGCCTTCACCGCCGAGGAGGTCCAGCACATCGTCGCCGAGAGCCACCGCGAGGGGCTGATCGAGGGCGAGCGCCACGGCATGGTCCGCGGGGCGATCGAGTTCAGCGACCGGGTCGCCGGCGAGGTGGCCGTGCCGCTGGACCAGCTGGTCACGCTGCCGATCGGGGCCACCCCCGACGACGTCGAGCGCCTCGTCGCCCGCCACGGCTTCTCGCGCTACCCGTTCACCGACGCCTCCGGCGACCTCGCCGGCTACCTGCACCTCAAGGACGTGCTCTACGCCGACGAGGAGGAGCACACCCAGCCGGTGCCGCTCAAGCGCGTCCGCCGGCTGGCCACGGTGGCCCCCGGCGACGAGGTCGAGGACGTGCTCGCCACGATGCAGCGCACCGGCTCCCACCTGGCCCGCGTCGTCGACACCGACGGCAGCAACCAGGGCGTGGTGTTCCTCGAGGACGTGCTGGAGGAGCTCGTCGGCGAGGTCAGCGACGCCAGCCAGCGCTGACACGACACCGTCGTCGGTCCCCCTCGGCGGGTGGGGTGGTGAGGTCCGCGGGGGTGAGGCGCACGGCACAACGGCTGGAGGGCCCCTGCATGCGAAGAGGACCCCTCGCCCTGGTGGGCGAGGGGTCCTCGTGCGCGTGGTGCCCCCGGCAGGATTCGAACCTGCGCTCCCGCCTCCGGAGGGCGGTGCTCTATCCCCTGAGCTACGGGGGCCAACGACCGCTGTCGGAAAGGTTTCCGACCCGGATCGAGCGCGCCGGATGAGGTTAGCAGCCTAGGGTGGGTTTCATGGAATGGGGCGGGCCGGGTCGCAGCACCAGTGCGAGGTACGGCTATCACGATGCCGAGGGGAGCGGTCGCATCCTCGTCGTCGACGACACCGACCAGATCCGCACGCTGATCCGGGTGAACCTGGAGCTCGAGGGTTATGAGGTGATCGAGGCGCGCGACGGCGAGGAGGCGCTGGAGATCCTCGACGACACCTCCCAGCCGCTGCCGGACGTCATCACCGTCGACGCGCTGATGCCACGGCGCGACGGCTGGTGGACCGTCTCGATGATCCGCGCGGACCCGCGGCTGATGGACATCCCGATCATCATGGTCACCGCCTCGGTGCAGTCCCACCATCGGGCCCAGGCCGAGCAGGCCGGCGTCGACGGGTTCATCGCCAAGCCGTTCGAGCCGGACGAGCTGCTCGCGCTCATCGGCATCCTCGCCGTCGGCGGCCGGGTCTAGGACCAGGCCCAGGAGCCCGTCGAGGGCACCGTCGGGAGGCGCTCACCTGCCCCTTTAGGCTGGTCGGCGTGACCCCCGAAGAGCTTGCGCTGGCCATCCGCTCCGCGCTCGTTGCCGCCGTGGAGGCGGGCGAGCTGACCGTCGTCGTGCCGGATGAGGTGCGGGTGGAGCGTCCGCGCAGCCGCGAGCACGGGGACTGGGCGACGAACGTGGCGTTGCAGCTGGCCAAGGGTGCCGGTATGCCGCCGCGGGAGGTCGCGTCCCGGCTCGCCGCGCGTCTGGGTGCCGTGAGCGGCGTCAAGGCTGTCGACGTCGCCGGCCCGGGGTTCCTCAACATCACGCTGGACGCGGCGTCGGCGGGGGAGCTGGCGCGGACCATCGTGGAGGCGGGGCCGGCCTACGGTCGCAACGAGGCCATGGCCGGGCACACCATCAACCTGGAGTTCGTCTCCGGCAACCCGACCGGTCCGCTGCACATCGGCCACACCCGCTGGGCCGCGCTCGGTGACGCGCTGCACCGGCTGCTCGCGGCCTCGGGGGCGCAGGTCACCGCCGAGTACTACGTCAACGACGCCGGTGCCCAGATGGACAAGTTCGCCGGCTCGATCCTGGCCCGGGCGCGGGGGACCGAGGTGCCCGAGGGCGGCTACCCGGGGGAGTACGTCACCGACCTGGCCCGCACCGTGGTGGCCGAGCGCCCCGACCTGCTCGAGCTGCCCGAGGAGGAGGCCGTGGCCGTGGCGCGCGAGCTGGGCTACCGCGCCGAGCTGGCCGACATCCGCTCGACGCTGGAGGCGTTCGGCGTCCACTTCGACGTGTGGTTCTCCGAGAAGGCCCTGCACGACGCCGGTGCGGTCGAGCAGGCGGTGGACCGGCTGCGCGAGCAGGGCCACGTCTTCGAGGCCGACGGCGCGACCTGGCTGCGCACCACCGACTTCGGCGACGACCGCGACCGGGTGATGGTGCGTGCCAACGGCGAGCCGACCTACTTTGCCGCCGACGCCGCCTACTACCTGTCCAAGAAGGACCGCGGCTTCCCCGAGAAGATCTACCTGCTCGGCGCCGACCACCACGGCTACGTCGGCCGGCTCAAGGCCATCGCGGCGTGTGCTGGGGACGACCCCGAGGTCAACATCGAGGTGCTGATCGGCCAGCTGATCAACATCGCCGGTGAGCGCATGGGCAAGCGCCGTGGCAACGCCATCTACCTCAGCGAGCTGCTGGACTGGATCGGGGCCGACGGCATCCGGTACACACTGGCGCGCTACCCCGCGGACAGCCCGCTCTCGCTCAACGGCGAGGACCTGCGCCGGCAGTCCAACGACAACCCGGTGTTCTACGTGCAGTACGCCCACGCCCGCACCTGCAACGTCAGCCGGCTCGCGGGCGAGGACGGGGTGCGCCGCGAGGACGGCTTCGACCCGGCGCTGCTGACCCACGAGACCGAGTCGGCGCTGCTCGCCATCCTCGGGGACTTCCCGCGGGTGGTCGCGCAGGCGGCGCAGCTGCGGGAGCCGCACCGGGTCGCCCGCTACCTGGAGGACCTCGCCGGCCGCTTCCACAAGTGGTACGACGAGTGCCGCGTCCGCCCCCACGCGGGTGAGGAGGTCACCGACCTGAACCGCACCCGGCTGTGGCTCAACGAGGCCACGCGCGTGGTGCTGGCCAACGGTCTCGGCCTGCTCGGCGTCTCGGCGCCCGAGCGCCTCGAGCGCGCCCCCGAGACCGGCACCGAGACCGGCGTGGACACCCCCGAGGAGGGCTGACCCCGCGCCCTAGACTTCGGGAGGTGACCCCCGAAGAGCTTGCGCTGGCCATCCGCTCCGCGCTCGTTGCCGCCGTGGAGGCGGGCGAGCTGACCGTCGTCGTGCCGGATGAGGTGCGGGTGGAGCGTCCGCGCAGCCGCGAGCACGGGGACTGGGCGACGAACGTGGCGTTGCAGCTGGCCAAGGGTGCCGGTATGCCGCCGCGGGAGGTCGCGTCCCGGCTCGCCGCGCGTCTGGGTGCCGTGAGCGGCGTCAAGGCTGTCGACGTCGCCGGCCCGGGGTTCCTGAACATCACGCTGGACGCGGCCTCGGCGGGGGAGCTGGCGCGGACCATCGTGGAGGCGGGGCCGGCCTACGGTCGCGGCGACGCCGAGGCCGGCAAGCGGGTCAACGTCGAGTTCGTCTCGGCCAACCCGACCGGCCCGATCCACCTCGGTGGCACCCGCTGGGCCGCCGTCGGCGACTCCCTGGCCCGCATCCTCGAGGCCTCCGGGGCCGAGGTCACCCGGGAGTACTACTTCAACGACCACGGCGCCCAGATCGACCGGTTCGCCCGGTCGCTGCTGGCCACAGCCAAGGGGCAGCCGGCTCCCGAGGACGGCTACGCCGGGGCCTACATCAGCGACATCGCCACCACGGTGATGGAGCAGGAGCCGGGCATCCTCGACCTGCCCGACGACCAGGCGCAGGAACGCTTCCGGGCGCTCGGCGTCGAGCTGATGTTCGGCGAGATCAGGTCCTCGCTGCACGACTTCGGTGTCGACTTCGACGTCTACTTCCACGAGAACTCGCTGCACGAGTCCGGCGCCGTCGACCGTGCGATCGCCCGGCTGACCGAGCTCGGCGTGATGTACGAGAAGGACGGCGCCCGGTGGCTGCGCACCACCGACTACGGCGACGACAAGGACCGGGTCGTCATCAAGAGCGACGGCAAGCCGGCCTACATCTCCGGTGACCTGGCCTACTACCTCGACAAGCGCGAGCGTGGCTTCGACCGGGTGTTCATCATGCTCGGCGCCGACCACCACGGCTACGTCTCGCGGATGATGGCGATGTGCGCCGCGTTCGGCGACACCCCGCACGAGAACCTCGAGATCCTCATCGGCCAGATGGTCAACCTGGTCAAGGACGGCCAGCCGGTGCGGATGAGCAAGCGGGCCGGGACGGTCGTGGTGCTCGAGGACCTCGTCGAGGCCGTTGGTGTCGACGCCGCCCGCTACGCCCTCACCCGGTCCTCGACCGACTCGACGATCGACATCGACCTCGACCTGCTGGCGAAGCACAGCAACGAGAACCCCGTGTTCTACGTGCAGTACGCCCACGCCCGCACCTGCCGGGTGGCGCGGCTTGCCGCCGAGGACGGGGTGCGCCGCGAGGACGGCTTCGAGCCGGCGCTGCTGACCCACGAGACCGAGTCGGCGCTGCTCGCCATCCTCGGGGACTTCCCGCGGGTGGTCGCGCAGGCGGCGCAGCTGCGTGAGCCGCACCGGGTCGCCCGCTACCTGGAGGACCTCGCCGCCCGCCTGCACAAGTGGTACGACGAGTGCCGGGTCCGGCCGCGCGCCGAGGAGGAGGTCACCGACCTCCACCGCACCCGGCTGTGGCTCAGCGACGCCTCCCGGCAGGTGCTCGCCGGCGGCCTGGGCCTGTTGGGCGTCTCGGCGCCGGAGCAGATCTGATGCGCGCCCACGAGGCCGGTGCGCTGCACGCCGAGGGCTACCGCGGGCCGTCGTGGCTCAAGCCCCCGGCCGACGTCAACGACCTGGTCACCCACCTGTGGGCCCGGTCGGTGCGCCGCGCCCGGGACGGCGCGCTGACCGTCGGCGGCGTCGACGTGCGTGACATCGCGGCCGAGTTCGGCACCCCTGCCTACGTCATCGACGAGGAGGACTTCCGGGGCCGC
This sequence comes from Oryzihumus leptocrescens, assembly GCF_006716205.1. Lineage (GTDB taxonomy): Bacteria > Actinomycetota > Actinomycetes > Actinomycetales > Dermatophilaceae > Oryzihumus > Oryzihumus leptocrescens. The sequence goes on along the minus strand of NZ_VFOQ01000001.1, from coordinate 2,910,071 downwards.
GCCCGCGAGTTCAAGGAGGCCTTCGCCGAGGCGTTCGGCGACCTGTGCGGCGGCGCCGACGTCTACTACGCGGGCAAGGCGTTCCTGTGCACCCAGGTCGCGCGCTGGGTCCACGAGGAGGGGCTGCACCTCGACGTCTGCTCCGGCGGGGAGCTCGCCGTGGCGATCCGCGCAGGCGTCCCGGGGGAGCGGATCGGCCTGCACGGCAACAACAAGTCGGTCGCCGAGATCGAGGCGGCGCTGCGCCACGGCGTCGGCCGGATCGTGCTCGACTCCTTCGAGGAGATCGACCGCGTGGCAGGGGCGGCGCAGCGGCTCGGGGTCGTCGCCCCGGTCCTCATCCGGGTGACCGTGGGCGTCGAGGCCCACACCCACGAGTACATCGCCACCGCCCACGAGGACCAGAAGTTCGGGTTCAGCCTGTCCGGGGGCCAGGCGGCCGAGGCGGTGCGGCGCGTGCTGGAGCACCCGGCATACCTCTCCCTCAAGGGGCTGCACAGCCACATCGGCAGCCAGATCTTCGACGTCAGCGGCTTCGAGGTCGCGGCCCGTCGGGTCATGGGCCTGCACCTCGACGTCGCCCGCGAGCACGGGGTCGAGCTGCCCGAGCTCGACCTCGGCGGCGGCTTCGGCATCGCCTACACCACCCAGCACGACCCCCTGGCGCCGAAGGTGCTGGCCGCCGGCATGGCCGAGATCGTCGCCCGCGAGTGCCGCGCCGACGGGGTCGCCGTGCCCCGGATCTCGGTCGAGCCGGGGCGGGCGATCGCCGGGCCGAGCACCTTCACGCTCTACGAGGTCGGCACGGTCAAGGAGGTGCTGCTCGACGGCGCCGCGACCCGCACCTACGTCGCCGTCGACGGTGGGATGAGCGACAACATCCGCCCCGCCCTGTACGACGCGGACTACTCGTGCACGCTGGCGAACCGGCGCAGCGAGGCCCTCCCGGCGCTGGCGCGCGTGGTGGGCAAGCACTGCGAGAGCGGGGACATCATCGTCAAGGACGAGTTCCTGCCCTCCGACGTGGCCCCCGGCGACCTCATCGCCGTCCCCGGCACCGGGGCCTACTGCCGCAGCCTGTCCAGCCAGTACAACCACGTCCCCCGCCCGCCGGTGGTGGCCGTCCGCGACGGCGTGGCCCGGGTCATCGTGCGGCGCGAGAGCATTGAGGACATCCTCGCCCTCGACGTCGAGTAGCCACGTCGTCCGCATCGCGGAACGAGGCGCGTCCACAGCGTGGACACGGCAGGATGGCAGCAGGCTCGTGAGGCCCGAGATGCGTGAGGAGCAAGCGTGAGCAACCTGGCCAGTCCGGACGTCCAGCCCCTGCGCGTGGCCCTGCTGGGCTGCGGCGTGGTCGGCACGGCGGTGGCCCGCCTGCTCACGGAGCACGCCGACGACATGGCCGCCCGGGTGGGCCGGCCGCTGCAGGTCGTCGGCATCGCGGTGCGCCGGGCGGGCAAGGACCGCAGTGAGACCGGGGTCGACCCCTCGCTGTTCACCACCGACGCCGAAGACCTGGTCACCCGCGCGGACGTCGTGGTCGAGGTGATCGGCGGCATCGAGCCGGCGCGCAGCCTGATCCTGCGGGCGTTCGAGCACGGTGCCAGCGTGGTCACCGCCAACAAGGCGCTGCTGGCCGAGGACGGGCCGCTGCTCTACCAGGCCGCCCAGGAGCACGACGTCGACCTCTACTACGAGGCGGCCGTCGCCGGGGCGATCCCGCTGCTGCGCCCGTTGCGCGAGTCACTCGCCGGCGACGACGTGCGCCGGGTGCTCGGCATCGTCAACGGCACGACCAACTACGTGCTGGACAAGATGGACACGACCGGAGCCGGCTTCGCCGAGGCGGTCGAGCAGGCGCAGGAGCTCGGCTACGCCGAGGCGGACCCGACCGCCGACGTCGAGGGCTTCGACGCCGCCGCCAAGGCCGCGATCCTGGCCTCCCTGGCGTTCCACTCCCGGGTCAGCGGCAAGGACGTCTACCGCGAGGGCATCACCGAGGTCACCGCCGCCGACGTCCACGCCGCCCGCGAGATGGACTGCGTGGTCAAGCTCCTGGCGATCTGCGAGGTCACCGACGACCCGGCCGAGCCCGGTGGCCGCGGCATCTCCGTGCGCGTCCACCCGGCGATGATCCCGCGGACCCATCCGCTGGCCGGGGTGCGCGAGGCGTTCAACGCGGTCTTCGTGGAGGCGGAGTCGGCCGGTGAGCTGATGTTCTACGGCCGCGGCGCCGGCGGCGACCCCACCGCCTCCGCCGTGCTCGGCGACGTCGTCGCGGTCGCCCGGCACAAGGTCGTGGGCGGCCTCGGCCCGGGGGAGTCGACCTACGCCGACCTGCCCATCCTGCCGATGGGCCGGGCCCAGACGCGCTACCACATCAGCCTCGACGTGGCCGACCGCCCGGGCGTGCTGGCGCAGGTCGCCACCGCGTTCGCCCAGCACGAGGTCTCCATCGAGACGGTCCGCCAGCAGCTGCTCAGCCCCGACCCGGCGACGCCGGAGGACGGGCGGGCCAGCCTGGTCATCGTGACCCACTCGGCGCCCGACGCGGCCCTGTCGGCCACCGTCGACGCGCTGGCCGAGCTGCCCACCGTTCGCGCGGTGACCTCGGTCATGCGCGTGGAGGGGGAGTGAGCATGGCGCACCTGTGGCGTGGGGTCATCCACGAGTACCGCGACCGCCTGCCGTCCCTCGAGGGGGCCCCGGTGGTCACCCTCGGCGAGGGTGGCACCCCGCTCATCCACGCCGAGGTGCTCTCTGAGGTGGTCGGTGCGCAGGTGTGGGTCAAGTACGAAGGCCTGAACCCGACCGGCTCGTTCAAGGACCGCGGCATGACGACGGCGATCTCGGCCGCCGCGCGCTCCGGCGCCCGCGCGGTCATCTGCGCCTCCACCGGCAACACCAGCGCCTCGGCGGCGGCCTACGCCACCAAGGCGGGCATGGCCTGCGGGGTGCTCGTGCCCGAGGGCAAGATCGCCATGGGCAAGCTCAGCCAGGCGATCGCCCACGGCGCGAGGCTGCTGCAGGTCGACGGCAACTTCGACGACTGCCTGACGCTGGCCCGCAAGCTCGCCGAGGCCTACCCGGTGGAGCTGGTCAACTCGGTCAACCCGGCCCGCATCGAGGGGCAGAAGACCGCCGCGTTCGAGGTGGTCGACGCCCTCGGCGACGCCCCCGACATCCACTGCCTGCCCGTGGGCAACGCCGGCAACATCACCGCCTACTGGCGCGGCTACCGCGAGTACCTCGCCGAGGGCTCCCTGACCGGTATGCCGGGCCCGGCCACCCGCCTGCCCCGCATGTGGGGCTTCCAGGCCGAGGGTGCGGCGCCGATCGTGGCCGGGCACCCGATCGACCACCCGGAGACCATCGCGACGGCGATCCGCATCGGCAACCCCGCCTCGTGGAAGCAGGCGCTGGAGGCCCGCGACGACTCCGGCGGCCGGATCGACGCCGTCAGCGACGCGCAGATCCTCGACGCCCACCGCATCCTCGCGGCCCGCGAGGGGATCTTCGTCGAGCCGGCGTCCGCGGCCAGCGTCGCCGGCCTGCTCGCCGCGGCCGAGGACGGGCTCGTCCCGGCCGGGGCCACTGTGGTCTGCACGGTGACCGGCCACGGCCTGAAGGACCCCGCCTGGGCGCTCAAGGACGCCGACGGCGAGCCCGTGCTGCCGGTGCGGGTGCCCGTCGACGCGTTCACCGCCGCCAGCGCCCTCGGGCTCGAGGGCTGAACGTGGTCACCCCGCTGGTGCCCGGCTCCTGCGTGCGGGTCCGGGTGCCGGCCAGCAGTGCCAACCTGGGACCCGGCTTCGACTCGATCGGCCTGGCCCTGGGCCTGTGGGACGAGTGCACCGTGACGGTGTCCGGCGCCCCCGGCCTGCAGGTCGAGGTCGCCGGCGAGGGTGCGTCCAGCGTGCCGCTGGACGAGAACCACCTCGTCTACCGCTCCATGGTCCGCGCCTGGGCCGAGCTCGGCGTCGAGCCGCCGGCCGGCCTGACCATGAGCTGCCTCAACGCGGTGCCCCACGGTCGCGGGCTGGGCTCCTCGGCCACGGCCATCGTCACGGGAGTCGTTGCGGCACAAGGCCTGCATGACCTCGCCGCCGGGGTGGAGGACCTCGACGGCGGGCTCGACCGGGAGTTCACCAACGACCTGTCGAGCGCGGTCGAGGGACACCCCGACAACGCCTCGGCCAGTGTGTACGGCGGGATGACGCTGTCCTGGTCCGAGGCCGAGACCCCGCGGCACACGCGCACCGTGCAGCTGGCCGTCAGTCCCGAGGTCACCCCGGTGCTGCTGGTCCCGCAGGCCCAGCTGGCCACCAGCACCGCCCGGGCGGTGCTCCCGGACCACGTGCCGCACGCCGAGGCGGCACTGAACTCGGCCCGGGCGGCGCTGCTGGTGGAGGCCGTCACCCGGCGGCCCGACCTGCTGCTGCCGGCCACCCGGGAGTGGCTGCACCAGGAGCAGCGGCGGGCCGCGCTCGGTGCGTCCATGGCGCTCGTGGACCGGCTGCGCGAGCGGGGGCACGCCGCCGTCATCTCCGGCGCGGGCCCGAGCGTGCTGGTCCTCAGCACCCGCGCCGACGTCGACGCGGTGGCCGCCCTGGTGCCCGGGCACGGGTGGCAGGTGCTGCGCCCCGGCATCGCCGGCACCGGCGCCCGGATCGACCGAGTTGCGGGCTGACCTGCGGGAATGACCGTGCAGGACACCACGTTTGACACTTCGCACATGGCGGTCGTGTGGTGGTGTTACCCTGAGGACGCACCCCGGCGACGAACGCCGATCATCCCCCCTGGTCGAGCCACTCGCCACCGTGCACCAACCACCATGTGAGCGCGCAACGCTCCCGTTGCGTCCTGCTGTGCTACCCGCCAGCACGCATGGCCCCATCGATCAGGTTCTGACCTGACGCAGACCCCGGTTCCGCAATCTGGCGGACCGAATACGAGGGGGAAGGATCCTTCGTGACAGACACCACCGAGCTCGTCGCAGTGCCTGAGGGCAACGGCGGGACCACTCGTCGTACGGGCGGTCTGAGCACCATGCGCCTGGCCGAGCTCCAGGGGCTCGCCACGAGCCTGGGCATCACCGGGACGGCGAAGATGCGCAAGGGCGACCTGCTCACCGCCATCCGTGCGCGCCAGGCCGGCGGCTCCGCCCCGGCCACCGAGGCCCCGGCCAAGGCCACCGACGCCCCGGCCAACGGCCAGCGCCCCGCCCGCGCGTCCCGCCGGGCCGAGCGGCCCGCGGGTGGCCCCGAGGCTCCCGCGGCCGAGCAGCCGCGCCAGCACGACGGTGGCGAGCGCGCCGCCGACCGTGGCAACGACAGCCGCGGCGAGCGCTCCACCGAGCGCCACGACACCCGTGGCGAGGACCGGGCCGCTGACCGCGGCACGGACAGCCGTGGCGAGCGCACCGAGCGCAACAACGACCGCGGCGAGCGCAACGACCGCAACAACGACCGCGGCGAGCGCAACGACCGCAACGACACCCGGGGCGACCGCGTCGAGCGGGGCAATGAGGGTCGTGGCGAGCGCACCACCGAGCGTGGCGAGCGCCCTGACCGCAACGACACCCGTGGCGACCGCACCGACCGCACCGACCGCAACGACCGTGGCGGCGAGGGCCGCACGAACGACGGTCGTCGCAGTGGCGGCAACGACTTCGACGAAGAGGGCGGCGGGCGTCGCCGTGGTCGTCAGCGCTACCGCGACCGCAAGCGTCGTGGCGGCGGCCGCGAGAACGACTTCCAGGACAGCCCCGAGACCGTGACCGACGACGACGTGCTCGTCCCGGTCGCCGGCATCCTCGACGTCCTCGACAACTACGCGTTCGTGCGCACCAGCGGCTACCTGCCCGGCCCGAACGACGTCTACGTCCCGCTGGGCATGGTCAAGAAGAACGGCCTGCGCAAGGGTGACGCCGTCACCGGGGCCGTCAAGGCGCTCCGCGAGGGCGAGCAGCCCGGCAGCTCGCGGCAGAAGTTCAACGCGCTGGTGCGCCTCGACACGGTCAACGGGATGACCCCCGAGCAGGCGCGTGCCCGCGTCGAGTTCGGCAAGCTCACCCCGCTGTACCCCCAGGAGCGCCTGCGCCTGGAGACCGAGCCCACCGTGCTGACCACGCGGCTCATCGACCTCGTCGCGCCGATCGGCAAGGGCCAGCGCGGCCTCATCGTCAGCCCGCCCAAGGCCGGCAAGACGATGGTGCTGCAGGCCATCGCCAACGCGATCACGACCAACAACCCCGAGGCGCACCTCATGATCGTCCTGGTGGACGAGCGCCCCGAGGAGGTCACCGACATGCAGCGCACGGTCAAGGGTGAGGTCATCGCCTCCACCTTCGACCGTCCCGCCGAGGACCACACCACGGTCGCCGAGCTGGCGATCGAGCGCGCCAAGCGCCTGGTCGAGATGGGCCACGACGTGGTCGTGCTGCTCGACTCGATCACGCGTCTCGGCCGCGCCTACAACCTCGCCGCCCCGGCGAGCGGCCGGATCCTGTCCGGTGGCGTGGACTCCAGCGCGCTCTACCCGCCGAAGCGCTTCTTCGGTGCCGCCCGCAACATCGAGAACGGTGGCTCGCTCACCATCCTCGCGACCGCGCTCGTCGAGACCGGTTCGAAGATGGACGAGGTCATCTTCGAGGAGTTCAAGGGCACCGGGAACATGGAGCTTCGCCTGTCGCGCCAGCTCGCCGACCGTCGCATCTTCCCGGCCGTCGACGTCAACCCGTCGGGCACGCGCCGCGAGGAGATCCTCATGTCGGCCGAGGAGCTCAAGATCGTCTGGAAGCTGCGTCGGGTGCTGTCCGCGCTCGACTCGCAGCAGGGCATCGAGCTGCTCATCGACCGCCTGAAGAAGACGCGCAGCAACGTCGAGTTCCTCATGCAGGTCCAGAAGACGTCCTCGATCCAGGGCGACGACGACAACTGAGGTAACAGAACGCCCATTTCGGAGCCTGATCGGGAGAAATCCCGGTCAGGCTCCGATATTTTTGTCCTGCTGACGGGCGAGCAGGGGAGCGGTGAGGACATGTCGTCGGACGTGCGTGTGCTGGTGGCCGATGACGACCGGGACATCCGGGACCTCGTGGTCTTCAAGCTGAGCCAGGCGGGCTACGCCGTGCAGGCTGTCAGCGACGGCGCCGCCGCCCTCGCCGCGATCCAGGACAACCCGCCGGACCTGGCCGTCCTCGACGTGATGATGCCCGGGCTGTCCGGCATCGACGTGCTGCGCAAGGTCCGCCAGGACCCGGGCACCGCCGACCTCGCCGTCATCCTGCTCACCGCGAAGTCCCGTGACGCCGACGTCGACGCCGGCTTCGCCACGGGCGCCAACGACTACGTCATCAAGCCGTTCAGCCCTCGCGAGCTGCTCCACCGGGTCAACGTCGTGCTGGCCCGGGTCAAGGCGTGATCACCCAGGGGCTGTTGATCGGCGTCAGCCTCGTGGTCGCCCTGACCGCGGTCGGCCTGACCGTGCTCGTCGTCGTGGCCAAGCTGGCCCGGACCCACCGGGAGCGTGCCACCGAGGCTGCCCTGGCACCGCACCGGATGCCGCTGCTCATCCTCGGCTCCGGCGAGGACGACGACGGTGCGGCCATGGCCCACCTGCTCGCGGTCGACCACCAGGCGTGGCGCACCGTCGGCCCGGCCGTGACCGCGATGCTCGCCAAGGTCCGCGGTGAGCCGGTCGAGGACCTCGTCCTCGTGCTGCGCGAGCACGGCGACGTCGACCGCGCGCTGGCCGAGCTGGGGTCGCGTTCGGTGGTCACCCGCGCCCGCGCCGCCTACCTGCTGGGCCTCGTCCGCGACCGCTCCCACGTCCCCCACCTGCTGCCACTGCTCCGGGACCGCTCGGCCGAGGTGCGCCTGGTCGCGGTCCGCGCCCTGGGCGCCATCGGTGACCCGGTCGCCGCGGGGGACGTGCTGCGGGCGCTGCACAGCGTGCGCGGGCACGTCGGGGTCCCGGCCTTCCTGGCCGCCGAGGCCCTGCTGTCCCTGGGCACCGGGGGAGCGGCCGCCCTGCGCGAGGGCCTCGACAGTGACGACCCGACCGTGCGCAACGCCGCCGCCCTGGTGTCCGGGCACGGCACGTTCGTCTCGTCCGCGCCGCGGCTGCGCGAGCTCGTCGACGCCGACCCCGACCCGGAGGTGCGCGCGACGGCAGCGGCGGCCCTCGGCTTGGTGGGCGGGGCCGACGACGTGCCGACCCTGGCGCGGCATACCGCTGCGGGGGAGCCGGTCGAGCTGCGGCGCACCTGCGCCGCGGCACTCGGGGAGGTGGGGCACCCGCTGGCCGCGGACACCCTGGCGGGGCTGCTTGCCGACCCCGACCGTCGCCTGGCCCAGATCGCGGCGGACGCGCTCGTCCAGCTCGGCCCCACCGGTATCGGGCAGCTCACCGGGGTTCCGGACGGCACCCCGGCGGCACCCGCCGCCCGCGGCGCACTGCAGCTCGCCCGGCTGCGCGCCGGGGAAGGGGCCATGGCATGAACCCCGACGCACTCCTGGAGTCGACCCGCGGGGTCGTGACCTGGCTGCTGCACGCGTTCGAGGTGCCGGTCCTCGTCTACTTCCTCGTCATCAACACCTCCTACCTGCTGCTGATCCTCATGGCCGCGGGCGGCTTCGTGGCGCACCTGCGCCGGCTCGAGCACGCCGGGCGCGAGGAGACCGTGTCCAGCCAGCTCGCGCCGGGGGTGTCCCTGCTCGTCCCGGCCTACAACGAGGCCGCCGGCATCGTGCCCTCCGTGCAGGCGATGCTCGCGCTGCGCTACCCGCGGCACGAGATCGTGGTCATCGACGACGGCAGCACCGACGACACCTTCGAGCGGCTGCGCGAGGCCTTCGACCTCGTCCGGGTGGACCGGGAGCTGCCGCGGGACGTGCCGGTCAAGGCCCGTGTCATCGACGTGTGGGTGCCCCGCGACGGGCGCACCCGGCTCGTGGCGGTCCGCAAGGAGAACTCCGGCAAGACCGACGCCCTCAACGTGGGCATCAACGCCGCGTCCGAGCCGCTCGTGGCGATGGTCGACGCCGACTCGCTGCTGGACCCCGACGCGCTGCTCACCGTGGCCAAGCCGTTCGCCGACGACCCGATCCGCACCGTCGCCACCGGTGGCGTGGTGCGGGCCGCCAACGGCTGCACCGTCGTCGCCGGGCGCATCGTCGAGATCCGCACCCCGCGGCAGTGGCTGCCCCGGGTGCAGATCGTGGAGTACCTCCGGGCGTTCCTGCTCGGGCGCACCGGCTGGTCGCGGATGGGTGCGCTGATCCTCATCAGCGGGGCCTTCGGACTGTTTCGCCGCGACGTGCTGGTGGAGGTGCAGGGCCTCGACACCGACAGCATCGGCGAGGACTTCGAGCTCGTCATGCGGATCCACCGCCACATGCGCCGCGCCAAGCGGGACTACCGCGTGGAGTTCGTCTCCGAGCCGGTCTCCTGGACCGAGGTGCCCGCCAACCTCACGGTGCTGCGCTCGCAGCGCCGCCGGTGGCACCGGGGGCTGTGGGAGGTGCTGTGGAAGTACCGCGGCATGGTGCTCAACCCGCGCTACGGCCGGATCGGCATGATCGCCCTGCCGTGGTACTGGGTCTTCGAGCTGCTGGCGCCGGCCCTGGAGCTCGCGGGGATCGTCCTGGTGCCGCTCGGGCTGGCCCTCGGCCTGGTCAACGTCCGGTTCGCCCTGCTGTTCGTGCTCGTTGCCTACGGCTACGCGATCGTGGTCACCCTCGCCGCGATGGCCGTGGAGGAGCTGTCGTTCCACAAGTACCCCCGCTGGCGCGACCTCGGCGCCACGCTCCTGGCGTCGGTGGCCGAGAACCTCGGCTACCGCCAGCTGACCGCCTGGTGGCGGGTCGAGGGCTGGTGGGCCGGTCTGCGCCGGGGCACGCACGTGTGGGGCACCATGACGCGCCAGGGGTTTGCCGGGGCGGACGGCGGGCAGCAGTGAACAGCCGCCGGCCGGTGGCCCAGCGCCTGCGGATGCTGGTGGCCATCCTGTGCGGGCTGATGCTCGTCATCGCCGGGGTGGCCTTCGCCGGCCTGCAGCAGGAGAACGGCTACGTCGACCGGCTCACCCTGTCCATCGGGCCGGCCCTGACCTCCAACGCCGACGCGCTCCAGGCGATGACCGACGCCGAGAGCGGCCTGCGGGGCTACGCCTCGAGCCGCGACCTGCGGTTCCTCGAGCCGTACTGGGGCGCCCACGAGCGGGCGGTGGGCGACATCGCCACGGTGCGCCGATCGCTGCTGCTCGACCGGGCCAGCGGCGACAGCGAGCGTGACCTGCTCGCCATGGTCGACGAGGAAGCGGCCGCCCTCGAGGCGTGGTGGGCCTACGCCGACCAGGCGCGGCTGCGCGCCCAGCAGGGCCAGGACATCGACCTGCCCCACGGCAAGGACCTCTTCGACGCCTTCCGGGTGCCCAACGGGCAGATCAGCGACCTCGTCTCCAGCGAGTCCCTCGTCCTGCGTACCAGCGCCCGCGAGCAGCTGGCCCGCAACACGGCCGTGCTCGCCCTGATCACCGCCCTCGCGCTGGCCATTGGCCTGCTCCTGGGCAACCGGGTGTCCCGTTCGGTGACGCGCCCCCTGCGCAACCTGCGCAGCGTCGTCCGGCGCCAGCGCGCCGGCGACCACGAGGCGCGGGCGCGGGAGGACCAGGGCGCCATGGAGGTGCGCGAGCTGGCGGCCGACTTCAACGCCCTCATCGCCCAGAACGTCAGCCTGAGCCTGGCCCAGGCCGAGGCGCTGCTCATGCACGAGCTCACCCGCGAGGCCGCCCGCATCGTGCGGGCGGCGCCGTCCGCGGACGAGGCCATCGAGGCCACCTGCGCCGCCCTCGGCAAGGGCCTGGCCGTCGACCGGGTGCTCTTCCACATCATCGACAGCGACCGGGTCGTCCGGCACGGGCGCCAGTGGCACCGCCCGGGCCTGGCCGACCTGCCGGACCTGTCCGAGGAGCTGCTGCGCCACGAGGTGGAGCTGGCGCAGGAGATGTGGGGTTCGGCCACCTCCTCGGCGCTGGCGGACTTCCTCGACCCCAGGGTCCAGGAGGCCGAGCGGGCGCAGATGTTCGCCCGCGCCACCGGTGCCCGCGCGGTCATCCTGGCCCCGGTCGGCCTGGGCGAGCGGGTGCTCGGCGTGATCGCCCTGATGATGCTCGACGGCCCGCGCCACTGGTCCGCGCCCGAGGTCAACGCCGTCCAGCAGTCGGCCACCTTCGTGGCCCGCTCGATCGTCCAGGGTGAGTACGACGCCCACCAGGCCGAGCACGTCGAGCGCCTCGAGCGCCTCGACCAGCAGAAGACCGACTTCATGGCGACGGTCAGCCACGAGCTGCGCACCCCGCTGACCTCGATCGCCGGCTACCTCGAGCTGCTGCGCGACGGGGACGTGGGCGACCTGTCCCCGCAGCAGGCCTCGATGCTCGACATCATCGAGCGCAACACCGTCCGCCTGCGTGGCCTCATCGAGGACCTGCTGGTGCTCAACCGGATCGAGTCGACCGGCCTGCGCGCCGTGGTGCGCCCGGTCGGTGTCGGCGACCTCATCGGGCACGTGGGCGACTCCCTGGCCCCGATGGCCGACGCCGCGGGAGTCGCCCTGCGGATCGAGCCGGTGCCGCAGGAGGCGGTCATCTCCGCGGACAGCGCCCAGGTCGAGCGCGCGCTGGTCAACGTGGTCTCCAACGCGGTGAAGTTCACCCGCTCCGGCGGCGCCGTCAGCGTGTCCGTCGAGCTGCCCGATGCCGGCGAGGACTCCGACGACGTCTCCGAGGACGCGACCCGCGTGGTGCGGATCCGCTGCCGCGACACCGGGATCGGCATCCCCGCGGCCGACCTCGAACGCCTCTTCGTCCGCTTCTTCCGGGCCAGCAACGCCACGTCCCAGGCGATCCCGGGCACGGGCCTCGGCCTGGCCATCGTCAAGACCATCGTCGAGGGGCACGAGGGCACGCTGACGCTGAGCTCCACCGAGGGCGAGGGCACCGAGGTCGTCATCGAGCTGCCGCTGGCGAGGCTGCCCGAGCCGGTCTGAGCGCGGGAATGTCCCCGGCCCGGCGGGCGTTTTCGGCATACGTGCCTGATCTGGCACACTGATGTGTTGGCTACCGGTTCACGCCTGCCCACCCGAGGGCAGCGACCCGGTGCGCCCCCAACTCGAGGAGACACGTTGAAGAAGGACCTGCACCCCACCTACGTCGAGACCACGGTGACCTGCACCTGTGGCGCGACGTTCCAGACCCGCAGCACTGCCACCAACGGCCAGATCCACGCCGACGTGTGCTCGCAGTGCCACCCGTTCTACACGGGCAAGCAGAAGCTGCTCGACACCGGTGGTCGTGTGGCCCGCTTCGAGGCCCGCTACGGCAAGAAGGCCGCCAAGTAGCTCTCCCGCACGCCGGCCCCCCGACCTCCCGAGGTCGGGGGGCCGGCGTCGCTTTTTCCCCCGCCACACCCACCCTGGAGTAGCCACCGATGCTGGAGTCCGCCGCCGCGCTCGTGCAGGAGCACGCCGACCTCGAGCGGCAGCTCGCCGACCCCTCGGTGCACACCGACCAGGACCTGGTCCGCAAGCTCAACAAGCGGTATGCCGCGCTGGCGCCGACCGTGGCCGCCTACCACGCGTGGCACGCGGCCCGCGACGACGTGGCCGCCGCCCGCGAGCTGGCGGCCGAGGACGAGGCCTTCCGCGCCGAGCTGCCCTCGCTGGAGGAGGTCGAGCGGGCCGCCGAGGACAAGCTGCGCCGGCTGCTCATCCCGCGCGACCCCGACGACGACCGCGACGTCATCCTCGAGGTGAAGGCCGGCGAGGGTGGCGAGGAGTCCGCGCTGTTCGCCGGCGACCTGGTCCGGATGTACCTGCGCTACGCCGAGCGTCGCGGCTGGAAGACCGAGGTCATCGACGCCACCGAGTCCGACCTCGGTGGCTACAAGGACATCCGCGTCGCGGTGAAGGCCAAGGGCACCCCCGAGCCGGGCGACGCGCCGTGGGCCCGGCTGAAGTACGAAGGTGGTGTCCACCGGGTGCAGCGCGTGCCGGTCACCGAGTCGCAGGGCCGCATCCACACCTCCGCCGCCGGCGTCCTCGTGATGCCCGAGGCCGACGAGGTCGAGGTGACCATCGACCCCAACGACCTCAAGATCGACGTCTACCGCTCCTCGGGCCCGGGCGGGCAGAGCGTCAACACGACCGACTCGGCCGTGCGGATCACCCACCTGCCGACGGGGGTGGTCGTGTCCTGCCAGAACGAGAAGTCCCAGCTGCAGAACAAGGAGTCGGCGATGCGCGTGCTGCGCGCCCGGCTGCACCAGCTCGCCCAGGACGCCGCCGACGAGGCCGCGTCCGCGGCGCGCAGGTCCCAGATCCGCACGGTGGACCGCTCCGAGCGCATCCGGACCTACAACTTCCCCGAGAACCGCATCTCCGACCACCGCACCGGCTACAAGGCCTACAACCTGGACTCCGTCCTCGACGGTGACCTGGACCCGATGGTCCAGTCGGCCGTCGACGCCGACGAGGCTGCGCGGATGGCCGCCGTCGCCGAGGGCCCGGCCGGCACGTGAGCGGGGACCTGCGCGCTGCGGTCCGCGAGGCGTCCCGCCGGCTGGCCGCGGCGGGGGTCGGGAGTGCCGACGTCGACGCCGTCGCGCTCGCGGCGCACGCCCTGGCGAGCACCCCGGCCGAGGTGCAGCGGCTCATGGTCCTCGGCGCCCCGGAGCCCGAGGGGCTCGACGAGCTGGTCGAGGAGCGGGCCCGGCGGGTGCCGCTGCAGCACCTGACCGGGCGGGCCGGGTTCCGCCGCCTGGAGCTGTCCGTCGGACCCGGGGTCTTCGTGCCCCGGCCCGAGACGGAGGTGGTCGCCGGGCTGGCGATCCGGGCGTGCGAGGGGTTCGACGCCCCCGTCGTCGTGGACCTGTGCACCGGGTCGGGGGCGATCGCGCTCAGCGTCAAGGACGAGGTCCCGGCGGCACGCGTCCACGCGGTCGAGCTGTCGGGGCTGGCCGTGGCCTGGGCCTCCCGCAACCGCGACGACCTCGGCCTGGACGTCGACCTGCGCGAGGGCGATGCGACCAGCGCGTTCCCCGAGCTCGAGGAGGCGGTCGACGTGGTGGTGAGCAACCCGCCGTACATCCCCGTCGGTGCGGTGCCGCTCGACCCGGAGGTGCGCGACCACGACCCCGAGCTCGCGCTCTACGGCGGCAGCGACGACGGCCTGGCCATCCCGCTCGCCGTGGCCGCCCGGGCGGCCACGCTGCTGCGTGACGGGGGGGTGCTGGTGATGGAACACGCCGACGTGCAGGGCGAGAGCCTGCCGGCGGCGCTGCGGGCCACCGGCTGCTGGGCCGACGTGCACGACGAGCACGACCTGACCGGGCGGCCCCGTGCGACGGTGGCCGTGCGCGCCCCTAGGCTCGCCCCATGAGTCCCGTCTACGACTGCACGACCGAGGAGGGCCGGGCCACGGGCGTCGCGGAGGCCGCCGAGGCGGTCCGCCGTGGTGAGGTCGTCGTGCTGCCCACCGACACCGTCTACGGCGTGGGCGCCGACGCCTTCTCGCCCGACGCCGTGGCCGCGGTGCTGGCCGCCAAGGGCCGCGGGCGCGAGATGCCGCCGCCCGTCCTCGTGCCCAACCTGCGCACCCTCGACGGCCTGGCCACCTCGGTGCCGGCCTACGCCCGCGACCTGGTCAAGGCGTTCTGGCCCGGCCCGCTCACGGTCGTCCTGCTGGCCCAGTCCTCGCTCATGTGGGACCTGGGCGACACCAACGGCACCGTGGCGCTGCGCATGCCCGAGGACGACGTCGCCCTCGCCCTGCTCGACGCGGTGGGGCCGATGGCGGTCACCAGCGCCAACATCACCGGCCGGCCGTCGGCCACCTCGGTCACCGACGCGGCCGCCCAGCTCGGCGCGGCGGTCAGCGTCTACCTCGACGGCGGACCCACCTCGGGCAACGTCCCCTCGACCATCGTCGACTGCACCGGCGAGGTGCCGGTGGTGCTGCGCGAGGGCGGGGTCAGTGCCGACCAGCTGCGCGAGGTGCTCGGCGAGACGGAGCTGCGCGTCCAGCCGTCGTGACGTCGGACCGCCCCAAGGGCGTACGTCCCGTGACTTCGGCGACAGGGCGGCCCAGACTTCTCTGGTCTGCCGGGTGGGAGCGCCGCCGTCCGAGCCCCGGATGCCTCCTCCGGCAGCGGTGGCGGCCGAGCAGGACAGCTCGCCGTCACGACAAAGGAGTGGCAGATGAGCGCGCAGGTGTCCAGGCGGGCCGTCCTCGAGGCGGTGGGGGCGACCGGTGGCGCAGGCATCCTGTTCGAGGCCATGGGGCTGCTGGGCCTGGCCCCGACCGAGGCCACCTCGCGAGTGGCCTACCGCCCGCCGGCATCAGCGGACTTCAGCCTCAGCGGACGTCGGAGGGCGAGGGTGGTGGTCCTCGGGGCGGGGATCGCCGGGCTCGCCGCGGCATACGAGCTGGGCAAGGCCGGGTACGACTGCCGGGTCCTGGAGGCCAAGGACCGTCCCGGCGGGCGCAACTGGACGGTGCGGGGCGGCACGACCGAGCGTGACCTGGACGGGCGCACCCAGACGTCCGCGTTCGCCGCGGGGCAGTACCTCAACGCCGGCCCCGCCCGCATCGCCCAGTGGATGGTCACGCTGGACTACTGCCGCGAGCTCGGCGTGGCGATCGAGCCGATGGCCAACCAGAACGCCGACGAGGTCATCTACCACCAGAAGGGGCCGCTGTCGGGTCATCCGATCGCCTACCGGACCGCCAAGGCCGACGTCTACGGCTACATCTCGGAGCTGCTCGCCAAGGCCACCGACAGGGGATCGCTCGACGGGGAGCTGACCGCCACGGACAAGGAGAAGCTGCTCGAGTTCCTGCGGGACTTCGGTGACATCGGGGGCCGGGAGCACGGCTGGCGCTACACCGGGAGCAGTCGGCGGGGCTACCGGGTCAACCCCGGTGCCGGGAGCCAGCGCGGCGTCGTCCTGACGCCACCCCCGTCGCTGCACGACGTCCTGGGCAGTGACGTGGGTCTGGACTTCTCCTTCGAGCTCGAGTACCGGCAGGCGATGATGATGTTCCAGCCGGTCGGCGGCATGGACCGGATCGTCGATGCGCTGACCCGACGGGTCGGTCGCCACCGGGTGCGGTTCGGTTGTCAGGTGCTCTCGGTGACCGACCGTCCGGATGGCGTCGAGGTCCTCTTCCGCGACGGTGAGGGGGGCACCCGACACGAGACCGGGGACTTCTGTGTGGCGGCGATGCCACCGCACCTGCTCGCACGGCTGCGCCACAACCTGGGCGGCGAGGTGCAGCGAGCCCTCGGGCTGCCCCGCCCTCTCTCTGTCGGGAAGCTCGGGCTGGAGTACGGGCGGCGCTGGTGGGAGGAGGACGAACACATCTTCGGCGGCATCACGACGACCGACATGGACGTCCGCCAGATCTGGCATCCCTCCCACGGGTTCCTCGGCGACAGGGGCGTGGTGCTCGGCTACTACAACCGTGACGCCGACTCCCTGCTCTACGACTCACTGGACCCGGCCGCGCGCGTGCGCAGGGCCGTCGCGGCCGGCGTGAGGATCTACGGCGAGAAGTACCGCGACGAGCTCGTCTCGTCCTTCTCCGTCGCCTGGCGCCGCACCCCGTTCATCGAGGGCGGGTGGATCTCCTGGCCCAACGGCACCGAGCGCGAGTACGCCCTGCTGAACAAGCCTGCCGGTCGGGTGTACTTCGCCGGTGACTGGCTCTCCCACCTGGTGTCGTGGCAGGCCGGAGCGTTCCTGTCGGCCCGGGCGGCCGTGATGGGCATCCACGAACGGGCCATGGCCTCCCAGGTGTCGTGACGACGGAGGGTGTCGACGGCCACGACAGCTAGCCTGCGGTCATGGGGCAGGTCCGGGTCGGGATCTCGGGGTGGCGCTACCCGGCGTGGCGCGGCACCTTCTACCCACCCGGGCTGCCCCAGCGCGAGGAGCTGGCCTGGGCCGCGTCCCGGCTCACCTCGATCGAGGTCAACGGCTCCTTCTACTCCCTGCAGCGTCCCTCCAGCTACGCGGCCTGGCGTGAGGAGACCCCCGAGGACTTTCTCTTCGCGGTCAAGGGCGGCCGGTTCATCACCCACCTCAAGAAGCTCGCCGGGGTGGAGACCGCGCTGGCCAACTTCTTCGCCTCAGGGGTCCTGGCCCTCGGGCCCAAGCTCGGCCCCGTGCTGTGGCAGCTTCCGCCGACGCTGGGCTACGACCCCGACCGGCTGGCCGCGTTCTTCGACCAGCTGCCGCGCACCCAGGACGAGGCGGCGGTCCTGGCCCGCGGCCACGACGACAAGCTCGCCGACGACCGGGTCCTGGCTGCTCCGCTGCCCGGGTGCGGCCCCCGCCGGATCCGCCACGCCCTCGAGGTCCGGCACCACAGCTTCACCCACCCCGACGTGCCGGGGCTGCTGCGCCGCCACGACGTCGCGCTCGTGGTCGCCGACACCGCCGGGAGGTGGCCGGTGCTCGAGCACGTGACCTCGGACCTGGTCTACGTCCGCCTGCACGGCGACCTGGAGCTCTACACCAGCGGCTACACCCCTGAGGCGCTGGAACGGTGGGCCGTGAAGGTGCGCGGCTGGGCCGCCGCAGGGGCCGACGTCGTCGTCTACTTCGACAACGACGCCAAGGTCCGCGCCCCGGTGGACGCGCAGGCCCTGATCGCGCTGCTGTCCTGAGCCGGGAGCCGGTGCGGACACCGCCGTCGGGCGTGCAGCGGGACGCAATAGAGTGGCCGCGAGCAGACTGCCCTCGCCCACTCCCAGCTTGCGACGGAGAGCCCGCATGACCGCTGACCAGACCTTCTACGGCCCCGACTTCGGGGCGCTGCAGGCGCAGGACCCCGAGATCGCGGGCGTGCTGCTGTCCGAGCTCGACCGGGTCCGCAGCGGCCTGCAGCTCATCGCCAGCGAGAACCTCACCAGCCCGGCGGTGCTCGCCGCGCTCGGCTCGACGCTGTCGAACAAGTACGCCGAGGGCTACCCCGGCCGGCGCTACTACGGCGGCTGCTCCGAGGTCGACAAGGCCGAGAGCATCGGCATCGAGCGCGCCAAGCGGCTCTTCGGCGCCGACCACGCCAACCTGCAGCCGCACTCGGGCGCCAGCGCCAACCAGGCCGTCTACGGCGCGTTCTGCCAGCCGGGCGACACCATCCTGGCCATGTCCCTGCCGCACGGCGGGCACCTGACCCACGGCACCAAGGTCTCCTTCAGCGGCAAGTGGTTCAACGCCGTGCACTACGGCGTCAACAAGGACACCGAGGACATCGACTACGACCAGGTGCGCGACCTGGCCCGCGAGCACAAGCCCAAGGTCATCGTGGCCGGCGGCTCGGCCATCCCGCGCCTGATCGACTTCCAGTTCTTCCGCGAGGTGGCCGACGAGGTCGGCGCGATCTTCTGGGTCGACGCCGCGCACTTCATCGGCCTCGTCGCCGGCCAGGCCATCCCCAGCCCGGTGCCCTACGCGGACGTGGTCACCTTCACCACGCACAAGGTGCTGCGCGGCCCGCGCGGCGGTGCCCTGGTCTGCAAGGAGGAGCACGCCGCCAAGCTCGACAAGGCCGTGTTCCCGATGATGCAGGGCGGCCCGCTGATGCACGCCATCGCGGCCAAGGCGGTCAACCTCGGCGAGTGCCTGCGCCCGGAGTACCAGACCTACGCCCGGCAGGTCATCGCCAACGCCCAGCAGCTCGCGGCCTCGCTGGGGGAGAAGGGCATCCGCCCGATCACCGGCGGCACCGACACCCACCTGTCGCTGCACGACCTCCAGGGCGTCGGCGTCACCGGCAAGGACGCCGAGGCGCGCTCCGACGCGGCCGGCATCGTCCTCAACAAGAACGCCATCCCGTTCGACCCGCAGCCGCCGAACACCGCCTCGGGCATCCGGGTCGGCACCCCGTCGGTCACCACCCAGGGCATGGGCACGGAGCAGATGAAGGTCATCGCCGACCTCATCCACCGCGCCGTCACCCAGACCGACGGTGACCCCGACCACCCGGTCGCCAAGGACGTGCGCGCGGAGGTGGGCGACCTCGTGAGCCGCTTCCCGGCATACCCTCGCGGGTAGAGCACACACCTCCACAGCGAACGAGGCAGCTGAGTGCGGGAGTACCTCCTGGTCTTCGTCGTGGCCGCGGCCATGACGTATGTCGCGACCCCCTTCGTGCGCTGGGTCGCGGTCGCGACGGGGGCCTTCACGCCCGTCCGCGACCGCGACGTGCACGCCACGCCGATCCCGCGGCTCGGGGGAGTGGGCATCCTCATCGGCTTCGGCTCGGCCTGGCTGGTGGCCAGCCAGCTGCCGTACCTCTCGCAGGTGTTCCCGACCGGGGAGCCGATGGGGATCCTCGCCGGGGCGGTGATCGTCTGTGCCGTCGGCGCCCTGGACGACATGCGCGAGCTGGACTGGATCACCAAGCTGGCCGGGCAGATGCTCGCCGCGGGGATCATGGCCTTCAAGGGCGTGCAGCTGCTTCAGCTGCCGCTGTTCGGGGTCACGATCCTGCCGACGCCGGTCCTGGTCGGGCTGACGATCGTCATCGTCATCATCTCGATCAACGCCGTGAACTTCATCGACGGCCTCGACGGGCTGGCCGCGGGCGTGGTCGGCATCGCGGCGCTGGCGTTCTTCGTCTACTCCTACCTGCTCTCGCGCAGCTACGACCCGCCGAACGTGTTCTCCTCGGCCACGTTCGTCACGGCCGCGCTGGTCGGCTGCTGCGCCGGCTTCCTGCCGCACAACTTCCACCCGGCGCGGCTGTTCATGGGCGACTCGGGGGCGCTGCTGCTCGGCCTGCTGCTCGCGGCGGCGACCATCTCCATGACCGGCAACGTCGACCCGTCCTCGGTCAGCAAGGACGAGGTGACCGCCGCGTTCCTGCCGATCCTGCTGCCCCTGGCGATCCTGTCGCTGCCGTTGCTGGACGTGCTCCTGGCGGTGGTCCGGCGGACCCGGGCCGGGCTGCGGCCGTGGCATCCGGACGCCCAGCACCTGCACCACCGGATGCTCAAGATCGGGCACGGCCACCGCCGCGCGGTGCTCCTGCTCTACCTGTGGGCGGCCGTCGTCTCCCTCGGCGCGGTGTCCTTCGCCTTCCCCGGGGTGGACATCTGGGTGTCCCTGTCCGTGATCCTCGCGGCCTCCCTGCTTGCGGTGATCCTCACAGTGGGGCTCCCCAGGTGGAGGCCTCACACGCGCTTGTGATACCTTTCACAAGCACCTCAAAGGAACCTGTGAGCCCCGTCGAACAGGTCCCCACCGAGGCTGCACCGCCCGTCGCGAGACGCCGTCCAGACGCCCACGACCAGCAAGGCCAGACATGACCGAGCACCCAGCCCCGGCACCTGCGGCACCCTTCGCCGCCATGCTGCGCGGCGCGTTGGTGCCGTCCCTCGTCGCCGCCCCGATCGTGGTCATCGCCCTCTGGGTCGCCCGGGGGAGCCGGGGTGGGCTCGCCGCCCTGCTCGCCGTCGTGGTGACCATCGCCTTCTTCGCCGGAGGCCTGGCGGTCATGAAGCGGGTGACCAACGCCAACCCGCTGTCGCTGCTCACCGGAGCCCTCGCCGTCTACCTCGGCCAGGTCCTGTTCCTCGGCATTGTCATCATCAGCCTCTCCAGCGCGAGCTGGCTGGACGGCACGGCCTTCGGCATCGCCGCCCTGGCCGTCACCCTCGTCTGGCAGGTCGGCCAGGTCGTCGCCTTCGTGCGGATGCGCAAGAACGTGTACGACGTCCCGGCCTCCCCGGGTGCGCCGGAAGCGGGGGAGTGACATGGTGAACCGAGGAGCAGTCCATGAGCGACGATCACCCGACCTCACCCGGTCCGAGCGGGCCGCCGGACCCCGATGCGGGGCACCCTCGGCTGGAGGAGTCCGCCGCGTGGAGCGCCGTCTCGTACCTCATCTCCGGGCCGGTTCTGTTCGGCGGGATCGGGTGGCTGCTGGACCACTGGCTGGGCACGGCGTTCCTGGTCGTCGTGGGGCTTCTGGTGGGGATGGCCACGTCGCTGTACCTCGTGTGGTTCAGGTACGGTACGTCGAAGTGACTTCCGTGGCGCGCACGAGCGCGCGCTGCGTGATGACCGGTGCTGTCGCAGCGGTCCCCCGGGGCGCCTCCGCCCCCTTGATTGGTTCGTCGCAATTCGAGGAGACCCTGTGAGCCTGAACGTGCTGGCCACGCTGAGCGGCCTGCCGGCCGAAGGCAGTGGATTCCAGTCGCCGACCCCGGCCGAGTTCTACCAGCCGCTGATCGGTGACGGCCCGTTCGCCATCACCCGCGCCGCGGTGGTCATTCTCCTGTCCGTCGCGCTCATCGGGTGGGTCCTCGTGGCCACCACGCGCCGCGCGGCCATCGTCCCGTCGCGAGCCCAGTGGATGACCGAGGGCGTCTACAACCTGGTCCGCAACACCGTCGCCCGCGACATCATCGGCAGCAAGGACTTCCTGCGCTTCGTGCCGATGCTGTTCTCGATGTTCGTGCTCATCCTGGTCAACAACCTCTTCGGCGTCATCCCGCCGGTGCAGTTCCCGACCATGAGCCGGATCGGCTTCCCGATCGCCCTGACGCTCGTCGTCTACGTGACCTACCACTACCTCGGCTTCCGCAAGCACGGCTTCGTCGGCTACTTCAAGTCGATGGTCCCGGACGGCCTGCCCAAGGGCATCCTCCCGCTGGTCGTCCCGCTGGAGCTGCTGACCTACTTCGTCACCCGGCCGCTGACCCTGGCGCTGCGACTGTTCGGCAACATGTTCGCCGGCCACATGCTGCTCCTGCTGTTCATCACCGGCGGCGAGTACATGCTCCTGCACGGCTCCTTCGGCCTGAAGATCGTCTCGGTCGGCTCCTTCGGCATGGCCTTCGTCATGACCATCTTCGAGGCCCTGATCGAGTTCCTGCAGGCGCTGATCTTCACCCTGCTCGCCGCGACCTACATCGCCGGCGCCCTGGCTGACGAGCACTGACCGTCGCCACCCACAGCTGCGTGACCCACAACTGAACACCTGACACACCACACAGACTTCCGGGCGGTGACGTGCCGCGCGGGACACCAAGAACGAAAGAGGAAGACATCGTGACCGGTAACATCGCGATCCTGGGCTACGGCCTCTCCGCCATCGGCCCCGGCGTCGGCATCGGCCTGATCTTCGCCGCCTACATCAACGGCGTCGCCCGTCAGCCCGAGGCTCGCGGCATGCTGCAGTCCATCGCCATCCTGGGCTTCGCCCTCGCCGAGGCGCTGGCCATCTTCGGTCTGGTTCTCGCGTTCGTCTTCAAGGCCTGAGACGCGACTCACCAGAGTCACCACAGCAGAAACCTTTGGCAACAAGGCACTAGGAGAACCCCGTGCAGCTTTTCGCCAGCGCTGGCCACGTTGCGGCTCTGGCGACCGCCAATGAGGCCACCCAGCTCCCCGTCCTGCCCCACTGGGGCGAGCTGATCTTCGGTCTCATCGCGATCGCCATCCTGTACGTCATCGTGCAGAAGAAGGTGGTGCCCAACCTCGAGAAGGCCTACGCCGACCGCACCGCCGCCATCGAGGGCGGCATGCACAAGGCGGAGGAGGCCCAGCTGGAGGCGCAGGCGGCGCTCGAGCAGTACAAGGCTCAGCTCGCCGAGGCCCGCGCCGAGGCTGCCCGCATCCGCGAGGAGGCGCGCGAGCAGGGCGCCGCGATCGTCGCGGAGATGCGCACCCAGGCCCAGACCGAGGCCGCGCGCATCACCGAGGCTGCGCACAAGCAGATCGAGGCCGAGCGCCAGCAGGCGTTCATCTCGCTGCGCAGCGAGGTCGGCCGGATCTCGACCGACCTGGCCAGCCGCATCGTCGGCGAGTCGCTGGAGGACGAGGTCCGTCAGAAGGGCACCGTCGACCGGTTCCTCGCCGAGCTCGAGTCCGGCTCGATCCGTCCCGAGGCCGTCTCCGCCGGCTCCGGCGAGCACGGGCAGGGCCTCTGATGCGTGGCTCCTCGCGCGCTGCGTTCATCGCCGGTCACGACGCGCTCTCCGCGGCGCTCGGGACCGGGGCCGACTGGTCGGCCCTGGCCGAGGACCTGTTCGGCATCACGGCTGCGCTGGACTCCAGTGCCTCGCTCCGTCGGGCGCTGGCCGACCCCTCGCGTGAGGCCTCGGCCAAGCGCGAGCTGGTCGGCCGGCTCTTCGGCGGCAAGGTCGGCGACGCCGCCCTCTCGGTGCTCTCCGAGCTGGTGGCCCAGCGCTGGTCCGAGGAGCGTGACCTGACCGACGCCCTCGAGCTCCTGGCCGTCGAGACCGTCACCGCCTCCGCCGAGGCCGGTGGCCGGCTCGACGCGCTCGAGGACGAGCTGTTCCGGTTCGCCCGGGTCGTGGCCGGCACCGCCGAGCTGCGCGACGCGGTCGCCGACCGCAACGCCAACCGCGAGGCGCAGGCCGACCTCTTGGGCCGGCTCCTGCAGGGCAAGGCGTCCGCCGAGTCCGTCCGCCTGGCCCGCCAGGCGGTGCTGGCCCCGCGCGGTCGCCGGTTCGACCGCACCATCGAGCTCTACCTCCAGGTCGCGGCCAAGCGTCGTGAGCAGCTCACCGCCACGGCCACCTCGGCCGTCGCGCTCGACGACGCCCAGCGTCGTCGCCTGGCCGAGGCGCTGACCGGCATCTACGGCCGGCCGGTCCAGGTCAACGTCGTCGTCGACCCCGAGGTCATCGGCGGCATCCGCGTACAGATCGGCGACGAGGTCGTCGACGGCACGATGCTGCGTCGTCTGGAAGCCGCGCGCCGGCTCCTGGCCGGCTGAGCGGCACACCTCGCCGGCAGCGCACGGCACCACCAGCACAACTTCACGCTTGTCAACACCGGTCCGGCAAGGACCGCACCAGAGGAGAGAGACACTGATGGCGGAGCTCACGATCCGTCCGGAGGAGATCCGGGACGCACTGGACAGCTTTGTCCAGTCCTACGAGCCCGGCGCGGCCTCCCGCGAAGAGGTCGGCCGCGTCACCGACGCCGGTGACGGTATCGCTCACGTCGAGGGCCTGCCCTCGGCGATGACCAACGAGCTGCTGCAGTTCGAGGACGGCACGCTCGGCATCGCGCTGAACCTCGACGTGCACGAGATCGGTGTCGTCATCCTCGGTGACTTCTCCGGTATCGAGGAGGGCCAGGAGGTCAAGCGCACCGGCGAGGTCCTCTCGGTCCCCGTCGGCGACGACTTCCTCGGCCGCGTCGTCAACCCGCTCGGCCAGCCGATCGACGGCCTCGGCGAGATCAAGGGCGAGGCCCGTCGCGCCCTGGAGCTCCAGGCCCCGACCGTGGTCCAGCGCAAGTCGGTCCACGAGCCGCTGCAGACCGGCCTCAAGGCCGTCGACGCCATGACCCCGATCGGCCGTGGCCAGCGCCAGCTGATCATCGGTGACCGCCAGACCGGCAAGACCGCGGTGGCGATCGACACGATCATCAACCAGAAGCAGAACTGGGAGTCGGGCGACCCGAGCCAGCAGGTCCGCTGCATCTACGTCGCCATCGGCCAGAAGGGCTCCACGATCGCTGCCGTTCGCGGCACGCTCGAGGAGGCCGGCGCGCTGGAGTACACCACCATCGTCGCGGCCCCGGCCTCCGACGCGGCGGGCTTCAAGTACCTCGCGCCCTACACCGGCTCGGCCATCGGCCAGCACTGGATGTACCAGGGCAAGCACGTCCTCATCGTCTTCGACGACCTGTCCAAGCAGGCCGAGGCCTACCGCGCCGTGTCGCTGCTGCTGCGCCGCCCGCCGGGCCGCGAGGCCTACCCGGGTGACGTGTTCTACCTGCACAGCCGCCTGCTCGAGCGTTGCGCCAAGCTCTCCGACGACCTCGGTGCGGGCTCGATGACCGGTCTGCCGATCATCGAGACCAAGGCGGGTGACGTGTCGGCCTACATCCCGACCAACGTCATCTCCATCACCGACGGCCAGATCTACCTCCAGGCCGACCTGTTCAACTCCAACGTCCGCCCGGCGATCGACGTGGGTGTCTCCGTCTCCCGTGTCGGTGGTTCCGCGCAGATCAAGGCGATGAAGGAGGTCTCCGGTCGTCTGAAGCTGGACCTCGCGCAGTTCCGCGCCATGGAGGCGTTCGCGATGTTCGCCTCCGACCTCGACCCGGCCTCGCGCGCCCAGCTCGCCAAGGGCGCCCGCCTCGTCGAGCTGCTCAAGCAGAAGCAGTCGGCGCCGTTCCCGGTCGAGGAGCAGGTCGTCTCCATCTGGGCCGGCACCACGGGCCAGCTCGACGACGTGGCCGTCACGGACGTGTCCCGCTTCGAGACCGAGTTCCTCGACTACCTGCGTCGCGAGAAGTCGGGCCTGCTCTCGGCCATCCGCGAGTCCAAGAAGTTCGAGGACGAGACCCGCTCGGGCCTCGAGGACGCCGTCAAGGCGTTCAAGGACCAGTTCCAGGCCACCGGCGCCGACGAGGTCCCGCTGGGCCACGAGCCGGAGGCCGGCGAGATCGGCGCTGACGAGGTCGAGCAGGAGCAGATCGTCAAGCAGAAGCACTGAGGTCGACCGCCGGGGACGCACCGCGTCCCCGGCGGCCACCTCGCCCGGCGAGCGATCGCCATACCGGAACTTCAGCAGCGAAACTTAGGAGAGGCGGAAAGCTATGGGAGCGCAGATGCGGGTCTACCGCCAGCGCATCCGGTCCGTCCAGGCGACCAAGAAGATCACGCGCGCGATGGAGCTCATCGCGGCATCACGCGTGGTCAAGGCCCAGCAGCGGGTCAAGGAATCCAGCCCGTACGCGCGGGCGCTCACCCGGGCGGTCTCGGCCGTCGCGACGTACTCCAACGTCGACCACCCGCTCACCACGGAGCACCCGACGGTGCGCCGCGCGGGTGTCGTGATCATCACCAGCGACCGCGGCCTGGCCGGCGCCTACTCCTCCTCCGTGCTGAAGGAGAGCGAGCGGCTCGCCGAGAAGCTGCGGAACGAGGGCAAGGAGGTCGTGCCTTACCTGGTCGGTCGCAAGGCCTCGGGCTTCTACAAGTTCCGTCGCCGCGAGTACGCCGCCGAGTGGAGCGGCTTCTCCGACAGCCCGACCTTCGAGGCGGCCCGCGAGATCGGTGAGCGCATCGTCGCCGACTTCGTCCTCGGCCACGAGGAGGGCGGCCTGGACGAGGTCCACGTCGTGTTCACCCGCTTCGTCAACATGGTGACGCAGGAGCCCGAGGTCATCCGCCTCCTGCCGCTCGAGGTCGTCGAGGGCGAGGAGCCCCCGGCGCCGGACGACGTGCTCCCGCTCTACGAGTTCGAGCCGTCGGCCGAGCAGGTGCTCGACGCCCTGCTGCCGAAGTACGTCACCGCGCGCCTCTTCAACTGCCTGCTGCAGTCCGCGGCCTCCGAGCTCGCGGCGCGCCAGCGCGCGATGAAGTCCGCGACGGACAACGCGGAGGAGCTCATCCGCAAGTACACCCGGCTGGCCAACCAGGCCCGCCAGGCCGAGATCACCCAAGAGATCAGCGAGATCGTGGGCGGCGCCAGCGCCCTCGCGGACGCCAAGTAAGAAGGAAACCAGGAAATGACTGCGACTGTTACCGAAGGCACGGCCGGCTCCGTGGCCGGCGGCGTCGGCCGGATCTCCCGCATCATCGGCCCCGTCGTCGACGTGGAGTTCCCCGTTGGCGAGATGCCCGAGCAGTACAACCTGCTCACCACCACGGTGGAGCTCTCGGGCGAGAAGAAGAACATCAACCTCGAGGTCGCCCAGCACATCGGCGACAACATGGTCCGCGCCATCTCGCTGCAGCCGACCGACGGCCTCGTCCGCGGCTCCGCGGTGCAGGACACCGGCGGCCCGATCACCGTCCCCGTGGGCGACGTGACGCTGGGCAAGGTCTTCAACACCACCGGTGAGTGCCTCAACCTCGAGCCCGGCCAGACGCTGGAGGTCAAGGACCGCTGGGGCATCCACCGCCCGGCGCCGGCCTTCGACCAGCTCGAGTCCAAGACGCAGATGTTCGAGACCGGCATCAAGGTCATCGACCTGCTCACCCCCTACGTGCAGGGTGGCAAGATCGGTCTGTTCGGTGGTGCCGGTGTCGGCAAGACCGTTCTGATCCAGGAGATGATCGCCCGTGTCGCCCGCGACCACGGTGGTGTCTCCGTGTTCGCCGGTGTCGGTGAGCGCACCCGTGAGGGCAACGACCTCATGGTCGAGATGGAGGAGGCCGGCGTCCTCGGCCAGACCGCCCTCGTCTTCGGCCAGATGGACGAGCCGCCGGGCACGCGTCTGCGGGTCGCCCTGTCCGCCCTGACGATGGCGGAGTACTTCCGCGACGTGCAGAAGCAGGACGTGCTGCTCTTCATCGACAACATCTTCCGCTTCACCCAGGCCGGTTCCGAGGTCTCCACCCTCCTCGGCCGTATGCCGTCCGCCGTGGGCTACCAGCCCACCCTCGCCGACGAGATGGGTGTGCTCCAGGAGCGCATCACCTCCACGCGTGGTCACTCGATCACCTCGATGCAGGCGATCTACGTGCCGGCTGACGACTACACCGACCCGGCCCCGGCCACGACGTTCGCCCACCTCGACGCGACCACCGAGCTCAGCCGTGAGATCGCCTCGCTCGGTATCTACCCCGCGGTGGACCCGCTGACGTCGACCTCCCGGATCCTCGACCGTCGCTACATCTCCGAGGAGCACTACAACACCGCGATCCGCGTGAAGCAGATCCTGCAGCGCAACAAGGAGCTGCAGGACATCATCGCGATCCTCGGTATCGACGAGCTCTCCGAAGAGGACAAGATCCTCGTCAACCGCGCCCGTCGCATCCAGCGCTTCCTGTCGCAGAACACCTACGTTGCCAAGCAGTTCACCGGCATCGAGGGCTCGACGGTTCCGCTGGTCGACACCATCGAGGCGTTCACCAAGATCGCCGACGGTGACTACGACCACGTCGCCGAGCAGGCGTTCTTCATGTGCGGTGGCCTCGACGACGTCGAGCGCCAGTGGGCCGACATCCAGAAGAACCTCTGACCTCACCTCGAGGCTTGAGCGAAGGGCCGGCATCCCAGGGGGATGCCGGCCCTTCGGCATGTCCGGGGGTGCGTCTGTCCGGGCGGTCGGGAATGACCGCGCCGCAGGGCGATTCGGCCATTGGGGTGCCCCCATGCCGGAGACCCCGCAGCAGTTCCACGCCCGCGCCCTGGCCGCCACCGACGGGCAGCGGCGGCTGACCTTCGGCGAGATCCCCTACTGGGAGGTCTTCCCGTTCGAGGCCGAGGGGCTGCGCGTCAAGCCGCTGGAGGACCTGACCCTCCCCGAGCCACCTCGCCACGGCGAGGGCGGGGTCGACTGCTCCGCCTGCGCGCACGCCGCCGACCCCGCCGCGGACGAGGTATGGCGCAACGAGCGGTGGCGGGTCGTCCTCCAGGGCCCGGGCGGGTCGCCCCTCATGCTCAGGGCGCAGCCGCTGGCCCACCACGACCTGGCCGAGCTGCCCGACGACCTGGCGGCGGAGATGGGGGTGCTGCTCGTCCACCTCACCCGCGCCATGGAGGCGCTGCCCCAGGTGGGGCGCGTGCACGTGGCCAGGTGGGGCGACGGGGGAGCGCACCTGCACCTGTTCGTCTACGCCCGGCCCAAGGGGATGATGCAGCTGCGGGGCACGATGATGGCGGTCTGGGACGACTTCCTGCCGCCCGTCCCGGTGGAGGTCCGCGACGCGGACGCGCGCACCGTCATACGGTCCCTGACGCTTTCCCTCGGTGGGCGGGCGCTCGGCGTCGCGGCGGGCTGAGGCCGCGTTCGGGGAGGCCTGGCGCGCCAGTTAGACTGCGCGGACACGATCGTGAGCGGAGGACCCCGTGAGTCAGTTGAAGGTGGAGCTCGTTGCCGCGGACCGCAAGGTCTGGGAGGGCGAGGCCCGTCAGGTCAGTGCGCGCACCGTTGACGGTGAGCTGGGCATCCTGCCCGGGCACACCCCGCTGCTGGGCGTGCTGGTGACCGGCGAGGTCCGCATCGAGTCCACCTCCGGGGACAAGCACGTCGCCACCGTGGACGGGGGTTTCCTCTCGGTCGACCACGACCACGTCACCATCGTCGCCGAGGCGGTCGACGCCTCCGGGATCTCTGCCTGAGCGGGTCCGTGAGCGGCTGGCTTGTCCCCAGCGAGCTGCTGGTTGCTGCCCTCATCGCCACCACCCTGGTGATCGTCGGGGCCACGTTCGCCCGGCGCCGCACCATCGCGCGCGGCGAGCCCCTCGTGGTCTGCGCCGTCCGGGACCCCGGGGCCGGCCGCTGGCGGGTCGGCCTGGCCCGCTACGGCGCGACCGGGCTGGACTGGTTCACCCTCGGCGGCCTGTCGCTGCGCCCCTCGCGGCACTGGCAGCGCACGCTGCTCGAGATCGGCCCGCCGCGCCGTCTCGCGCCGGAGGACCAGCTCGACGTGCTCCCCGACGCCGTGACGGTCGCGTGCCGCTGCGATGACCTCGCGTTCGACCTCGCGCTCTCGCCCGGCCCCTACACCGCGCTGCGGTCCTGGCTGGAGGCCTCGCCGCCGGGCTTCAACGTCAACGTGGCCTGAACGGGCAGCGCACCTCGCCGAGATCGACGAAACCCACACCAACGCCGTGTCGTGGTGTGGGTTTCGTCGATCTCAGGGGAGGGTCAGCGCGGGGCCGGGGGCTCCTCCCGGCCGCCACCGGGCTGCCACAGGACGTCGCCACCGGCGCCGAGGTTGGCCACCCGCGCGAGGATGAACAGCAGGTCCGAGAGCCGGTTGAGGTAGGTCGCGGTCAGCGGGTTCACCCCGCCGGGACGCTCGTCGTCGCCGGGCTGGTCGCCATACGCCTCCACTGCTGCCCACGTGGTGCGCTCGGCCCGTCGGGTCACGGTGCGGGCGACGTGCAGGTACGCCGAGGCGGGGGTGCCGCCGGGCAGGATGAACGAGCGCAGCTTCTCCAGCTCGTCGTTGTAGGTGTCGCAGTCGGCCTCGAGCTCCTCGACCCAGCGCTGCTGGACCCGCAGCGGCGGGTGCTGGTAGCTCGCGGCCAGCGGCGTGCACAGGTCGGCGCCGACGTCGAACAGGTCGTTCTGCACGCGCGTCAGCGTCGCCCGCACGTCCCCGCGGAGGTCGCCGCACGCCAGGGCGACGCCGATCGCGCTGTTGGCCTCGTCGGTGTCGGCGTACGCGGCGAGCCGCACGTCCGTCTTGCTCGTGCGGCTGAAGTCGCCGAGCGCCGTGGTGCCGGTGTCACCGGTCCGGGTGTAGATCCGCGTCAGGTTGACCATGGCCCGAATGGTCGCAGATAGGCTCCTGTCCCGTGATGGAGAGGTTCCGCGTCGTCGGTGGTGCGTCCCTGCACGGTGAGGTCACCGTGGTGGGCGCCAAGAACAGTGCGCTCAAGCTGATGGCGGCGGCCCTGCTGGCCAGCGGCCGCACCCGGCTGACCAACATGCCGGCGATCCTGGACGTGACGATCATGGCCGAGCTGCTGCGGCGCCTCGGCTGCGAGGTGGACTACGACGCCGACGCCGGGGTCGTCGAGATCGACGTCCCCCAGGTGATCGGGCACCGCGCCGACTACGACCTGGTCCGCGCGCTGCGCGCCTCGATCTCGGTGCTGGGCCCACTCGTCGCGCGGTGCGGCGAGGCCGACGTGGCGGTCCCCGGCGGTGACGCCATCGGCTCCCGCGGGCTGGACCTGCACGCGGCCGGCCTGGAGACCCTCGGCGCCACCGTCCACGTCACCCATGGCTACCTCATCGCCGAGGCCCCGAACGGCCTGCACGGTGGGGAGATCCGCCTCGACTTCCCCAGCGTGGGGGCGACAGAGAACGTCCTCATGGCCGCGGTCCTGGCCCGGGGGACCACCGTGCTGACCAACGCCGCCCGCGAGCCCGAGATCGTCGACATCGCCGCGATGCTCACGCAGATGGGCGCGCGGATCCGGGGCGCCGGCACCTCGGTCATCGAGATCGAGGGGGTCACCGAGCTCGCGCCGACACGGCACGCGGTGGTCCCCGACCGCATCGCGGCCGGGACGTGGGCGTTCGCCGCGGCCACCACCCGCGGCGACGTCGAGGTGGTCGGGGGAGTGGCCGACCACCTCGGTATCGCGCTCGAGCAGCTCAGCGGGGCCGGTGCCACCGTCAGCACGACCGACCGGGGCTTCCGGGTGTCCACCGGCGGGGCGCGGCTGAAGGCGTTCGACGTGGCCACGCTGCCCTACCCCGGCTTCCCGACCGACCTGCAGCCCTTCGCCCTGGCCTACAACGCGGTGGCCGACGGCAGCGCGATGATCACCGAGAACCTCTTCGAGGCGCGGTTCCGCACGGTGCAGGAGCTGGCGCGGCTCGGCGCCGAGGCCCGGGTCGACGGGCACCACGTGATGCTGCACGGCGTCGAGCAGCTCTCCGGCGCCCCGGTGGAGGCCAGCGACATCCGCGCCGGGGCCGCCCTGGTCATCGCCGGGCTCGTGGCCGAGGGGGTGACCACCGTCAGCGGTGCGCACCACATCGACCGCGGCTACGCGGGCTTCGCCGCTGCGATGCAGGGGCTGGGAGCCGACGTCACCCGCGAGCCGGACGACGCGCCATACCTCTGAGGCTTCTCCCAGCCCGGTGGCAGGGCGGGGTCAGTCGGCGCCGCTGGCGTCCCGACCCGGGCCGCCGCGAGACGTGACCCGATCGTGATGGCGTGGCGACAACCTTCATGCCCCGTGGTGCGTCAACTGTGACGAGGGGCGATCGTGCGGCGAACGGGGGGGCAGGCATGACGGCAGGTGTGGAGGCAGTGTCGTCCGCGACGCTGGAGGAGACCAGGCACGGGTGCGAGGTGGTCGTCTGCGGCCGCCTCGACGTGCACACCGTGGCCGACCTGCGCGCGCGCCTGCACGAGGTGCTCGACCAGGGCGAGGGCGACCTGCTGGTCCACCTCGCAGGGGCCGAGGTGGGCGACGCCACCGGGCTCGGGGTCATCGTCGGGGTCCACCACCGCGCCCGACAGCTCGGTCGCCGGCTGGTCCTCGTCGACGTCTCGCCGCGGCTGGACCGGCTGCTGCGCGCCTCCCGGCTCAACCGGGTCCTGGCCCGCGCCGACGGGGTGGGTGCCCCGGCCACTGTGGTGCCTCTCACCGCCTGAGTCCCTCCCGCCCGGCGGTTACCCGCGGGTACGTTCTGGCCATGGGAGAACGCAGCCGTCCGTGGGTCATGCGCACGTATGCCGGTCACTCCAGTGCCGCGGCGAGCAACGAGCTCTACCGCCGCAACCTGGCCAAGGGACAGACCGGGCTCTCGGTCGCGTTCGACCTGCCGACGCAGACGGGCTACGACCCCGACCACGCCCTCTCCCGCGGTGAGGTCGGCAAGGTCGGCGTCCCCGTCTCCCACATCGGCGACATGCGCGCGCTGTTCCAGGACATCCCGCTCGCGGAGATGAACACCTCGATGACCATCAACGCCACGGCGATGTGGCTGCTGGCGATGTACCAGGTGGTGGCCGAGGAGCAGGCGCAGGCAGCCGGGCAGGACGCCGCCGAGGCGGTGCGGGCCCTCGCCGGCACCACCCAGAACGACATCATCAAGGAGTACCTCTCGCGCGGGACCTACGTCTTCGCGCCGGCACCCTCGCTGCGGTTGATCACCGACATGGTGGCCTACACCGTCGCCGAGATCCCCAAGTGGAACCCCATCAACATCTGCAGCTACCACCTGCAGGAGGCCGGCGCGACGCCGGTGCAGGAGATCGCCTACGCGATGAGCACGGCGATCGCGGTCCTGGACGCCGTGCGCGACTCAGGGCAGGTGCCGCAGGAGCGCTTCGGTGAGGTCGTCGCCCGGATCTCGTTCTTCGTCAACGCCGGCGTGCGTTTCGTCGAGGAGATGTGCAAGATGCGCGCCTTCGTCGAGCTCTGGGACGAGCTGACCCGTGAGCGCTACGGCGTGCAGGACCCCAAGCACCGGCGGTTCCGCTACGGCGTCCAGGTCAACTCCCTCGGCCTGACCGAGGCCCAGCCGGAGAACAACGTCCAGCGGATCGTGCTCGAGATGCTCGCGGTCACGCTGTCCAAGGACGCGCGGGCCCGGGCGATCCAGCTGCCGGCGTGGAACGAGGCCCTCGGCCTGCCGCGGCCGTGGGACCAGCAGTGGTCGCTGCGGATGCAGCAGGTGCTCGCCTTCGAGTCCGACCTGCTGGAGTACGACGACCTGTTCACCGGCAGCCGCGTGGTCGAGGCCAAGGTGGCCGAGCTCGTAGCCGGTGCCAAGGCCGAGATCGACCGGGTGCAGGAGATGGGCGGGGCGGTCGCCGCGGTCGAGTCCGGCTACATGAAGTCGGCGCTGGTGGCCTCGCACGCCCGGCGGCGCCAGCGGATCGAGTCCGGCGAGGACATCGTGGTGGGCGTCAACCGGTTCACCACCACCGAGCCCAACCCGCTGACCGCCGACCTCGACACCGCGATCCAGACCGTCGACCACGCGGTCGAGGCCCGCGCTGCCGAGGCGGTGGCGGCCTGGCGCCGCGACCGGGACGCCGCCGACGGTGGACGCGCCGCCGTGGACGAGGCCCTGGAGCGGCTGCGCACCGACGCCCGCAGCGGCACCAACCTCATGGCTGCCTCGCTCGCGTGTGCCCGCGCCGGCGTGACCACGGGGGAGTGGGCCGGCGCGTTGCGCGAGGTCTTCGGTGAGTACCGCGCCCCCACGGGCGTGTCCGGCTCGGTCGGGGTGACCAGCGCCGACACCGCCGACTCCGGGCTCGCGCGGGTGCGCGAGCAGGTCCGTGCCACCGGCGAGGAGCTCGGCGGTCGGCTACGGCTGCTGGTCGGCAAGCCCGGCCTGGACGGCCACAGCAACGGTGCCGAGCAGGTGGCGGTGCGCGCCCGGGACGCCGGCTTCGAGGTGGTCTACCAGGGCATCCGCCTCACGCCCGAGCAGATCGTTGCGGCCGCGGTGGCCGAGGACGTGCACTGCGTCGGCCTGTCGGTGCTCTCCGGCTCGCACATGGAGCTCGTGCCGCAGGTGCTCGACGGGCTCAAGGCCGCCGGGGTGCACGACGTGCCGGTCATCGTCGGCGGGATCATCCCCGAGGGTGACGCGGCGCGCCTGCGCGCGCTGGGCGTCGCAGCGGTGTTCACCCCCAAGGACTTCGGCCTCACCGACATCATGGGCGAGATCGTCGCGACCATCCGCGCCGCGCGGGGTCTGCCTTCCCTCGCCCAGCCCGTCCCGGCCTGAGCGGACGCCCGCGGCACACCAGTGCTGCGGGCCCGACGCTCTTCGCCTCGGCCCGACCCGCTGCCATTACTGCGAAACGACGGCCGGGCATGCCACTGACCCGGCCCGCTTTTTGGGCCGGGTGCGGGGCGGGTGCCTCAGGTGTGCCAGGTGACCCCGGTCGCGGTCACGGTCGCGGTCCAGCCGCGCTGGTGCACGATCGTGTGGTGCCGCCCGCACAACAGCGCCGCGTTGCCGACATCGGTGGCCCCGCCGTTGGCCCAGTGGATGACGTGGTGACCGTCGCACCACCACGGCGGTGCGGCGCAGCCCGGGATGGTGCAGCCGCCGTCGCGTAACCACAGGTGCTTCAGCTGGGCCGGGGTGAACAACCGCCGCGTCCGGCCCAGGTCCAGGACCTCCCCCTGGCTGCCGAGGACGACCGGGATCACTCCGGCGTCGCAGGCGATCCGGCGCACCGTCTCCGGCCCCAGCAGCGTCCCGTTGCCCAGCGCGCTGCCGTTGCCCAGCACCGTCCCGGACCCACACGCGTCCTTGAGGCCCTGGAAGTCCATGGTCACGAAGACCTGCGCCTTGGTCTGCACCGGCACCTCACCCCCGGCGGGGCTCGAACGCCGGCACGCCTGCACCAGGGCGTCCCCCCGGCGCTGGTCGCTGCTCCTGAGGTCGCTGACCCCGTCGACCGGGTGCGGCGCGGACAACGGCCCGATCGCCGCCTCCAACACGCTCGCCCCCTCGGGGTCCAGGCGCAGCTGGTACTCCACCATCCCGTCATCGGCCCGCCCCGCCGACAACGACACCCCGTGCCTGAGGCGGTCCTGCCGCACCTGGAACTCGTCCTGGCGGCCGTAGGCGGCGATGATCCGCTCCCGCAAACCCCGCACCTCCCGCGGGCCCGCCTCCTCCGCCACCTGCAGGAACCCCTCCCACACCTTGGGCAGCGCCCGCGGCGTCAACCGGGGACCCAGCTTGTGCATCTCCGCCAGCACGACCGCCGCGCAGCGCACCCCGACCCGCCCGGCCAGCACGCACCCCCGCAGCCGCCGCACCGACCCGTGGTCCAACACCTGAGTGGCCCCGAGACCAACCGGCCGGCCGATGCAGGCCTGGGCGACCTTGACCAGGTCACCCGCCCCACCGGCCCGGTAGGACGGCGCCCACTCCAACACCCACCCCGCCGACGTTGAACAGGTCGAGGAGGCCACCTCACCGCGCTCCAGGCCCTCGGCCAGCACCGTGACCTGGGCCGCCTCCACCAAACGCCGCAGCACATCCAGCCGACCCATCGCCGGGCCGAGATCCGCGCCCCGACACTGGTGCACCACCTCGGCCAGCCCGGTCAACGCCTCCGCCGCCGCGTCCACCACCGCGAACCGGTCCGCGAACGACACCGCCGCCCCGCCACCCGACGAAGGACCTGCCGACCCCGCACCGCCAGGGGATTCCGACCGCGCCGCGGGCACGCCACCAGCCCCGCTGGCCGCGGCCCCCTGGTGACGATCCCCCCGATGCATGGTTCGAACATATATTCGACCGCCGACAGGAGGTCGGGATCATCCACAGTCCATCAGTGCAGGTGAGGGACCGGGGGAGTCGGCTACTCGGGATACCAAGGTGCCGTGCCCCGCGACGATCTGCCGGCGACGGTGCCCGGTCTGGTGTCACGGCCCACGTGCCACCACTCGATGCGCCTTGTGTCAGCGCGAGTCACCAGTGGGAGGGTCGACCCAGGGCCGGCGGCAGGGTCGTCTGCCCGTCGCCGCGTGCCGCCTGGAGCTGGGGCTGGGTGAGGTACAGCGCGCCGGTGAGGTCGGCCCCCGACAGGTCGGCGCCGCGCAGGTCCGCCCCGATGAGGTCGGCCCGGCGCAGGTCCGCTCCGCGCAGGTCGGCCCCGACCAGCAGCGCACCGCGAAGGCTCGCCCCGCACAGGTCGGCGCCGCGCAGCCGCGCACCCACCAGGTCGGCGCCGCGGTGGTCCGCCCGTCCGGGAACGCCCGCGCGCGCCAGCTCGCTGGCCCGCAGCAGCAGGGCGTTGGCGCGCTCCCGGACCGGGCCCACGTCCAGGACCTGCAGCTGCGCCGCGCTGGCGCGGGTGAGCTCGTCGACCTCGGCCAACGCCCGGCGCAGGTCGTCGTGGACGGTCGCCGCCTCGGTGAGCTCGAGCGCCTGGGCGAGGTACCACAGAAGCTCGTGCAGCTGCCGCATGACGGGGAAGACGGCGAACATCGCCCTCGCCGTGGCGCGGTCCTGGCGCCAGTCGCGGTCCTCGAAGGTCTGCTGCGAGACCTTCTGGCCCGCGCCGAAGCAGTCGTAGACGGTGCACCCTGCGTAGCCGCTGTCGCGCAGCCGGTCGTGGATGCCGCAGCGGAAGTCGGCCTGGAGGTTGGCGCACGGCTGCCCCGCCGGCTTGTCCACCGCGAAGTCCGACGACGCCTGGAACGGCAGGGCCACGCAGCACAGCCCGAAGCAGCTGGCGCAGTCCGCGCGCAGGCCGAGCTCGACCTGGGTGCGGGTCACGCCGGGTCACCCCAGGCCTTGGTGAGCCGCCGGACCACCTCGGCCACGCGCTCGGGCGAGGTGGCCAGGTTGACCCGCACGTGCCCCTGCCCGCCCGGGCCGAACGTCGCGCCGTCGTTGACCAGCACCCGCCCGCGCTCCAGCGCTGCACCGGCCGGGTTGGCCAGGCCGGTGCAGCGCGCGTCCAGCCAGGCGAGGTAGGTCGCCTCGAGCGCCCGCATGCGCACCCCGGGCAGCTCCTGCGCGACGAGGTCGACGAGCAGGGCGCGGTTGGCCTCCAGCCGCTGCAGCACCGCGGACAGCCACGGCAGCCCCTCCCGGTATGCCGCCCGCGCGGCCACGTGCCCCAGCGGGCTCGAGCCGTGGTTGGCCACCGGAGGCAGGGCGCGCAGCGCCCGCAGGTCGGCCCGGCTGCCGGCGACGAGCTGGGCGCTCTTGAGGCCGGGGACGTTCCAGGCCTTGCTGGCTGACATCAGGGTGGTGGTGTGCTCCGCCGCGCCGTCCAGGGAGGCGTAGGCGATGTGGGTGTGGCCGGGCAGGACCAGCGGGGCGTGGATCTCGTCGCTGATGACCCGGGCGCCGTGGCGCGCCACCACGTCGCGCAGGGCCTCGAGCTCGGCCCGGGTGAACGCCCGCCCCCAGGGGTTGTGGGGGTTGGACAGCAGCAAGGTGCGGGCCCCGTCCGAGAACGCAGCCTCGACCCGGTCCAGGTCCAGCGTCGCGCGGTCGGCGTCGGGGTCGAGCGGGATGGTCACCATCTGGCGGCCGGAGAGTGGGACCACGTCGAGGAAGGGCATGTACGCCGGGGTCGGGACCACCACCGGGGCGTCCTCGCACAGCGTCTCCAGCGCCAGGCGCACGCCGGCCATCACGTCGCCGGTCAGCACGACCGAGGCGGGGTCGGGCGACCAGCCCCAGCGCTCTCCGGCGAAGGTCGCGAGGGCCTCCGGCACGCCGGTGGCCTCGTCCAGCGCCGGGTAGCCGACGTCACCGCGGTCGACCGCGTCGTGCAGCGCCGCGCTGATCGGCTCGGCCAGGGCGAAGTCCATCTCGGCCACCCAGGCGGGCAGGACGTCCGCGGCGGCGAAGGTCCACTTGATGCTGCCCCGCGCCCGGAGCTGCTCATCGGTCAGGTCGACAAGGCTCATGGTGGCGATCCTGCCAGCCGCGACCGGGCCACACGGCATACAGTCCGGCGGGTGAGCGACCTCCAGTGCCCGGCCACCCTGCTCGTCTCCCGGCACGGCGACGCCGAGTACGCCCGTCCCGGCATCCTGTCCGACGACGGTGGGTGGCTCTCGGACGCCGGCCGGCAGCAGGTCCACGAGCTGGTGGAGAGCCTGTGCGGGGTGCGGGTGGCCGCGGTCTGGTCCAGCACGATGGACCGCGCGGTGGAGTCGGCGGTCCTTGCCGCCGACCTGCTCGGCGTGCCGGCGCGGAGCCTGGACGGGCTGCAGGAGTTCTCGGTGGGCGAGCTGGCCGGGGTGAGCTACCACGACCCGCGGGCCCAGGCGGTCTTCGACCGCTGGCTGCTCGGCGACCTGGACGCCGGCTGCCCGGGCGGGGAGGACGGGCACACGCTGGTGACCCGCTACCGCGAGGCTGTCGAGACCATCGCCGACCAGCACCGCGGCGAGACCGTGCTGGTCTTCAGCCACGGCGGGGTGATGTCGCTCGTGCTGCCGCGCCTGGCGCTGAACTCCCGCGACGACCTGGCGGCACAGCGCTTCCTGCCCAACTGCGTGCCGGCCGAGCTCGCCGTGGACGCCGACGGCTGGCTGTTGCGCAGCTGGCCGGGCAGCACCGACCCCGGCGTGGTCTGAGCCTTCCGGGTGTGCCCCGCCTCAGGTCAGCTCACCTGGACATGCCGCAGACCACACGGTGAACGCCGGCTCGGCAGCCGGTGGCCACACACGGCGCGGAGGCGCAGGATGGCATCGTGGAGACCTGGGACGCCTTGCGGGCGCGACGAAACGTTCGGCAGTTCACCGAGCAGCCAGTCCCTGACGAGGCGCTCGACCGCATCCTCGACGCTGGGCGACGTGCCCCGTCGGCGGGCAACTGGCAGCCCTGGGACTTCGTGCTCGTCACGGACAGGGCGCAGCTGGTCGAGCTGGCGAAGGTGTGGCAGGGCGCCAGGCATGTCGCCGGAGCGGCGGCCGCGATCGCGATCGTCGCGCCGGAGCCGCAGGACGAACGACAGTCGTCTCTCCTCCAGTACGACCTCGGTCAGGCCACCTATGCGATGACCGTCGCCGCGGCCGACCTGGGCGTCGGCACGGGCCATGCTGCCGTGGCCGACCAGGACCAGGCCAAGGCCGTCCTTGGCTTCCCCGACGGACGATTCCTGGCCTACGTGCTCTCCGTCGGCTATCCGGCGGACAAGCCGTTGGCGGTCATCGAGCGGCTGAACCGACGCCCCTTCGACGAGGTCGTGCACCGCGGACGGTGGTGACCTGCCAGGAGTGGGCGGTCACCGCGAACGGCACCTGCGTCAGTGCGCCGCAAGGACGCAGAACTCGTTGCCTTCGGGGTCCGCCAGGACGACCCACGGTGCATCACCCTGGCCAACATCAACACGTTGGGCGCCATGAGCCAGCAGACGAGCCACCTCGGCGTCCTGGTCCTCGGGCCTGAAGTCGAGATGCAGTCGGCTCTTGGCCTTCTTGCTCTCATCGAGCCGGACGAAGTCCAACCCCGGCAGGCGATCCGGCTCCGGGCGGATCTCGAACTCGTCGGCGGAGGTGTGGACCACGACCCAGCCGAGTGCCTCGGCCCACCACTGCCCCAAGGTCGCCGGATCTTCCGAGTGGACAAGTACCTGTTCCCACGCCAAGGTCATGCGCCGAACCTAGCCGGGCCACGGGTTCAGAGAACAAACGATTTTCGGGGAGGACGCTCGTCACGAACGTCAGGTCACCGCGAGTGCGTGCCCCACCCGGTCAGAGCCACGCGCCGCAGCGCATGACCCGTGGCGAGGCCAGCTGGTCGTCGACGACGACGAGGTCGGCACGCGCCCCGGCCTCGAGGCGGCCGCGCCCGGCCAGGGCGAGCGCCTCTGCGGGGGTCGCCGAAGCGGCGGTCACTGCCTCCAGCAACGGCACGCCCACCTCGTGCACGCACCAGCGCACGACGTCGAGCAGGGTGGTGACCCCGCCGGCGATGGCGCCCCCGTCGACGAGGCGGGCCGTCCCCGCCTCGACCCGCACCTCCTGGCCGCCGAGCTGGTAGGTGCCCTCCGGCATACCGCTCGCCGCCATCGCGTCGGTGACCAGGCACAGGCCCTCGGCACCGACCAGGTCGAACAGCATCCGCACGGTGCCGGGGGCCAGGTGCACCCCGTCCCCGACGACCTCCAGCACGGCCTCGCCACGGGCCGCCGCAGACAGGCAGGCGGCCACCGGGCCGGGGGAGCGGTGGTGCAACGGGGGCATCCCGTTGAAGACGTGGGTGACCAGCGGCCGGCCACCGCGGGGGGCGGTCTCCCGTGCCGTGCGCAGGGCGGCGGCGACGAGGGTGTCGTCGGCGTCGGTGTGGCCGAACGCAGGGAGGATCCCGTGGGTGGCGAGGGCTGCCGGGAGCCGGGACCCGGGGTCGCGTTCGGGGGCGAACGTCATCTGGGCCAGGGCCTGTGGCGCGCCGGCGTCGGCCGCGGCGCGGGCCAGCACCGCGACCAGGTCGGTGTCGACGTCGGTCAGGGCGTCGGCCCGCTGGGCGCCGCGGCGGGCGTCGGACAGGAACGGCCCCTCGAGGTGGACCCCGACCAGCTCGCCCGCCGCCACCAGGGTCGCCGCGGTGCGGGTGCCGGCCAGCAGCGTGGCCGGGTCGGCCGAGACGAGGCTGCCCACGAGCGAGGTGGTGCCGTGGCGCAGGTGGTGGGCTGCCGCGGCCCGTGTCGCCGCCGGGTCGGGGCCGACCTCGCCGCCGGCGCCGCCGTGGCAGTGCACGTCGACCAGACCGGGCAGGATCGTCGCGCCGGGCGTCCAGCCGTCGGCGGCCGGTGTGCCCTGCCAGCCCGGCGGCAGGTCGCGGGCCGCGCCGGCGAAGACGATCCGCTCGCCCTCGAGCGCGACCGCGCCGTCGGGCAGGACGGCAGTGGGGGTCACCACCCGTCCGGTGAGCAGGGTGCGGGCCGGCGACGGTGCGGGAGTCACCCGAGCATGATGCACCGTCCGCCGGGCTCTGGGTAAATAAGTCACCAAGAACCGTTGACGGGTGCAGAAAACATCCGTGAGCATGAGCCCACCTCGGGGCGCCGTCCGGTTCGGGCGGTTTCGGCCTCGCCATGCGACAGGGGAGTGCTCACCATGGTCCGTGCCCACCGTTCCCTTGCCCTGACGGCAGCGATCGCGTCCGTCGCGGCCCTCGGCCTGACCGCGTGCAGCGGGGGTGCGGGCTCCAGCTCGGCCGGGGGAGGTGCCGGGGACGGCTCGGGCAAGAAGGTCACCCGGATCAAGCTGGTGGCCGCGGAGTACTCCAAGGACCACACAGCCGCGTTCTGGAAGCAGTTCGCGGAGAAGTACAAGCAGAAGACGGGCATCGACCTCGACGTCCAGGTGGTCAGCTGGGACACGATCGACCAGACGTCCAGCACGATGCTCCAGAACAACAACGCGCCGGACATCCTCAACCTCAACGCCTACGCCTCCTACGCCAAGGACGGCCTGCTCTACAACGGCGACGAGGTGCTGCCGGCCTCGGCGAAGAGCGACATCCTCGACGCGTTCGACAAGAGCGGCACC
This sequence comes from Oryzihumus leptocrescens, assembly GCF_006716205.1. Lineage (GTDB taxonomy): Bacteria > Actinomycetota > Actinomycetes > Actinomycetales > Dermatophilaceae > Oryzihumus > Oryzihumus leptocrescens. Next base: position 2,868,573 of record NZ_VFOQ01000001.1, on the reverse strand, counting down.
TACAACGGCAAGCTCTACGGCTTCCCCGACCTGTCCTCGGCCCGCGCGTTCTTCTACAACAAGGCCCTCTTCAGCAAGGCCGGCATCGCGGCCCCGCCGAAGACGTGGTCCGAGCTCGAGGCTGACGCCAAGCGGATCTCCGCGCTCGGTGACGGCAGCATCGGCTACGCCCTCCCGTTGGGGCCGGAGGAGTCCCAGGGCGAGTTCTCCATGTGGCTGTTCAACAACAACGGCAGCTGGAAGAAGGACGGGAAGTGGACGATCAACTCGCCCGAGAACGTCAAGACCCTGAGCTTCCTCAAGAAGCTCACCGACGAGAAGGTCACCCAGAACAACCCGGGCAAGACCAACCGCGCTGACGCCTTCAACCTCTTCGCGTCCGGGAAGGTCGGCATGGTGGTCGGCTTCTCGCCGCTCGCGGCCCAGCTCGACAAGGCCGGGACGGTGCAGTACGGCGTGGCGCCGATGCCGACCCAGGCGTCCGAGCCCCAGACGTTCGGCGTCACCGACTACCTGATGGCGTTCAAGAAGCCCGGCAACCAGGAGGCGGTCAAGGCCTTCTACGACCTCTACTACCAGAAGGACCAGGTCAACCAGTTCATCAAGGCCGAGGGCTTCCTGCCGGTGACCAGGAGCGGGCTGGACTTCTTCAAGGACGACGCCAAGCTCAAGGTCTACCTCGACACCCTGCCCAACGCGCACCTCACACCGACCGACGACCCGACCTGGGACAAGGTCAAGCTCGCCGTGCAGCAGAACCTCGGCGCCGCCGTCTCGCCGGGCGGCGACCCGCAGAAGGTCCTCGACACCCTGCAGGAGCAGGCCGGGAACGGCAGCTGACGTGCCCGACCGGCACGCCGGTGCGGTAGCCGCGGGAGCGCCCGCCACGGCCGCTGTGCCGTCAGGGCGCGCCCCACGGCGCGCACGAGCCAGGGGTATGACGCGGCGCCGCGCCGACCGCGCGTCGCTGGGCTCGGCCCTGCTCTGGCTCGGACCCGCGCTGCTGCTCATCGGCGGGGTGGTCGTGCTCCCGGCGGTCGAGCTGGTCCGTGCCTCGCTGAGCCGCTTCTCGATCACCGGCCTGCGCCTGGGTGACGCGGGCACGCGCAACTACACGGCGGTGCTCCAGCACCCGATGCTCGGGACCGTCGTCCTGAACACCGTCATCTGGGTCGTCGCGGTGGTCGCGCTCACCGTCGTCATCAGCCTGGGGGTGGCACAGTTCCTGACCAAGGACTTCTGGGGCCGCACGGTGGTGCGGTGGGCGGTCATCGTGCCCTGGGCGGCCTCACTGGTCATCACGGCCAAGACCTTCGTGATGATCTACGACTACTACTACGGCACGCTCAACCTGCTGCTCGGCGCGGTCGGGCTGGGTCCGGTCGACTTCCTGGGCAGCGACGCCTGGATCATGGCCTCGATGGTGCTGGTGGGCGTCTTCGTCTCGATCCCGTTCACCTCCTACGTCTTCGTGGCCGGTCTCAACGCCACCCCCGTCGAGGTCTACGAGGCGGCGCGGGTCGACGGGGCGGGCCCGTTCCAGACGTGGTGGCGGATCACCCTGCCCCTGCTGCGACCCGCGCTGCTCGTCGCCGTGGTGCTCAACATCATCAACGTCTTCAACTCGTTCCCGATCATCTACGTGCTCAACGACCGCAACCCCGGCTTCGGCCACGACACGACGATCACCTTCATGTACAAGCTCGCGTTCAAGAGCGCCGAGAAGGACGTGGGCATGTCCGCCGCCGCCGGCGTCTTCAACGTCCTGCTGATCCTCGTGGTCGTCGTCGTCTACCTCCGGTTCACCCGGTGGCGGGAGGAGTCCGCATGACCGCCGTCCCCACCACGACGGGCGCCGCACGGGCGCGCGCCTCCGCACGGCATACCGGGTGGAGGCGCCACCGCTCGTGGGTGATGCCGCTGGCCGGTCTGGGCGTGATGCTCGTCTTCCTCGCGCCCTACCTCGTGATGCTGCTCGACTCGTTCCGGCCGAGCGCCGACGTCGTGCGCACCCCACCGACCTTCCTGCCGCGGGTCTGGCAGCTGTCGACCTACGCGCAGGTCCTCGGTGACGACCGGTTCCTCGGCTGGCTGAAGACCTCGCTGGTCGTGGCCACGGCCTCGACGGCCATCGTCGTCGTCGTGTCGGTCCCGGCCGCCTACTACACGGCGCGGTTCCGGTTCCCCGGGCGCATGGCGTTCCTGCTGCTGGTGCTGGTCACCCAGATGTTCTCCCCGACCGCGCTGGTCGTCGGCATCTACCGCGAGTGGTTCAACCTCGACATGGTCAACACGTACGGCGCGCTGATCCTCACCAACGCGGCGTTCAACCTGGCGTTCGCGGTGTGGATCCTGCACGGCTTCTTCGGATCCATCCCCAAGGAGGTCGAGGAGGCGGCCCACCTCGACGGCTGCAGCCGCTTCGGGACGCTGTGGCGGGTCATGCTGCCCCTCACCGTGCCGGGTCTGGTGACCGCGGTGATCTTCACCTTCATCGCCGCGTGGAACGAGTACGTCGTGGCCCTGACGCTGATGCTCGACGAGGACCGCAAGCCGCTGACCGTCGGGATCACCTCGTACGTCACGGGGTACGAGCAGCACTGGGACCAGCTGTTCGCCGCGTCCGTCATCGCGATCGTCCCGGTGGTGGTCCTGTTCGCCGTGATCGAGAAGCACCTCGTCGGCGGCCTCACCGCAGGTTCGGTGAAGTAGCCGGGTCGCGCCTCAGAAGAGGCGGGACCCCACGTCGTCGATGCCCTTGAGGGCGTCGTAGTCCAGGGTCACGCAGCGGATCCCGCGGTCGGTCGCGAGCGTGCGCGCCTGCGGCTTGATCTCCTGCGCCGCGAAGATGCCGGTGACCGGGCCCAGGTGCGGGTCGCGGTTCATCAGCTCGAGGTAGCGGGTCAGCTGCTCGACGCCGTCGATGTCGCCGCGCCGCTTGATCTCGACCGCGACGCTGGCCCCGGCGGCGTCCTTGCACAGGATGTCGACCGGCCCGATCGCCGTCATGTACTCCCGCCGGACCAGGGTGAAGCCCTCGCCGAGGGTGTGGATGTGCTCGGCGAGCAGCTTCTGCAGGTGTGCCTCGACGCCGTCCTTGACCAGGCCCGGGTCCACGCCGAGCTCGTGCGCCGAGTCGTGCAGCACCTCGTGCAGGCGCACCCGCAGCCGGTCCTCGGACTTGGCGTGCTGCACCACCCAGACCGCCTCGACGCCCTCGGCGACCTCGTGCTCCTCGGGATCGGTCTCGGCCATCGCGCACGGCGGCGACATCCAGTTCAGCGGCTTGTACGACCCGCCGTCGCTGTGCACCAGCACCGAGCCGTCGGCCTTGACCATGAGCAGGCGGGTGGCGAGGGGCAGGTGGGCGTTGAGCCGACCTTCGTAGTCGACGCTGCAGCGGGCAATGACGAGACGCACGGGGAGGCAGCCTAGCCCGAGGCCGGCCCGCCCGCCGAGACGGCATCGCCGGGCACCTCGGCGCGTCGCGCGAGGGCCAGGCAGCCGCCCAGCGTCGCGACGAAACCCAGCGCCGCCAACCCGGCGAAGCCGCTGCGCACGGTGTCGCCCAGCCACAGCAGGCCCACCGCCGCGGGCACGACGGTCTCCACGCCGAAGGTCACCGCGGCGGTCGTGGTCGCCGAACCGCGGTCGAGCGCGAGGCCGTAGCAGGCCATGGCCAGCAGGCCGTATGCCGCGATGGCCCACGTGAGCGGGTCGGCCAGCAGGTGCCACCAGGGGTCGGGGACGGCCAGCACCCGCGCGGCCACGCCCACCCCGCCGAAGCCGAGACCGGACGCGGCCGCCAGCAACGGGCAGGCCCAGCGGGAGGCGCGTGGCAGCCTCCAGCCCACGAGCGCGAGCAGGGCCACCGGCACCGCCCCGGCCAGCACCAGCCAGGTCCACGGCGAGGCCAGCGGCGCCGGCGACTCGACTCCGGCGCTGACCGCGAGGGCGACCAGTCCCAGGCCGACGACGGCGAGGGCGGCGACCTCGGCCCGCGAGAGTCGGGCGTGCAGCACGGCGACGGCCAGCACCGCCGTGACCGCGACGCTCGAGGCGATCGCGGACTGCACCACGAACAGCGGCAGGCTGCGCAGCGCCACGAGCGAGGCGAGGAAGCCGACACCGTCCAGGCCCAGGCCGACGGCATACAGCCGTCCCGCCCAGGCGCGCGCCAGCAGCGGCGAGCCGGGCGGCCAGGAGGTCATCCGCCGCACCCCGAGGGCCTGCAGCACGGTGGCGCTGCCGTAGCAGAGGGAGGCGGCGAGGGCGCCGAGGAGGCCGGGCAGCATCCCGTGATCCTCGCAGGCCCGGTATGCCGTCCGGTCGCCGGACGCACTGTGACCACCGCCTCCCGGCAGACGCCTCCCGGCAGCCCCCGGCGCTCTGCCAGACTCACCGCCATGGCTCGCGAAATCAGCACAGTCGGCGTCATCGGCCTGGGCACCATGGGTGCCGGCATCGTCGAGGTCTTCGCCCGCAACGGGCTCTCCGTCGTGGCCGTGGAGGCCAGCCCCGAGGGCGTCGAGAAGGGCAAGGGGGTGCTGCAGCACTCCACGGACCGGGCGGTCACCCGCGGCAAGCTGACGGCCGAGGACCAGGACGTGCTGCACGACCGGATCCGGTTCACCGCCGACCTGGCCGACCTGGCCGAGTGCGACCTCGTCGTCGAGGCTGTGCCCGAGCACCTCGACCTCAAGCGGCAGATCTTCGCCCGGCTGGACGAGATCGTGAAGCCTGACGCGATCCTCGCGACCAACACCTCGAGCCTGTCCGTCACCGAGATCTCGGTGGCCACGCACAACCCGCGACGCGTCGTCGGCATGCACTTCTTCAACCCGGCGCCGGTGCTGAAGTTCGTCGAGGTCATCAGGACCGTCGTCGTCGAGGACGAGGTCGTCGAGGACGTCAAGGCCCTGGCCGAGCGGCTGGGCAAGAAGCCCGTCGTGGTCGGCGACAAGGCCGGCTTCATCGCCAACGCGCTGCTGTTCGGCTACCTCAACCACGCGGTGTCGATGTTCGAGAGCCGCTACGCCACCCGCGAGGACATCGACGCGGCCATGCAGCTCGGCTGCGGCCTGCCGATGGGCCCGCTGGCGCTGATGGACCTCATCGGCCTCGACACGGCCTACGAGATCCTCGACACGATGTACAAGCAGGGCCGTGACCGCCTGCACGCGCCGAGCCCGGTGCTCAAGCAGATGGTCACCGCCGGCCTCAAGGGCCGCAAGACCGGCCGCGGTTTCTACACCTACGACGAGCCGGGCTCCTCCAAGGTCGTGGCCGACCACCTGACCCCCCACGACGGCGAGGCCCACGTCGCGCTGCGCGAGGTGCGCACCGTCGGCGTCGTCGGCTCCGGGACGATGGCCACCGGCATCGTCGAGGTCTTCGCCAAGGCCGGCTACGACGTCACCTACGTCGCCCGCTCCCAGGCCAAGGTCGAGGCGGTGCGGGCCGCGATCGCCAAGTCGCTGGAGAAGGCCGTGCAGCGCGGCAAGCTCGACGAGGTCGCCCGCGACGCCGCCCTCGGCCGGCTCACCGGCACGACCAGCCTGGACGACCTGGCCCGCGTCGACCTCGTCGTCGAGGCCGTCGTGGAGGACCTCAAGGTCAAGCAGGCGCTGTTCGAGAACCTCGACGAGATCTGCAAGCCGGGTGCGATCCTGGCCACGACGACGTCCTCGCTGCCGGTCATCGAGTGCGCCTCGGTCACCAAGCGCCCGCAGGACGTCGTGGGCATGCACTTCTTCAACCCGGCCCAGATCATGAAGCTGGTCGAGGTCGTCCACACCGTCTCCACCGACGACGACGTCGTCGCGACCGTGCAGCACCTGTGCCGCGACCTCGGCAAGCACCCGGTCACCTGTGGCGACCGCGCCGGCTTCATCGTCAACGCGCTGCTGTTCCCCTACCTCAACGACGCCGTCAAGATGCTCGAGGCGCACTACGCCAGCGTCGACGACATCGACACCGCGATGAAGACGGGCTGTGGCTACCCGATGGGCCCGTTCGAGCTGCTCGACGTGGTCGGCCTCGACGTGTCGCTGGCCATCCAGCGCGAGCTCTACCTCGAGTTCCGCGAGCGCGGCTTCGCCCCGGCACCGCTGCTGGAGCACCTGGTCACGGCGGGCTACCTCGGCCGCAAGACCGGCCGCGGGTTCCGCACCTACGCCTGAGGCTCGCCGACAGCAGGGTCGTATGCCGCGCACGTCACCGGACGTGCGCGGCATACCGCTGTCCGGGCCTGAGAGACTGGACCCATGCCCCGGAGCAACCGACCCCGCCGCGGTGGTGCACCGCGAGGCCGGGGCGACGAGGCGCCGCTCGACCTGGGCCGGGTGCTCGGCGGCATGGAGCGCCGGGAGTCCTTCGGCGGTGAGGACTGGTTCGTCCGCCGCGTCTCCGGCGCCGGCTCGGCGAAGACCTACCGGTGCCCGGGCTGCCAGCAGGAGGTGGCCCCCGGCATCCCGCACGTCGTCGCCTGGCCCGCAGACGGGCTCGGCGGCGTGGACCAGCGACGGCACTGGCACACCCCCTGCTGGTCGGCCCGCGACCGGCGACGACCCCAAGGATCGACGCGTTGACCCACGGACACGGCCACCACGAGATCCGCGCCAACACGGTGCTGCCGGCGCGGCGCGAGGACATCGAGCTGCACACCGCCGACGGGCTGACCCTGGTCGGCGAGCTGGCGCTGCCGCTGGACCGCGACCCCGTCGCCACGCTGGTCACCCTGCACCCGCTGCCGACCCACGGCGGCTACATGGACTCCCACGTCTACAAGAAGGCGTCCAACAGGCTGCCGGCGCTGGCCGACCTCGCCGTGCTGCGCTTCAACACCCGCGGCACGTCCTCGCCCCGGGGCACCTCGCAGGGGGTGTTCGACAACGCGGTGGGGGAGCGCTTCGACGTGGCCGCGGCCATCGAGTACGCCGAGTTCCACGACCTGCCGCACCGCTGGCTGGTCGGCTGGTCCTTCGGCACCGACCTGGCGCTGATGTACGGCAACGACCCGGCGGTCGAGGGGGCGATCCTGCTCAGCCCGCCGTTGCGGTTCAGCCGGCCCGAGCACCTGCAGGCCTGGGCGCAGGGCGGCAAGCCGCTGGTGGCGCTCGTGCCGGAGCACGACGACTACCTGCAGCCGGCCGAGGCGGCCGAGCGGTTCGCCGTCGTGCCGCAGGCCAAGGTGGTCGGCGTCGACGGCGCCAAGCACCTGTGGGTGGGGGAGAACTACGTGCGACGGGCGCTCGACGAGATCGTCGGTGTGGTCGCCCCCGACCGGGTCCCGCTGCCGCACACCTGGCACGGCCCGGGCGAGTGACGAGGGCTCAGGCACGCCGCTGCCGGGGCAGCAGCACCTCCTCGTAGATGAGCAGCATGCCCGCGGCGACCGGGATGGCCAGCAGCGCACCGAGCATGCCCAGCAGGGTGCCGCCGACCAGGGCCGCGATGATCGTGATCGCGCCGGGCACCGAGACGGTGCGCTGCATGATCCGCGGCGCCACCACGTAGTTCTCGATCTGCTGGTAGACGACGTAGTAGACGAGGGCGATGATCGCCTTCTTCGGCTCGTCGAAGAAGGCCACGGTGCACACCACCGCCGCGCCCAGCGACGCGCCGACGAGCGGCACGAGACCGAGCAGGCCGACGGCCACCGCCAGGACGGCCGCGTAGGGGATGCCCACGATCGTCATCATGATCCAGCTGCAGATCGCGTTGACCGCCGCGACCGCCACCTGCCCGATGGCATAGCTGCCGACCCGCCGCATGATCTCCTCGGACAGCGAGATGAAGCGCGGGCGCCGGCTCGCCGGGACCATCGCGTAGGCCGCGTGCTTGATCTGCGGCAGCGACGCCAGGAAGTACAGCGTCAGGATCAGCACGGTGAAGAAGGCGAAGAAGCCGGTGAGCACGGCCCGGCCGGCGCCGAGGACGCCACCGAAGACCTGGCTCATGAAGTTGCTGTCGGTGACGCGCTTCTGGAACTCGTGCTGGAAGCTCTGGACCACGTGGTAGTGGCTGTCGAGGTCCTTGACGACGCGGTTGTTCAGCAGGCTGTTGAGGTAGTCCGGGGCGCTCTGGGCCAGGGCGCCGCCCTGCTCGGCGACCGGCGGCACCACGAGGAAGCCCACCGCGACGAAGACCGCGGCCAGGCCGAGGAACACCACCGTGACAGCCAGCGCCCGGCGCAGCCCGCGGCGCACCAGCCACTCCACCAGCGGGTTCAGCGCCAGGGTGAGGAAGAGGGCCACCAGCAGCAGCGTGAAGACCTGCGTCAGCTGCAGGAAGGCGTTGTAGAGGGCGTAGGCGATGAGCACCCCGAACGCGCCGACGAAGCCGACGTAGAAGGGGGAGTGGCGGTTCAGCGGCTGGCCGGCCAGGCCGTACTGCGGCAGCGCCTGCGTCGGGGCCTGGCGCGGGGCCGGCGGCGGGGCCTCGTGCGGGGTCGGCGCGGGACCCGTCCCCGGCGTGGGCGTCGGCCCGGGCACGGCGCCCTGGCCGTCGGTGGCCCGTCCATCAGTGGCCCGTCCGTCGGCGGCCTGACCGTCGGTGGTGCCGCGGCCGTTGGTCGCCGGCTCTTCGGCCGCCTCGGTCCAGCCGGGGTCCTCGTAGGTCGTGTCGTCGTCGATCACCACGGGCAGGCGGTTGCTCTCACGCAACGTTGCCCGCTGACGCCGACGGAACTCGGACCACCGCTCCCACATGACTGGACCTCCCGCGGCGAGCCTAGTCGGCGCGGGAGGTCCAGTGCGTGCACATCGAGCCTGACGGCTCAGGCGTTGCGGAACCGGTTGATCGCGGCCTCCAGCGGAGCGCGCTTGGCGGGGTTGCTGACGCCCAGGCCCTGCTCCGGCGCGAGGGCCAAGACGCCGACCTTGCCCTGGTGCGCGTTGCGGTGGACGTCGTACGCCGCCTGGCCCACGTCCTCCAGCGCGTACGTCTTGGACAGGGTCGGGTGGATGAGCCCGCGGTTGATCAGGTCGTTGGCCTCGAAGGCCTCGCGGTAGTTGGCGAAGTGCGAGCCGATGATCCGCTTGAGGTTCATCCACAGGTAGCGGTTGTCGTACTCGTGCATGAAGCCCGACGTCGAGGCGCAGGTGACGATCGTGCCGCCCTTGCGCGCGACGTACACGGAGGCGCCGAAGGTCTCCCGACCCGGGTGCTCGAAGACGATGTCGGGGTCCTTGCCGCCGGTGAGCTCGCGGATCTTGGCGCCGAAGCGCTTCCACTCCCGCGGGTCCTGGGTCGTCTCGTCCTTCCAGAACCGGTAGCCCTCGGCGTTGCGGTCGATGACCAGCTCGGCACCCATCGCCTTGCAGATGTCGGCCTTGTCCGGGCTGGAGACCACGCAGACCGGGGTGGCGCCGGAGGCCAGGGCCATCTGCGTCGCGTACGAGCCGAGGCCGCCGCTGGCGCCCCAGATCAGGACGGTGTCACCGAGCTTCATGCCCGCGCCGTTGCGCGAGACCAGCTGGCGGTATGCCGTGCTGTTCACCAGGCCGGGGGAGGCGGCCTCCTCCCACGTGAGGTGGTCGGGCTTGGGCATCAGCTGGTTGGCCTTGACCAGGGCCAGCTCGGCCAGGCCGCCGAAGTTGGTCTCGAAGCCCCAGATCCGCTGCTCCGGGTCGAGCATCGTGTCGTTGTGGCCGTCGGGGTGCTCGAGCTCGACGGACAGGCAGTGGGCGACGACCTCGTCGCCGGGCTTCCAGGCGTGCACGCCGGGGCCGGTGCGCAGGACCACGCCGGACAGGTCGGAGCCGACGATGTGGTACGGCAGGTCGTGCCGCTTGGCCAGCGGCGAGGTGCGCCCGTAGCGCTCGAGGAAGCCGAAGGTCGACACCGGCTCGAAGATCGAGGTCCACACGGTGTTGTAGTTGATGGCGCTGGCCATCACGGCGACGATCGCCTCGCCCGGGCCGAGCTCGGGCACCGGCACCTCGTCCAGGTGGAGGCTCTTGCGCGGGTCCTTGTCCCGGCTGGCCTGGCCCTCGAACATCCCGACCTCGTCCTTGTGCACCGTCACGGCGCGGTAGGTCTGCGGGATCTCCAGGTGGGCGAAGGTCTCCTGCGAACGGTCGCCGGAGAGGATGGCGTCGCGGATGGCCTGCATGGTCGTACTCCTCAGGTGGGGGAGACCGGCTCGCGGTCATGCGTGGGCTGCGCCGAAACTACTGTCGGGTAGCCGCTCTTGGGCAGGGACTGAGAGCCCGGCCACACGGTGACCTGCATCACCGGCGCCGCCCCGCGCCTCCTCAGCCGTGGGCGGTGGAGCCGGTCAGCCCGCACAGGGCCGAGACCGTCGTCAGCTCGTAGCCGTCGGCCTTCAGCCCGGTGATGATCGCGTCGAGGTGGTCGACGGTCACCAGACGGTCCGCGGGACCGGTGTCGTGGGCGAGGACCACCGACCCCGGGCGCACCACGCTGCGGATGTAGCCGGTGATGCCCTCGGGGTGCTGGACGTAGAGGTTCTCGCGCATCTGGGCGCTCCAGAGCACCGTGGTGAGCCGCTGCTCGGCGGCGGCGAGCAGCGAGGACCCGGCGAGGTGCCCGTACGGCGGGCGGAACAGGGTCGGGTGCACCCCGTAGGCGTCCTCGATCTCGGCGGTGGTCCGCTTCAGCTGGTCGGTGCAGGCGGCGTGGTCGAGCCTCGCGAGGTCGGGATGGTCCCAGGTGTGGTTGCCGATCTCGTGCCGGCCGACGGACTCGCGGTGGATGGCCCCGTGCCGGCGCACGTTGATGCCCTTGACGAAGAACGTCGCCGGGACGTCGTGCCGGGCCAGCGCCTCGAGCACGCGCGGGGTCCAGTCGGGCATGGGCCCGTCGTCAAAGGTCAGCGCGACCCGGCGCGTCGTGGTCTGCCCGGACCAGACCACGGCCCCTGAGGCGGCGTGCGGGGCGGACAGGTCGGGCCGGACGCCGGAGGCGTAGCCGCCGTAGAACGGCAGGTGCGCGCTCTCCGGGGCGGCGGCGGCGCGGTCCGCCGCGAACAGCCCCAACGCCCCCGCGGCAGCTCCGCCGGCGCCGGTCAGCAGGTCTCGTCGCCTCATCCCCACACAGTGATCGTACGGGCGACACGTCGACCCCCAGCCGTCAACTGCCCGGAATGCCACGACGCCGATGCCGCGAGGTGCCAGACTCGGAGGCGCCGGGGCGGGACAGATCAACCAGTGTTTCAAGGGGGCGGCAGGGTGAGGCGCGGCATGGTCTCCGCAGCGGGCGTGGTCACGCTGCTCCTGACGGCCGTTCTCGTGGGCCTCAACCCCGGACCAGCGCCGGCACAGCCGCGGCTGGCCACGGGACCGGGATGGACCAGGGGCTGGCGCCCGGGCGACGACGCGGCCGGCGACGAGGCGTGGCTCGCCGGCGGCACCGTGCCCGGGGAGGGGCGACGGTGGCAGCCCATGGTGCGCACGGCGCTGCTCGACCTGCACCGCCTGACCCGGCCGGACGGTGCCGTCGCAGCCGGACCGGTCAACGGGTGGAACTACGTCTGGCCACGCGACACCGCCTTCGTCGCCGCCGCGCTGGCCCACGCCGGACACGTGCGGGACGCGGAGCAGGCGCTGCGCTTCCTGGAACGCGTGCAGCTGCCGGATGGCGGCTTCCAGGCCCGCTACCTGCTCGACGGCAGCGGCCCGCCCGACCGGCGGCTTCGCCAGTCCGACGGTGCGGGTTGGGCGCTCTGGTCCCTGGAGCAGGTGTCCCGGGTCAGCGGCCGCTCCGCCACCGCAGCGTCGCTGCGACCGCTGCTGGACGACTCGACCCGTTTCGTCCTGGCCGTCACCGACGATGGGCGACGCCTGCCGCAGCCCTCGCCCGACTACTGGGAGGTGCCGGTGTCGCGCACCACCCTGGGCACGGTCGCGCCGCTGCTGGCGGGCCTGCGAGCCAGCCATCGCCTCTATGCCTCCCTGGGGGAGACCGCGGCCGCGCAGCGATCGGGCACGGCGGCGGACCGGTTGGCTGCGGCGCTGGCGCCGCAGTTCGGCGGCCGCTTCGACCGCTTCGGGCAGTACGGCGGCCTCGACGCCGCCGTGTGCTTCCTCATGCCACCGTTCGCCGCTACCGCGACACCGGCCGTGCAGCGGCGGTGGAACGACTACCAGGAGCAGGCCCTGCGTCCGGCCGGGGGGCTGGCGCCCGGCACGGCGTGGAAGCAGGACGGGATCTCGTGGACCCCGGAGACCTCGCTGGTGGCCTACACCGCGGCCATGACCGGGCGCACCCGGCTGGCCGAGCACTGGATGGACTGGCTGCAGGGGCACCGCACGTCCTGGGGGAGCCTGCCCGAGAAGGTGCTGGGCAGTGGCGCGCCGGCCGGGCCGGCCCCGCTGGCCTGGACCTCCGCCCTGGTGGTGCTCACCGCGGCCGGGCTGCCGACCGGCGCGGTCGGAGAGCAGCCACAGGACCGCCACCGCGGCACGACGAACCCCGGCCGGGCCTGAGTCCGGTCAGTGGCCGGAGCCCGTCGCGGGCTCGACCAGCTCGACGAGGATGCCGCCGGCGTCCTTGGGGTGGATGAAGTTGACCCGGCTGTTCGACGTCCCCCGCTTGGGCACGTCGTAGAGCAGCCGCAGCCCACGCTCCCGGAGCACCCGGCATACGGCGTCGATGTCCTCGACCCGGTAGGCGAGCTGCTGCATGCCCGGGCCGGAGCGCTCGAGGAACTTGGCGATCGTCGAGGCGGGGGACAGCGGCGCGAGCAGCTGGATGCAGGAGCCGGACTCGCCGACGGCCATCATCGCCTCGCGCACCCCCTGCTCCTCGTTGACCTCCTCGTGGGCCAGCGCCATGCCGTAGGTGTCGCGGTAGAACGCGATGGCCTCGTCGAGGTCGGGGACGGCCACGCCGACGTGGTCGATGGCCGTGAACAGGTGCGTCGGGAGGGCTGACATGCCCGCCAGACTAGGCAGCCGCCCCGGCTGCGGACAGCAGCCGTGGCTGTGGCCCTCACCACGGTCCGCGGCGGTATCGCGCGGGCTAGAGTGACGCTGAAACCACCCCTGGCGTTGGAGGCTTGGCATGAGCACGGACCGTCCCACTTCAGTCATCGTCGCCGGCGCGCGGACCCCGATGGGTCGCCTGCTCGGCTCGCTGAAGGGCTTCTCGGGCGCGGACCTCGGCGGGATCGCGATCAAGGGCGCGCTGGACAAGGCCGGGGTCAGCGGTGACCAGGTCGACTACGTGATCATGGGCCAGGTGCTCCAGGCCGGCGCCGGCCAGATCCCCGCCCGTCAGGCCGCGGTCAAGGCCGGCATCCCGATGACCGTCCCGGCGCTGACCATCAACAAGGTCTGCCTCTCCGGCATCGACGCGATCGCGCTGGCCGACCAGCTGATCCGCGCCGGCGAGTTCGAGGTCGTCGTGGCCGGTGGCCAGGAGTCGATGACCAATGCCCCGCACCTGCTCGAGAAGTCGCGCGAGGGCTTCAAGTACGGCGACGTCACCATGCGAGACCACATGGCCTTCGACGGCCTGTGGGACGCCTTCACCGACCAGGCGATGGGGCTGCTGACCGAGCAGGCCAACACCGGTGAGCAGCAGTTCACCCGCGAGCAGCAGGACGAGTTCTCCGCCCGCAGCCACCAGCTGGCGGCGAAGGCCTGGAAGGACGGGCTGTTCGACGACGAGGTCGTGCCGGTCTCCATCCCGCAGCGCAAGGGCGACCCGATCGAGTTCAAGTCCGACGAGGGCATCCGGGCCGACACGACCGCGGAGTCCCTGGGCAAGCTGCGTCCCGCCTTCAGCAAGGACGGCACGATCACGGCCGGCTCCGCCTCGCAGATCTCCGACGGCGCCGCCGCCGTGGTCGTCATGAGCAGGGCCAAGGCCCAGGAGCTCGGCCTGTCCTGGATCGCCGAGATCGGTGCCCACGGCGTGGTCGCCGGCCCCGACTCCTCGCTGCAGAGCCAGCCGGCCCGGGCCATCGCGCTGGCCTGCGAGAAGGAGGGCATCACGCCCGCCGACCTCGACCTGGTCGAGATCAACGAGGCGTTCGCCGCGGTCGGCCTGGCCTCCACCCAGGAGCTGGGCATCGACCCCGAGATCGTCAACGTCAACGGCGGGGCGATCGCCCTCGGCCACCCGATCGGCATGTCCGGTGCGCGGATCGCGCTGCACCTGGCCCTCGAGCTCAAGCGCCGCGGCGGCGGGGTCGGCGCGGCGGCGCTGTGTGGTGGCGGCGGGCAGGGCGACGCCCTGATCGTCCGCGTCCCGCAGGCCTGAGTCCCCCGCGACAGAGAGCGAGCCCATGGCATCGCGCCCCGTTGACGTGCCCGCCCTGGTCGAGTCGGCCAGGGCGGGTTCGCCGCGTGCCGTCGCGCGGCTGATCTCCCTGGTCGAGGACGGCCACCCCGCGCTGCGGGAGGTGATGGCCGCCCTGGCCCCGCACACCGGCCGGGCGCACGTCATCGGGATCACCGGCAGCCCCGGCGTGGGCAAGTCGACCTCGACCAACGCGCTCGTGGGGGCCTTCCGCGCCCGCGGGCAGCGGGTGGGCGTGCTCGCCGTGGACCCGTCCTCGCCGTTCTCCGGCGGGGCACTGCTCGGTGACCGGGTGCGCATGCAGGACCATGCGCTCGACCCCGAGGTCTACATCCGGTCGATGGCCAGCCGCGGCCACCTCGGCGGCCTGTCGTGGACGACCCCGCAGGCGCTGCGGGTGCTGGACGCCGCCGGCTGCGAGGTGATCCTCGTCGAGACCGTCGGGGTGGGCCAGAGCGAGGTCGAGGTCGCCGGGCTGGCCGACACGACCATCGTGCTGCTGGCACCCGGGATGGGTGACGGCATCCAGGCCGCCAAGGCCGGCATCCTGGAGATCGGTGACCTGTTCGTCGTCAACAAGGCCGACCGCGACGGCGCCGACGCGACGGTGCGCGACATCCGCCACATGATCAGCCTCGGCGACCGCACCGAGCCCAACCTGTGGCGGCCCCCGGTCGTCAAGACCGTTGCGGCACAAGGCGAAGGTGTCGACGAGGTCATGGAGTCGATCGACAAGCACTTCGCCTGGATGGAGTCCACCGGGGTGTTGCGCGAGCGACGGGTGCGCCGCGCGGGCGACGAGATCGAGGCGATCGCGCTGCAGGCCCTGCGCCAGCGGATGGGCGACCTGCGCCACGGCAACGGCGTCGACGAGCTCGCCGCGCAGGTCGTCGACGGCAGCACCGACCCCTACGCCGCCGCCGACCAGGTCGTCGCCGCGCTCACGTGACGTCATGACCCGTCGGATGTCCGTGCAGGACACGCTGTGGCTGAACATGGACCGGCCCGACAACCTCATGACCATCGACTGCGTCTTCTGGACGTCCACGCCGGTGACCCTCGCGCAGGCCCGCGAGGCGCTGCGGGAGCGGATGGTCGACCGGTTCCCGACGTTCCGGTCCCGTCCGGTCCCCGCGCCGGTGCTGGGTGCGAGGGCGGCATGGGAGCCGGACCCGGACTTCGACCTGGGCCGGCACGTCCTGCCGGCCACCCTCCCGGAGCCGGGGATGGCCGGGCTCGAGCGGTTCCTGAGCGAGCAGCGCGGCGTGCCCCTGCCCGGCGACCGTCCGCTCTGGCGCGCCCACGTCGTCCCCGAGCTCGACGGCGGGTCGGCCGTCGTCATCCGGCTGCACCACGCGATCGCCGACGGGATCCGGCTGACCCAGGTCGCCCTCGGCCTCTTCGACGGGCAGGAGCCGGCCGCGGCGACGACGCCCCGCGCGGCCTCTCCGGCGCCCGGGGCCTCGCTGCTCGGGGGCCTGCGCTCCCTCACCGGCGCGGTGCTCGACCGGGTCCCTGTCGCCGGCCCGCTGGCGCGCCCCCTCGCCGACGCCGCCGGAGGGCTAGCGGAGCAGGCCCTGGTGCAGGCCGACCGAGCCCGGCACACCGTCGCGGCGGTGACCCCGCTGCTGTCGCTGCCGGCCGAGGTCCCGGCCGCCTGGCGGGGACCGCTGGGGGAGCGCAAGAGCGTGGTCTGGGGCGACCCGGTGCCGCTGGATCGGGTCAAGGAGGTGGGCCGCCGGACCGGGGGGACCGTCAACGACGTGCTGACCACGTGGCTGGCCGGAGCCCTTGCCCGCTACCTCTCGGCCCGTGGCGAGGAGCCGGTCCCCACGACGTGGCTCATGCCGGTCAACCTCAAGCCGTTCGACCACAACCTGCCCGAGACCCTCGGCAACCACTTCGCGGTGGTCCCGCTGGAGCTGCCCTCGGGGCAGGAGCCGTTGACCGAGCGGATCGCGCTGCTCCAGCGCCGCACCGGCTCGTTGCGCGACTCGCACACCGCGGCCCTGATGTATGCCGTGCAGCAGGTGGGCAGCCAGACCCCGCGCCCGGTTGCGCGGTTCCTCACCGACCTCGTCGCCAACCAGTCGGTGGGGGTGCTCACCAACGTGCCGGGCCCGCGCGAGCAGGTCACCTTCGCCGGAGCGCCGGTGGCCGGGATGGTGGCCTGGGCGCCGTCCACCTCGCACCAGCCGATCTCGGTCAGCATCTTCAGCTACGCCGGCTCGGTGGTGGTGGGCTTCGCCTGCGACGAGCGGGTCATCCCCGACGCGCCGGCGCTGCTGCAGGCCTTCCAGGACGAGGTGGCCGACTCCCTGCGCTGACCGGGGGCGAAAACCGGGTGAGCCGGGCGGGCCGGCGAACCTAGCCTGAAGGACGTGCTGATCCGTCAGGTGGACGTCCACGACGACGCCGAGCTCGGCCAGGCCCACGCGGTCCTGGACGCCGCCCTGCGCTTCGAGCGGCCGTACGCCCCGCCGTGGCCGCTGCGGGAGCTCGCCGTCGACCTGCGCAACCCTGCGCCGGGGGAGTGGATGGGCGCCTGGGCGGCCTGGGAGGAGCACGCCGTCGTCGGCATGGCGTGGGTCTGGGAGTCACTGGTCGACAACACCGACAAGAGCTGGCTGCAGGTCTGCGTCGACCCGCGGCACCGCGGCCGGGGCGTGGGCTCGGCCCTGGCCGAGCAGGTCGTCGCCTGCTGTGCCGGGGCCGGTCGCACGGTCCTGCTCACCGAGTCGGCCTACCCCGAGGCCGCGGCCGCCGACCACGGCTACCGCCGCTTCGCCGAGCGTCACGGCTTCCGCCTGGCCAGCACCGAGGTCCACCGGGTCCTCGACCTGCCCGTCGCGGACCGGCGCCTGGACGAGCTTGCCGCCGCGGCGGCACCCCGCCACACGGCATACCGGCTGGAGACGTTCGCCGGGGACGTGCCCGAGGAGCTGCTGCCCTCCCTGTGCCACGTGCGCAACCACCTCGCGGTCGACGCGCCCACGGGCGAGATCGACTACGAGCCCGAGGCGGAGACGCCGGAGCTGTACCGGGAGCGGGAGGTGCGGCTGCGCGAGCAGGGCCGGGTGCGGCTGACCACGCTGGCGATGGCACCGGGCGGTGAGGTGGTCGCCTACACCGACCTCGCCGTGACCCCGGACGAGCCGGAGCACGTGCACCAGTGGGGCACCATGGTCCGCCGCGACCACCGGGGGCACCGGCTGGGCCTGGGCCTGAAGGTCGGCAACCTGCAGGCCCTGCAACGGTCCTGGCCGGGGGCTCGCCTGGTCCACACCGGCAACGCCGATGTCAACGCGCACATGATCGGCATCAACGAGGCGCTCGGCTTCCGGGTCGTCGAGCTGCTCCCGGAGTTCCAGCGGCGGCTCGAGCTCTGACTGGGGCGGGACGTGTGACTGCGCCACACTGTTCGTGTCGGATCGCGAGCAAGGGGGCCGTCGTTGGGGGTCACGCGTTCTGTGGTCGTGTCGTTGGCGCTGATCGGAGCCGTCGCCGGCGGCCCCACCGCCTGTGCGCAGAGGCCCACGACCCCGGCGCAGACCTCCCCTCGGCCGGTTGTCAGCCCGACATCGGCGGCGACCTCGACCACCCGGCCGGTGCCCCCTTCCACGGCCGGGGCTGTCCCCGGTTCGCCGCCGGGGAAGACAGGGGCGGCCACCGACGTGGTCGTCCTTGACCCGTTCAGGCGCGACGGCACCCTGCTGCCGGGCTGGACCGTGCACAACGGGCCCCAGTCGCCTCCGGCCGACTGCCGCTTCGACACCGGGTCGCCGGCGGCGCGGAGTGGTGGCACTCATGCGTGCGGCTCCACCGCCGCTGGAGCCGTCGCCTGCTGGGCCCCGCGAGCCGACGGCCACCTGGTCTGCGCAGCGGACGCCTGGGACAGGAGGCTTTTCCGGATTCCCGCCGCGAACCTTCGGCCGGTGACGCACGCCCCGGCCCGCCCGGTCCCGCTGGGGCTCGAGCTCGTCGACGGGACGCGGTGGTCCCTGCGCACCGGGGGTGCGTGGGGAGGTCGCGCCGACGGACTCACGGGGGCCTACGGGTGTGTGAGTTCGTGCGCGGCCCTGCACGGCGGCAGCGGCCCGGGCACCACGACCTGGGTGCTGCTCGCACCCTCCGGAGCCTCCGCTGTGGACATGGACGCGCCGACCTGGACGGTGCGTCGTGGTCTCGTCGGCAACCCCGACGTGAGGTACCCGGCGCCAACGCCGGTGCCGGTACGTCGGGCGTGGTTCATCGCCAGCACGCTGTCCTGACCATCGGCCGTCAGTGGGCCGCCACGGCCGTCTCGCCCCGCGCCGCGGCCCGCTCGACCTCCAGCAGCGACTCGCCGTGGCGCTCGGCGTCGAAGGCTGCTCGTCCACCGCGGACGCCGAACAGGCGCTTGGTCCACAGGATGTAGACGACGGCGAAGACGTTCAGCGCGAACGCGGCGATCCGCAGCCACGTGACCTTCTCGACCAGCTCGTAGACCTCCAGCGGGATGAACACCGCGGTGCCGACGACCGCGACGTACTCGCCCCAGCGCTTCATCAGCCACAGGCCAACGGCCTCCAGGAGCTCGAGCGCCCCGTAGGCCAGGACGCCGAGGGCGACGAGCAGCAGCGTCGAGTGCGAGGCGGCGAACGCCCGCTGGATCAGGTGCACCGGGCCGGCGTTCTGCAGGTCCACCCCCAGCCGGTCGGCCAGCGGGCGCAGCGTCGGCAGGTAGGAGTCGAAGACCTTCTGCAGGGCCAGGCGTGAGCCGTCGAAGCGCCAGACGCCGTAGGCCAGGGCGACCAGCAGCAGCCCACGGAGCGCCCGCTCGAGGGCCAGGAATCGCAGCACGAACGCGTCCCGCAGGGCCCTGCCACGCAGGACGATCGGCGCCTGGTCGGCGGGGCCGCGGTGGCGGGGCTCGCCCAGGACCCAGTCCCCGCAGCGCAGGCACCGCCACGCGTCCCCTGCCGGCGTCGACGCGTGGAGGCGCTGCGCCAGGGCCTCCTCGTCGGGGGCATACGTCTCATGGCCGTGCCGCCCGCAGGAGCGCAGGTTCCAGTCGAAGTGCCGCAGGGGTCCTCTGGCCACGGGTCGAGCCTACGTCGACGGCCCGATCGGAACCTGACAAATGACCTGCTGGCGCGCGTGTCTGGGCCCTAGGGTCGGGCCCATGACGGAACCGGGGGCCGGATTGATGGACCGGCCGCGCGCCGGCGCGGCCACCGCGATCGAGGTCGAGGACCTCGTCAAGCGGTACGGCGACACCACGGCCGTGGACGGGGTGTCCTTCAGCGTCCGGCGGGGGGAGTTCTTCGGCATCCTCGGGCCCAACGGCGCCGGCAAGACGACCACGCTGGAGATGGTCGAGGGCATCCGCGAGCCGGACGCCGGTCGGGTCAGCGTGCTGGGGGAGAGCCCCTGGCCGCGCAACCCGCGCCTGCTGCCCCGGCTGGGCGTGCAGCTGCAGGCCTCGGCCTTCTTCGACAAGCTCACGGCGCGTGAGCAGATCCGCTCCTTCGGCTCGCTCTACGGCGTCCCGGCCTCCCGGGCCGACGAGATGCTCGAAGTCGTCGGCCTGACGGACAAGGCCGACACCCGCGACGAGAAGCTCTCCGGCGGCCAGCGGCAGCGGCTCTCGATCGCCTGCGCCCTGGTGCACGAGCCGGAGGTCGTCTTCCTCGACGAGCCCACCGCGGCACTGGACCCGCAGGCCCGGCGCAACCTGTGGGACCTGCTGCGGCTGATCCAGCAGCGGGGCACCACCGTCGTCTACACCACCCACTACCTCGACGAGGCCGAGGCGCTGTGCGACCGGGTCGCGATCATGGACGCCGGGCGCGTCCTGGCCCTGGACACCCCGGCCGCGCTGGTCCGCGGCCTGCACGCCGCGACCCGGGTGGCGCTGCCGGAGGCCGGCCTGCCCGAGGCCGAGGCGCGCCAGCTGCCCGGTGCCGACGAGGTCCGTGCCGGCCAGGGCGAGACGGTGATCGCCACCCGCAACCCCGCGACCCTCATCCAGGCGCTCGCCGAGCGCCACCGCCTCGACGGGGTGAGCGTCCGCACGGCCACCCTCGAGGACGTCTTCCTGCACCTGACCGGACGGGAGTACCGCGCATGACCACCACCGCGCCCGCCCCACCGGACGTCCAGGCGGGCCACACGGCATACGCGCCGTCGACCTGGCACCAGCTGCGCACGCTGGGGCTGGCCATGCTGCGCGGCTTCATGCGGGACCGCACCGCGCTGTTCTTCACGTTCTTCTTCCCGCTGATGTTCCTCGTCGTCTTCGGCCTGGTCTTCAGCGACGACAAGGCGAGCCGGCAGGACCTCGGCGTGGTCGGCACCGGGGCCCTGGTCCAGCAGCTGCCCAAGGACGTGTTCGCGACGAAGACCTTCCCGACGTGGGACAAGGCCGTCGCCGCCGTTCGCAACGGCGACATCCCGGCGGTGGTGCGCCAGCAGGGCGGCACGGTCGAGCTGCGCTACGCGGCGAGCGACCGGGTCAAGGCGGCCACGATCCAGGGGATCCTGGGCGCCGTCGTCGACCGCAGCAACGTCGCCGCCACCGGCCAGCCGCCGAGGACGACGCTGGTGTCCCAGCAGGTGGAGAACGCCGAGCTCAAGCCGATCCAGTTCCTCACGCCGGGGTTGCTGTCGTGGGGCATCGCCTTCTCGGCGGCGTTCGGGGCGTCCATGACGATCGTGGGCTGGCGACGCCGGCAGGTGCTGCGCAAGCTGCGGCTGGCGCCTGTGCCGGTCTCGGCCATCGTCGGGGCGCGGGTGGGGGTCTCGCTGCTGACCGCGTTCGCCCAGGCGGCGCTGTTCTTCGTCATCGCCTCCCTGCCGGTCTACGGGCTGCGCCTCGACGGCTCGGCCTGGCTGTGCGTCCCGCTGCTCGTCGCGGGCACCCTGGCGTTCCTGTCGATCGGGCTGCTCGTGGGCTCGATCGCCAAGACCGAGGAGGCCGCCAGCGCCCTGGCCAACTTCATCGTGCTGCCGATGTCGTTCCTGTCCGGCACGTTCTTCGACATCTCGCAGGCGCCGTCGTGGCTGCAGACGGTCAGCCAGGTGATGCCGCTGCGGCACATGAACGACGCCATGATCGGCGTCCTCGCCCGCGGTCAGGGCGCCGGCTCGATCGTGGCGCCGATGGCGATCCTGCTCGGCTTCGCGGCCGTCGTCACGTTCATCGCCTCGCGGTTCTTCCGCTGGGACGTGGACTGACCAAGGAAGAAGGACGACATGTGGGCTGCCATGAGGTACCGGCGGGCGCAGGGACTGGTCATCGCCGGCCTGGCCGCCCTGATCACCGTGTGCCTGTGCTTCGCCCCGCTGTATGAGCGGGCACTGGACCAGGCGCTGGTCCGCAGGGCGCTCGACCGCGCCCCGGACTCCACGACCGGGCTGGTGCTGACGTCCTCGACGGGTCGGGACACCAGCCGGCGGATGTCCGTGCAGGAGCTGACCGCCCTCGTGCCGGCATCCCTGGCGCGGGCCTCCAGACCGCCGCTGGCCAGCACGACCGTGCGCCTGGACCTCGGGGACGACAGCATGGCCGGCGCGCCGACCGGCTTCCTCACGACCCGGACCGACATCTGCGCGCACATCACCGTGGTGTCCGGCCGGTGCCCGACCGCGCGGGGCGAGGTGGCGGTGACCGCAGCGGACGCCACGCTTCGCTCGTGGCACCTGGGCCAGCGGCTGCTGGTCACCGAGGTCGTGCCTGGGGTCGTCGGCCGGGACGCCCCGCACAAGCTGCTGACCGTCACCGGGACCTATCGGCAGCAGCCCGGGGAGTACTGGTTCGGCCAGCTGCTCGGCGGCCGCGCCGGGACCTCCGACCCGTTCACCGGCCAGGAGTCGCTGGACACGTGGGTCACCGCCGCCGCGACGATGACCGGCGACAGCCCCACCGCCGGCGGGCCGGGCCCCGACGGGAGGTACATCCCCTCTGACGGCACGACCGACCCGACCAAGGGCTGGATGGCTCCGGCCAACGAGGTCGACCTGCCGCTGCGCGAGCCGGCGGTCGGCGCCGACGAGCTGCCCGGGGTCGCCCGGGCGGTGACCGGTGTCCAGGCCGCGGCCCTGGGCAACGGCAAGTCCGTCACCGCGAGGTCCGGCCTGCCCGCGATCGCGGCCGACGTCGCCACCGGCCGCCGGCAGGCGGCCGTGATCGTGCCGCTGCTCATGGCCCAGCTCGGGATGCTGGCCCTGGTGGTGCTGTGGCTCGTCCTCGTGGCAGCCATCGAGCAGCGTCGCCCCGAGGTGGCGCTGGCCCGGCTGCGCGGGCGAGGTCCCGGCGGGGCGCGGCGCCTGCTGTTCGGTGAGCTCGGGGCGATGGTGCTCGCCGGCGTTCCCGTCGGCTTCGTCCTCGCCATCGGACTCAGCGTGCTCGCGAGACAGGTGTGGCTCGTCCCGGGCGTGCCGTTCGAGCTCCCCGCCGGCGCGCCCCTCGCCGCGCTCGTGGCAGCCGTGGTGTCCCTCCTCGCGGTCCTGCTCGCCACCCGCACCGCCACCCGTGAGCCGATCGTGGCCCTGCTGCGCCGGGTCCCCGCCCGTCGGCACGGCTGGGCGCTGGGGGTCGCCGACGCCGCGGTGCTCGCCCTCGCCGCAGCCGGCGTGCTGGCCCTGGTGAGTGGCAACCTGTCCGGCCCGCTGGCCCTGGCCACACCCGCGCTGCTGGCGCTGGCCGTCGGCCTGCTGTTCGCCCACGTCCTGGTGCCCGTGACGGCGGCGGCCGGCCGGCGGGCCCTTGCGCGCGGCCGGGTGCGGCGCGGGCTCACCGCCCTGCAGATCGCCCGGCGTCCGGCGGTGCGCCGGGTCGTCACCACCATCACCGTGGCCACGGCCCTCGTGGTCTTCGCCAGCGACGCCCTCGTGGTGGGGGAGCAGGGCCGGCGGGCCCGCGCGATGGCCGAGGTGGGCGCGCCCGCGGTGATCGACGTCCTCACCGGCTCGGTGCCGGCGGTGCGCTCGGCCCTGGCCACGGTCGACGCCACCGGGCGCCTCGCCACCCCGGTGGTGCGGGTGGGGACCGTCGGCGAGGGCAGCACGACGACCCAGGCGGTCGTCCCGGACCAGTTCGCGCGGATCGCCCAGTTCCCGGGGCAGGACGCGGCGGCACTCCCGTGGGCGCGGCTCGCGGCGCCGGCCGTCGCGCCCCTGGTGCTCACCGGCGGGCAGCTGCATCTGACCGTCACCGGCGAGAGCGTCGCCACCGACCCCCCGGGGGCGCCGACCGACGGGCTGCCCCTGTCCCAGCGGCTCCCGCGGCTGGGGATGCAGCTCGTCCTCGCCGACGGCTCGCGCAGCAGCCTGGACCTCGGCCCCATCCCGTTCGGGGCCACGGCGCCCCACACCGTGTCGGCCCCGGTCAGCTGCGCCAAGGGGTGCCGCCTCGCGGCCGTCACGGTCGACGCGCCGGCCTCCCGTTACGCGGTCACGGCGGGCTCGTTCGTCCTCGGCCCGCTCGGCGTGGACGGCTCCACGGCGCCCTGGGGCGGCGACGGGACGTGGCTGCCCGGTGACAACTCCAGCCCCGGACCGGACGACATCACCGCCACCGCGGACGGGTCCTCGCTGCGGGTCCGCTACTCCGACGCCGCCTCCCAGGAGGTCGCCCTCCAGCACGCGTCGACGCCGGTGAGCATGCCGGCACTGCTCGCCGGGTCCCTGCCGTCGGGGTCGGACCGGGGGACGTTCGCCTCGCCGGGGCTCGACGGGCAGGCGCGCCAGATGCAGGTCGTCGGGCACGTCCCGCTGGCGCCGGGCGGCACGCCCAACACCGTCCTGGTCAACCTGGACACGCTCCAGCGCGAGGGCGGGACGCTGGACTCGCTGGCGACGGTGCAGGTGTGGCTCGCGCGGTCCGACCCGGCCCTGGTCGAGCGGGTCAGCACCGCGCTGCGGCACGGCGGCGTGCAGGTGGAGGGCGTCACGACGACCGATGGCGTCGCCGGGGACTACGCCGGGTCGGCGTCGGCGTGGGGGCTCCAGCTGGCCCTGGTCGTGGGCATCGCGGCCCTGCTGATGGCGGGCCTGGTCGTCGTCGTGGTCGTCGCCACGTCCTGGCGGCTGCGGGCGCGCGACCACGCCGCCCTGCGCCTGGTCGGGCTGGGCCGGCAGGACCTGCGCCGCGTCGCGGTCGGCGAGCAGGTGCTGGTCGTGGTGCCGGCGGTGCTGGCCGGCGCGGTGTGCGGCGTGGCCGGCGCGGCGCTGGCCCTGCCGATCATCCCGCTGTTCACCACGCCTCCCCGCCTGCCACTGCCGCCGTCGGGCTCGTCCTGGCCGGCGGTGCTCGCCGCTGCCGCCGTGGCCCTGGTGGTCCTCCTCGTCGTCGCGGTGCGGGTGGGTCAGGGCCTGTCCACGCGCGCCACCCTCGACCGGGTCCGGGAGGTGCTGTGAACGGGCCGGTGAACCGCGGCATGCCGGTGCGGACCACGGGGCTGGTCCACATCTACCGCGCCGACGGCCACGACGTGGCGGCCCTCGCCGGGGTCGACCTCAGTGTCGAGGCGGGCGACATGGTCGGCCTCCTCGGCCCCTCGGGCTCGGGCAAGTCCACCCTGCTGAGCCTCTTCGGCGGGCTGCTGCGCCCGAGCGCGGGCAAGATCCACGTGGGCGAGCACGAGCTGTCGGCCCTGCCCGAGCCCGCGCTGGACGATCTGCGGGCCCGCGACATCGGCCTGGTGCTGCAGGGCGCCGCCCGCAACCTGCTGCCCTACCTGACCCCGGTGCAGAACGTCGAGTTCGCCCAGGGGGCCGCGCGGCGCCAGGGGGTCTCCTCGTTGCCCAGCCCGGCGGAGGTGCTCGAGCTCGTCGGGATGCACCGCCACGCCAGGCGGCCGCTGGCGGGGCTCACGCCCGGCCACCTGCAGCTCCTCGCGGTCGGTGTCGCCGTCGCCACGCTGCCGGGGCTGCTGCTGGCGGACGAGCCGACCAGCCAGCTCGACCACGAGGCGCGGGGCACCGTGCTCGACACCCTCGCCCGGGTCAACCGCGAGTTCGGCACCACCGTCGTCCTGGTCACCCACGACCCCGAGGTCGCCGCCGCGATGCGGCGCACGGTGACCATCCGTGACGGGCGCATCGGGGGAGAGGGCCGCGACGGCGAGGAGTACGCCGTGGTGTCCGCGGACGGTGCCCTGCCCCTGCCACCCCACGTGCTCGAGATCCTGCCGCCGGGGACGCTGGTGCGCGTCCACCTCGAGGACGGCACCATCCAGCTGCTGCCCCAGGGTCAGGAGGACCGGTCATGAGCGCACCGACGGTGCGGGTCGAGGGCGTGTGCGTGGCCTACGACGGGGAGCCGGCGCTGCACGACGTGTCGTTCACCGTGCACCCCGGCACCCTGCTCGCGGTCACCGGTCCCTCGGGTGCCGGCAAGTCCTCCCTGCTGTGGGCGATCTGCGGCGCGCAGCCGCTCGCCGCCGGCACGGTGCACGTCGGCGACCAGCCGGTGACCGGCCACGAGGAGGCGGTGCGGCTGGGGGTCTCCCTCGTGCCGCAGGGCAACGGCCTGGCCACGATGCTCAGCGCCGAGGAGAACGTCGTGGTGCCGCTGCTCGCCGCCGGCGTGCCCGCCGGGGAGGCGTGGGAGCAGGCCGGCGCGGCGCTGGAGTCCACCGGGCTGGGCGAGTCCGGCCGCCACCTGGTCGAGGAGCTCTCCGGCGGCCAGCAGCAACGCGTGGCGGTCGCCCGGGCCCTCGCCCAGCGCGCCGCCGTGATCCTGGCCGACGAACCGACCAGCGACGTCGACGCCGGCAACCGGGAGCGGGTGGTCGCCCTGCTGCGGGCGGAGGCCCGGCGCGGTGCCGTGGTCATCATGTCCACCCACGACCCGGAGGCGGCGGCTGCCTCCGACGCCGAGCTCGCGCTGCACGAAGGCGTCATGACCGTGGTCCGCGCTCCGCGGTGAGCCTCCTCCCACCCCGACGCACCTAGGATCGGCCCATGCTCGTCGCCTTCTCCGTCGCCCCGTCCGGCTCGTCCGACCCCGCCGACAGCACCGGCTCCGTCAGTGACGCCGTCGCCGCGGCGGTGGCCGTCGTGCGCGACTCCGGCCTGCCCAACCGGACCGACTCGATGTTCACCACCATCGAGGGCAGCTGGGAGGAGTGCATGGACGTCGTGCGCCGCGCCTGCGACGCCGTCGGGCAGTACGGCCCGCGGGTCTCGCTGGTGCTCAAGGCCGACATCCGCCCCGGGTTCACCGGAGAGCTGGAGGCCAAGGTGACCCGCCTCGAGGAGGCGGTCACCCGGCATACCGGGCAGGGGTCGTGAGGGGCGGGTATGCCGTGCGGCCGGCTGCCGTGAGCGACGCCGAGGCCCTGGGGCAGGTGCACACCGCGATCTGGCGCGAGGCCTACGCCGGGCTGCTGCCGGCGGACTACCTCGACGCGCTCAGCGCCGAGGACGCGGCCCACCGCTGGCGGCTGCGCCTCGAGGTGGACGAGCCGGAGGCCCTGGTCGCCGTGGCGACCGCGGGCGAGGACGAGGAGATCGTCGGCCTGGCCACCGGTGGGCCGACCCGCGACGAGGACGCTCCGACGGTGTGGGAGCTCTACGCGATCAACGTCCTGGCGGCCCACCACGGGACCGGGCTGGCCGACGAGCTGGTGGCGGCCGTGGTCGGTGACCGGCCGGCCTCGCTGTGGGTGCTGGTGGACAACGCGCGGGCGCAGGCGTTCTACCGCCGGCACGGGTTCGCCCCCGACGGGGCCGCCAAGGTCCACGAGGGCACGGGGGCGCCCGAGATCCGGATGGTCCGGGGAGCGGCCGCCCCCGCCCACTAGCGTGTGGCCGTGCCCACCCGAGTCTCGTTGCCCTTCGACCCGATCCGCCGGGCCGCCGAGCTCTGGCGCGCCCGCTGGGGCGGCCGCTCGCAGGTGGCGGCGATGGCCTCGGCGACCTCGGTGATGCGCGTGCAACAGCTGCTCATCGGCGACTTCGACGCCATCGTCGGGCGGCACGGGCTGACGTTCGCCCGCTACGAGGCGCTGGTGCTGCTGGTCTTCAGCCGCCACGGCCAGCTGCCCATGAGCAAGGTGGGGGAGCGGCTCATGGTCCACCCGACCAGCGCCACCAACATCATCCAGCGGCTGGCCGCCCAGGGCTTCGTCGAGCGCCGGCCCAACCCCGAGGACGGCCGCGGCACCCTCGCCGTCATCAGCGACGCCGGACGCGAGGTGATGGAGGCGGCGACGACCGACCTGGTCGCCGCCGGCTTCGGCCTGGGAGCGCTCACCCCCGCCGAGCACGAGGAGCTGTTCCGGCTGCTGCGCAAGGTGCGCGTCGCAGCCGGCGACTTCCACGAGTAGCCCCTTTGCGCACGATATGGCCGCTGCGGGCCGCGTATCGCCGGGCGATCGCAGCCCTGTCTTGCGCAACGGCGGGGCGACCACTCGTCATACCTGTCCTGGACTGGCCGTCGGCCCCGTGACAACTACTAGGACGTCCAAGTAAATTGGGGTCATGACCTCCCCGCAGCCGTCCTCCGCCATGCCGTCCGACCACGGGTCCGGCCGTTCCCGCTGGCAGGAGCGCTACGACGCCGCCCAGGCCCGGGGGCTGGTGCGCGACGCGGACTTCACCACGCTGTCGGGCGTGGCGGTCGACCCGGTCTACGGGCCGAGCCAGGAGCAGGTCGGCGCGGACCCTGATTTCGACCGCATCGGCTGGCCGGGGGAGTTCCCGTTCACCCGCGGCCTGCACGCCACGGGCTACCGGGGCCGGGCGTGGACCATCCGGCAGTTCGCCGGCTTCGGCAACGCCGAGCAGACCAACGAGCGCTACAAGATGATCCTGGCCCGCGGCGGTGGCGGCCTTTCCGTCGCCTTCGACATGCCCACGCTCATGGGCCGCGACTCCGACGAACCGCTGTCCCTCGGCGAGGTCGGGCACTGCGGCGTGGCGATCGACTCGGCCGCGGACATGGAGGTGCTGTTCCAGGGCATCCCGCTCGGTGACGTCACCACCTCGATGACGATCAGCGGCCCGGCCGTGCCCGTCTTCTGCATGTACCTCGTCGCCGCCGAGCGGCAGGGCGTCGACATCGGCGTGCTCAACGGCACCCTGCAGACCGACATCTTCAAGGAGTACATCGCGCAGAAGGAGTGGCTGTTCGCCCCCGAGCCGCACCTGCGCCTGATCGGCGACCTCATGGAGTACTGCGCCGAGAAGATCCCGGCCTACAAGCCGCTGTCGGTCTCCGGCTACCACATCCGCGAGGCCGGCTCCACGGCCGCGCAGGAGCTGGCGTTCACCCTCGCCGACGGCTTCGGCTACGTCGAGCTGGGCCTGTCCCGCGGCCTGGACGTCAACACCTTCGCGCCCGGGCTGTCCTTCTTCTTCGACAGCCACCTGGACTTCTTCGAGGAGATCGCCAAGTTCCGCGCGGCCCGGCGCATCTGGGCCCGGTGGATGCGCGACGTCTACGGCGCGACCAGCGACAAGGCGCAGTGGCTGCGCTTCCACACCCAGACCGCCGGTGTCTCGCTCACCGCGCAGCAGCCCTACAACAACGTCGTGCGCACCGCCGTCGAGGCGCTCGCCGCGGTGCTGGGCGGCACCAACTCGTTGCACACCAACGCCCTCGACGAGACCCTCGCCCTGCCGACCGAGCAGGCCGCCGAGATCGCGCTGCGCACGCAGCAGGTGATCATGGAGGAGACCGGGGTGGTCAACGTCGCCGACCCGCTCGGTGGCAGCTGGTACGTCGAGGCCCTCACCGACAAGATCGAGGCCGAGGCCGAGGCCATCTTCGACAAGATCCTCTCGATGGGGGCGACGGACCTGCGCGCCGCCGACACCGCCGGCCTGACCGAGCAGGTGCGCCGCAGCACCGGACACGCCACCGGGGGCGTCTGGCCCATGACGAGCGGCATCCTGCGCGGCATCGAGGACGGCTGGTTCATGTCCGAGATCGCCGAGTCCGCCTTCCAGTACCAGACGGCGCTGGAGAAGGGCGACAAGCGGGTCGTCGGCGTCAACTGCCACACGGAGTCGGTCAGCCACGAGCTGGAGATCCTGCGGGTCAGCCACGAGGTCGAGCGCGAGCAGGTGCGCGTGCTCGCCGAGCGCAAGGCGGGCCGGGACGACGCGGCCGTGTCGGCGGCGCTGGCGCGGATGCTCGAGGTCGCCGAGTCCGACGGCAACATGATCCCGGCGATGCTGGACGCCGTGCGGGCCGAGGCCACGCTGGGCGAGATCTGCAACGCGTTGCGCGACCGCTGGGGGATCTACCGCGAGCCGGCCCGCTTCTGAGCCCGGGCGTCGGCGACGTCGGCGAGCAGGGCGATCAGCGCCTCGACGAAGCCGGCGTCGGCCGACCCGGTCATCAGGGCGCGGTGCAGCACCGTCCCGACGACGAGGTCGCCGAGCAGGTCGACGTCGACCGACCCCGGGTCGATCTCGCCGCGGGCGATGCCGCGCTGCACGCAGTCCCCGACGATGCCGTGCAGCTTCTCGGCCAGCGTGCCGCGCACCAGGGTGCCGACCCCGTGCGGGTCGCGCGCGCTCTCGGCCAGCAGCGCGGCATACGCGCCGCTGATGGAGGGGTCGGACAGCAGGGTCGCGGCCTGGCCGATGCCCTCGCGCAGGTCGGCGAGCAGCGACCCCTGGTCGGTCAGGGTGATCGCGTCGAACGTCGCCGCCACCGCGTCGACTGCGAGCTCGACCTTGCTCGGCCACCGGCGGTAGACCGTGGTCTTGGCCACACCCGCCTCCTGGGCCACCTGCTCGATCGACATGCGGGCCACGCCCTCCCGGGCCAGCACGACGCGCGCGGCGTCGGCGATGGCCTGCTCCGTGGCGGCGCGCCGCGGCCGGCCGGGCGGGCGCTTGGTGCTCGACATGGGGACGGAAGGCATTCCGTGATCATGCCACCGGTGGCTGCGGATCGACCGTGATGGATTTGTGTCCGGCCTCCCGGGTGGGCCATGGTGGACCGGATAACGGGTGCCTGGGGGCGCGCCACGACCACGTTCCCCGACACGAAGGACGACATCGTGACCACTGCGACACGACGCGCCCTCGGCCTCTCGGTGGCCGTGGTGGGCGCTGTCCTCGCGATCCTCGGCCTCTGGCTGTGCGTGACCCTCGGCCCGTCCGGCGGAGCCACCTTCGGCTCCCGCGTGACCCAGACCGGGGCGCTCACCATCGAGCCGAAGGTCCTCAACGCCCTCGACGTCCCGACCGAGGTGACCGTCTCCCGCAAGGACGGCGGACCGCTGTGGGTCGGCCTGGCCGGCGCCTCCGACGCCGCGGCCGTGCTGCGCGACGCCCGGCGGACCACTGTGAAGGGGGTCTCCTGGCCTGCCGGGTCGATGACCTCCGCGCGGACCGGCTCCACCGCGATGCCGGACGTCACCTCCGCCGACGTATGGCGGGTGAGCCAGCAGGAGCGCGGCTCCGCCAGCGTCGTGGTCGCCCAGGGGCAGGGCCCCGAGACGCTGGTCGTCGCCGCCCCCGGCGGCGCCCCGCTGCCGGACGTGGACGTGACGGTCGCCTGGCACCACAAGACCTGGTTCTTCCTGTCGCTGCTGCTGCTGCTCGTCGGCGCGCTGCTCGCCGCGGGTGCCGGCTTCTTCCTCTGGCAGGACCTGACCGCCGCCCCCGCACCGCAGGCCGGCGCCACCAGCCGCAGCAGCCGGCACCAGCACCGGCCCAACCTGCTGCCCCAGCGCCTCCGGCGCGGCGGCACCACGGGCGGTGCCGCCCCTGCGGACACCGACGACACCGTGGTCATCACGACCGACCGACCCGACCCCGGCGCCCCCGAGGAGGTGGACGCATGAACCGCCGCATCGCGACCATCACTGCCGCGGCAGCCGTCTGCCTGTCCCTGTCCGGCTGTGGGCTCGGCAAGGCCATCGCCGGGGTGCACGAGGCGCCGGCGCCCGTCACCGACATCGCCTCGGTGACCCCTGCACAGGCGCGCGGGATCGTCGACCGCGTGTTCACCGCGGCCGGTCAGTCCCGCTCCGGCTCCGGCGACGTCAAGGCGGCCCGGGCCGTCGCCTACAGCGGCAACGCCCTCACCGCCGCCGTGGCCGATGCGCGCCTCGCCAGCGTCGCCCCGCAGGTGGGCGGCAACTCGCCGGCCATCGCCCCCGAGCAGCCCCGGATCCTGGCGCTGCCGCGGGGCGAGGGCTTCCCCCGGGTCATCGTCGTCCAGACGGTTCCGGACAAGGGCGGCCTGCCGGTGCTGCACGTGCTCACCTCCCCGGACGCGCGCACGCCGTACCGCATCGCCGAGTCGGCCACCATGCTCCCGGGCTCCAGCGTGCGGTCCTTCACCTCCCTGGCCAGCGGCTCCCGCCTGGTCACCGACGGCAAGGGCCTGGCCGTCTCGCCCCAGAGCCTGCTGACGGACTACGCCAAGGGGCTCAGCTTCCCCGCGGCGAAGGGGACCAACCCGCCGTACACCGACGACCGGTTCGCCACCCAGGTGCGCGCCGGGGCCGCCCAGCAGGCGTCCGACGTGTCGAAGTACGCGGCGTTCACGCAGACGCACACGGTGCAGCCGGACTCGGTCTACGCCATCGCGCAGGACGGCGGCGGCGCCCTGGTCTTCGGGGTGCTGGAGCGCACCGACACCTTCACCGTGAAGAAGGCGGGCAGCTCGCTGACCGCGCCCAAGCAGTTCACGACGCTGGTGCCGGGCAAGACCAAGCTGGCCAGCAAGGCGACGATGCGCACCCTGGAGATGGTCGTCTTCGCCGTCCCCAGGGGATCGGGCCAGGCCACGCTGGTCGGCGCGACCGAGCACCTCGTCTCGGCCTCGGGGTCCTGACCCACGACGCCTGCCGATCAGGGAGAATGCCGGCATGACTTCGCAGCCCTTCAACGCCGCGGCCCTGCGCGGCGCCGTGGACCTGTCCTCCCTCGCCCGGCCGGCGACCCCGGCGCAGGGCGGCCCCGCCGGGGGTGCGCCCGGCGGCGGCCCGGCGCGCGGCGGCGACGGGCTGCGGGTGGAGGCCACCGAGGACTCCTTCACCGCCGTGGTCAACGGCTCGGTCACCGTGCCGGCCGTGGTCATCCTGTGGTCGTCCTCCATGCCGGAGACCGCCGAGTTCGCCGACCTCGTGGAGTCGGTGGCCCGCGCCTCCGAGGGCCGCTTCCGCATGGTCTCCGTCGACGCCGACGCGAGCCCGGGGCTGGCCGGCGCGCTGATGCAGGCGGTCCAGGTCCAGACTGTGCCGGTCGCCCTCGGCCTCGTCCAGGGCCAGCCCGTGCCGCTGTTCGCCGGCGTGCAGCCGCGCGAGCAGGTCGAGGCGGTCATCGGCAAGCTGCTCGAGCTCGCCGTGCAGCACGGCGTGACCGGGCGGGTCGAGGTGTCGGAGCCGGCGCCCGAGGGCGAGCCGGCGCAGGAGGCCCCACTGCCCCCGCTGCACCAGGAGGCCTACGACGCCATCGAGCGCGACGACCTCGACGCCGCCGTGGCGGCCTACGAGCAGGCCCTGCTGGAGAACCCCGCCGACGCCGACGCCAAGCTCGGCCTGGCCCAGGTCAACCTCATGCGGCGCACCGCCGGCGCCGACCTGCAGGCGGCCCGCGCGGCGGCCGCGGCGGCTCCCGAGGACGTCGCCGCCCAGACCCTGGTGGCCGACCTCGACGTGCTCGGCGGTCACGTGGAGGACGCCTTCGCCCGGCTGGTCGACCTCGTCCGGGTCACCTCCGGTGACGAGCGCAACGCCGTGCGCGAGCACCTCCTCGAGCTGTTCGAGGTGGTGGGCACCCACGACGAGCGGGTGCGCAAGGCCCGCGGCGCCCTCATGAGCGCGCTGTTCTGAGCCACTCCCGGTGACCCCTGCCGCCCGGCGCGCGGCGGACCCGCCCAAGGTCCTCGACCGCTGGATCCGCTTCCGCCTGCCCGACCCGGAGCACCGGCTCTCGGCCGTGCGGCTCGACGTCGACTCGGTGCTGCCGGCCCGCACGCGCGACCTGGTGCGCCGGGACGGGCGGTGGGAGCTGCGCCTGCCCCGGCCGGACCTGCAGCGGCTGGAGTACACCTTCACGGTGACCGGCCCCGACGGGGTGGCCACGCAGACCGACCCGGCCAACCCGGCCCGGGTCGAGTCGGCGTTCGGCGCCCGCTCGGTCGTCGAGCTGCCGGGCTACCTCCCGCCGGCGTGGCTGGCGCGGGACGGGGTGCCCGGGCGGTTCGACGCCTTCGAGGTGTCGGGGGAGACCGCCGACCCGGTCCCGGTCACGGTGTGGTCGCCGGCCGACGCCGGGGACGCCGAGCCGCTGCCGCTGCTCGCGGTGCAGGACGGGCCGGAGTACGACCAGCTGGCCGCACTGACCCGGTTCTGCGCGGTGCAGGTCGCCGACGCGGTGCTGCCGCGGCACCGCGTCGCACTGCTCCAGCCGGTGCAGCGCAGCCCGTGGTACTCCGGGTCGCCGCGGTACCTGCGCACCCTCACCGGCCCGGTGCTCACCACCCTGGCCCGCCGGTATGCCGTGTCCGCCCCGGTGGCGCTCATGGGCGCCAGCCTCGGCGGGCTGACCTCGCTGCTCGCCGCCCTGCGAGCCCCGGCGGTCGGTGCGGTGTTCGCCCAGTCCGGCTCCTTCTTCCAGGCCGAGCTCGACGGGATGGAGCAGGACTTCCCGTGGTTCCCCCGGATCGTGGACCAGGTGCGCGCGGTGCTGGGCACCCGGCATACCGACCACCCGCTCGTGGTGGGCCTGACCTGCGGGGCGCTGGAGGAGAACGCGCCCAACAACCGGGCCATGGCGGCGGCCCTCGCCCGGGCGGGGCACACGGTCCGCCACGCCGAGGTGCCCGACCTGCACAACTACACCGCCTGGCGCGACGCGCTGGACCCCCACCTCACCGACGTCTTGCGGGATTGCTGGATCTCGCGAGGATGAGGTCATGCAGGACGGCCGGGTGGAGCTCGCCGTCCCGGGCACGGACCGCCGTCTCGGGCTGGTCCGCCATGGCCACTGGGGCCGGCCGGTGCTGGTCTTCCCCAGCGAGGGCGGCCGGGCCGAGGACTTCGCCGAGCGCGGCATGCTGGAGCCGGTCCAGTGGCTGCTCGACGCCGGCCGGGTGTCGTTCTTCTGCGTGGACTCCCTCGACGCGCTGACCTGGTCCGACGGGTCGCTGTCGCTGGAGGAGCGAGCCCGGCGGCACGGGGCCTACCACGCCTGGCTGGAGCAGGCCGCCGTGCCGTGGGTCTTCGACCAGCTCGGCGGCCGGCACGACCTCATCACTCTCGGGGCGTCGATGGGGGCCTACCACGCGGTGCACTTCGCCTTCCAGCGCGCCGACCTCGCCCCGCTGGCGATCGGCCTGTCCGGCAACTACGACGTCGGGCAGTGGCACGCCTGGGGGGAACGGGGGCAGGAGGCCTACTTCGCCAACCCCACCGACTACGTCGCCCACCTGCACGGCGAGCACCTGGACTGGCTGCGCTCGCGGCTGTCGGTGCTGCTCGTCTGCGGGGAGGGCCAGTGGGAGACCCACCCGACCGGTGCGCTGCCGTCCACGCTGCGCTTCGGGGAGCTGTTGCGGGACAAAGGGATCACCCACCAGCTCGACGTCTGGGGCAGCGACAGCGCCCACGACTGGCCCTGGTGGCAACGGCAGCTGGGACACCACCTGCCGCGGTTCGTGTGAGGAGAGGGCATGGGGAGCGCGACGACGCATCTGATCGGCCTGCTGCTGGGGGCGGAGGAGGACTGGCCCACGGCGTTCGAGGCGCTGGTCCGGCGGCTGGGGGTGGTGCGTGACCCGGGTGGCCAGGAGCACTCCTTCGCCACCGAGCGGGTCACCATCGAGCCGTTCAACCTGCGCGACACCCCGCGCCAGGACCTCGTGATCGACCGGCTGGCGCACTGGTACTACCACCCGCGCGAGTGGCTCAAGAAGGTCGCGCTGATGGACGACGTCTACCTGCTGAACTCGCCGTTCACGTTCCAGGCCATGGAGAAGCACTCGGCCTACTGCGCCCTGATGCGCCTGGGCATGCACGTGCCCGAGACCGTGCTCGTGCCCTACAAGCACCCGGTCGACAACGTCCGCTGGGCCTACACCTCGGCGCGCTACAACAAGGCGTTCGACCTCGATGCGGTGGCGGAGTCGGTCGGCTACCCGCTGTTCATGAAGCCGTTCGACGGTGGCGCCTGGCGCGGCGTGTCGATGATCCGCGACCGGGGCGACCTGCACCGCGCCTACGACGACTCGGGCGAGATGCTCATGCACCTGCAGAAGGCGGTCGACGGCTTCGACGTCTTCGCCCGGGCGCTGACCATCGGGCCCGAGACGATGGTGATGAACTTCCGGCCGGACGAGCCCATGCACAACCGGTATGCCGTGTCGCACGACTTCCTCTCGCCCGCCGTGGGTGCCGAGGTACGGACCATCGCGCAGACCGTCAACGCGTTCTTCCGGTGGGAGTTCAACTCCTGCGAGATGCTCGTCAAGGACGGGGTGGTCTACCCGATCGACTACGCCAACGCCTGTCCCGACGTGGCCGTGACCTCGCTGCACTACTACTTCCCGTGGGCGATGAAGGCGCTGCTGAAGTGGTCGGCGTTCTGCCTGGTCACCGGGCGGCGGGCCCGCACCCAGGTCGACCTCGACCCGTGGTTCGTCGTCGCCGACGACCCGCTGCTGGGCTACGAGGCCAGGCTCGTGGAGTACCAACGCCTGGCCGACGAGCACTTCGACACCGTGCGCTACCAGGAGTTCTGCGGCAGCGCGCTGCCCGACGTCGACGAGATGGTCCTGGAGTGGGTGCAGTCGCCGGACTTCGACACCCTGCTCGCCTCGACGGTGCGCTCGACCTACCCCGCGCACGAGCAGGAGCAGTTCCTCGCCCACTTCCGCGGGCTGCTCGGGATGTGGGTCAAGGACGAGGATGCGCGGCTCGCCCGCTGAGGCGCGGGGTGCCGCCGGTCGGGGCCGCGGTGCCGAACACACGGGTAAGCCGGGTGGTCACCTCCCCGCGGAGGCGACCACCCGGCATACCGGGGCTCAGGTGGTGGTGCAGACGGTGACGTCGCGCTCGGCGAGCAGCGGCACGAGCTGACCCAGCACCAGCTGCTGGAAGTGCGCGCTCGCGCGGTGCTCGTCCAGCGCCGCCTCGTCGGCGTAGCGCTCGAGGAGCAGGAAGCCGCCGGTCTCGGGGTCGGGCAGCGCCTGGTAGCCCAGGCAGCCGGGCTCGGCACGAGAGGCGCGGACCAGCGCGGGCAGCGCCTCCGTGACGGCTGACTCGGCACCGGGCCGGGGCAGCCAGCGGGCGATGACGACCACCTGGCCGGGGGTGGTGCCGGCCACCGCTCAGGCCTTGAGCAGGTCGACGACGGCCTCGGCCACGCCGGTGGCCGACGCCGGGTTCTGCCCGGTGGCCAGACGCCCGTCGACGACGACGTGGGCCTCGAAGTCGGCGCCGCCGCTGTGCTTGGCGCCGCGCTCCTCCAGGGTGCTCTGCAGCAGGAACGGCACGACGTCGGTGAGGCCGACTGCCTCCTCCTCCTCGTTGGTGAAGCCGGCGACGGCCTTGCCGTCGACGAGGTGGGAGCCGTCGGACAGGGTCACGTTGACCAGGCCGGCGGGGCCGTGGCAGACCGCGGCGACGACGCCGCCGGCCTCGTAGATGTCCCGGGCCAGGCCGGCCAGGGCGGCGTCCTGGGGGAAGTCCCACATCACGCCGTGGCCGCCGGCGTAGAAGATCGCGTCGTAGTCAGCCGCGGCGACCTCCGCCGCGCGGGGCGTCGAGGCCAGCTTGGCGGCGACCTGCGGGTCCTTGAGGAAGGCGTCCTGGATCGGGTCGTCGAGGTCCTTGCCGTCGACCGGAGGCTGGCCGCCGGCCACCGACACGAGGTCCACGGTGAAGCCGGCCTCGGTGAACACCTTCCACGGGTGCGCCGCCTCCGACAGGTAGAACCCCGTGGTCCGACCGGTGTCGCCCAGCGCCTCGTGGCTGGTGAGTGCGATCAGGATCTTCTTCGTGTCGGGCACGGTGTCTCCTCCTTGGTCCGGGCGGGTCGGTCTCGACCCGCGTCCACGGACCACGGTAGGCCGAACTGCCATAGCCTCTCCACCAGGCAGATCAATCACACCCATCAGGATCCTGATGGGTGTCCGAGGGAGGGACCCGGCGTGGACCTGCACCTGCTGCGAACGTTCCTGGCGGTCTACCGGGCCGGCACGCTGACCGGGGCCGCCGCGCAGTCCGGGCTGTCCCAGCCCACGGTGACGGCGCACCTGCGCGCGCTGGAGGAGCAGCTGGGCCAGCAGCTGTTCGTCAGGCTGCCCCGCGGGGTCGCCCCGACGACGGTCGCCGAGGAGCTGGCCGCGCAGGTGGCGGCACCGCTGGATGCCCTGGAGGCCGTCGCGGACCGCGGACTCGCCTCACCGGAGACCTGGGCCAGGCCGGTGCACCTGGCCGGTCCGGCGGAGCTGACCGCAGCCCTGGTGCTGCCCGCCCTGGCCGGGCTGGTGACCAGGGGGCTGCGGCTGCGCACCAGCCTGGGCCTGAGCCAGGACCTGCTCGACGGCCTGCCCTCCGGGCGCTTCGACCTGGTCATCTCGACCATCCGGCCGCGGGTGCGCGGGGTGACCGCGGCGCCGTTGACCGACGAGGAGCTGGTCCTGGTCGCCGCCCCCTCGCGTGCCTCCCGGGTCGACCGCGCCAGGCTCGCCCGGGAAGGGCCGGCCCGCCTGGCCGGGGTCCCGCTGGTCGCCTACGCCGAGGACCTGCCGCTGATCCGCCGCTACTGGCGCAGCGTGTTCGATGCCCGGCCCGGCGGCGACGCCAGCGTGGTGGTCCCGGACCTGCGCGCCGTCATGGCCGCCACCGAGGCCGGAGCCGGCATCACCGTCCTGCCGCGCTACCTGTGCGCGGGGCAGCTCGCGGCCGGCTCGCTGGTGCTCCTGCTGGACCCGGTGGTGCCCCCCATCAACACCCTCTACCTGGCGACCCGGGCCGGCTCCGGGCGCCAGCCCCACGTCGACGCGGTGCGTGAGCACCTGCTCTCAGCGGCCCGGGGCTGGTAGCCGCCGGCCCTGACTCGCCAGCCGACGCTCGATCCGTCCGCCACCCACGGTTCCGTCGCGGCGACCCCATGGTCGCCCCGCGGGTCGGTGTGGCACCTCCGGGGTCGGCGGGCGAAGCGAGGGGCCGGGTCGGGGCGGGGTGCGGCCAGACGCGGGTATGCCGGGTGGCGGCCTCCGGGGAGGCGACCACCCGGCATACCGGGTTGGCTCAGCCGGCGAGCGCGGCGGAGACCACCTCGCGGGCCTCGGCCTGCACCTGGGCCAGGTGGTCGGGCCCCTTGAAGGACTCGGCGTAGATCTTGTAGACGTCCTCGGTGCCCGACGGCCGGGCGGCGAACCAGGCGTTCTCGGTGGTGACCTTGAGGCCGCCGATCTTCGCGCCGTTGCCGGGAGCCGTGGTCAGCCGGGCCGTGATCGCCTCCCCCGCAAGGGTTTCTGCCTTCACCGCCTCGGGTGAGAGCGCGCCGAGCCGGGCCTTCTCCTCGCGGTTGGCCGGCGCGTCGACGCGGGCGTAGGCGGGGTCGCCGAAGCGGGCGGTCAGGTCGGCGTAGTGCTCGCTGGGGGTGCGCCCGGTCGCGGCGAGAATCTCCGAGGCGAGCAGGGCCAGGATGATGCCGTCCTTGTCGGTGGTCCACACCGAGCCGTCGAAGCGCAGGAACGACGCCCCCGCGGACTCCTCGCCGCCGAAGGCGATCGAGCCGTCGATCAGCCCCGGGACGAACCACTTGAAACCGACGGGCACCTCGGTGAGGGTGCGCCCGACGGACTCGGCGACCCGGTCGATCATCGAGGAGGACACCAGGGTCTTGCCGATCGCTGCGGTCGGCGACCAGTTGGGCCGGCCACCGCCGTAGAGGTAGCCGATCGCGACGGCGAGGTAGTGGTTGGGGTTCATCAGCCCGGCGTCGGGGGTGACGATGCCGTGCCGGTCGGCGTCGGCGTCGTTGCCCGTCGCCAGGTCGTAGGCGCTGCGCTGGTCGATGAGGCCGGCCATGGCCGAGGGGGAGGAGCAGTCCATGCGGATCTTGCCGTCCCAGTCGAGGGTCATGAAGCGCCAGGTGGCGTCGACCAGCGGGTTGACGACGGTCAGGTCCAGGCCGTGCCGGTCGGCGATCTCGCCCCAGTAGGCCACGCTCGCGCCGCCGAGCGGGTCGGCGCCGATGCGGACCCCGGCCTCGCGGACGCGCGCGAGGTCCACGACGTGGGGCAGGTCGTCGACGTAGGTGCCGAGGAAGTCGTAGGCCTGCGCCGCCTTCCGGGCCCGGGCGAAGGGGATCCGGCGCACGCCGTCGAGCCCCGCCTCGATGAGGGCGTTGGCCCGGTCGGCGATGACCGAGGTGGCGTCGGTGTCGGCGGGTCCGCCGTTGGGCGGGTTGTACTTGAAGCCGCCGTCGCTGGGCGGGTTGTGCGAGGGCGTGACGACGATGCCGTCGGCCAGGCCGGCCGCGCCGGCGCCCTTGCCCCGGTTGGCCCGCAGGATGGCGTGGGACACCGCCGGGGTGGGGGTGTAGCCGTCGCGCTCGTCGACCAGGGCGGTCACGTCGTTGGCGGCCAGCACCTCCAGCGCCGAGGACCAGGCCGGCTCGGACAGCCCGTGGGTGTCGCGCCCGAGGAAGAGCGGGCCGTCATAGCCCTGCTCGCGCCGGTAGTCGCAGATCGCCTGCGTCGTGGCCAGGATGTGCGCCTCGTTGAACGCGGTGCGCAGGCTGCTGCCCCGGTGCCCGGAGGTGCCGAAGGCGACCCGCTGGTCGGGGTCGCTCGGGTCGGGGGAGCCGGTGTAGTAGGCCGTCACCAGGTGCGCGACGTCGACGAGGTCCGTGGGCTGGGCCGGGCTGCCGGCGCGAGGGTCGTTCATCGGGTGCCCTTCCTCGTGCTGGTGTCGGGCTCGAGCCACAGGGCGCCGAGCGGGGGCAGGGTCAGCACCGCGGAGTACGGCTGCCCGTGCCAGGGCACCTCCTCGGCCTCGACCGCGCCGAGGTTGCCCACGCCGGAGCCGCCGTAGCCGGAGGCGTCGGTGTTGAGCACCTCGTTCCACCGGCCCGGGTGCGGCAGGCCGACCCGGTAGCGGTGGTGCGGGGCGCCGCTGAAGTTGACGATGTTGGCGACCACGGGGCGCTCACCGGCCGCTTCGGCGGCGCCGAAACGCAGCCAGGAGAACGTGTTGCCGGCCGCGTCGTTGGCGTCGATCCACTGGAACCCCTCGGGGCTGTGGTCGAGCTGCCACAGCGCCGGCCGCGACGCGTAGAGGGCGTTCATGTCCCGGACCAGTGAGTGCACGCCGTAGTGCGCCGGCTGGTCCAGCAGCCACCAGTCCAGGCTGCGCCCGTCGGCCCACTCACCCTCCTGGGCGAACTCGGCGCCCATGAAGACCAGCTGCTTGCCCGGGTGGGACCACATCGTCGCCAGGTAGGCGCGCAGGTTGGCCAGCTGCTGCCACCGGTCGCCGGGCATCTTGCGCAGCAGCGAGCCCTTGCCGTAGACGACCTCGTCGTGGCTGATCGGCAGCACGAAGTTCTCGCTCCAGGCGTACATCAGCGAGAACGTCATCTGGTGGTGGTGGTACTGCCGGTGCACCGGCTCGTGGTGCATGTACTCCAGCGAGTCGTGCATCCAGCCCATGTTCCACTTCAGCCCGAAGCCGAGGCCGCCGAGGTGGGTCGGCCGGCTCACGCCCGGCCACGAGGTGGACTCCTCGGCGATCGTCACGACCC
This sequence comes from Oryzihumus leptocrescens, assembly GCF_006716205.1. Taxonomy (GTDB): domain Bacteria; phylum Actinomycetota; class Actinomycetes; order Actinomycetales; family Dermatophilaceae; genus Oryzihumus; species Oryzihumus leptocrescens. The sequence goes on along the minus strand of NZ_VFOQ01000001.1, from coordinate 2,827,584 downwards.
CCGGCACCCGCTTGTATGCCGTGGCGTTGGTCTCCTGGAGGAACTGCACCGCCTCGAGGTGCTCACGCCCGCCGTAGACGTTCGGCGACCACTGCCCCTCCTCGCGGGAGTAGTCGAGGTAGAGCATCGAGGCGACCGCGTCCACCCGCAGGCCGTCGACGTGGAACTCCTCGAGCCAGTAGAGGGCGTTGGCGACGAGGAAGTTGCGCACCTGCGGCCGGCCGAAGTCGAACACGTGGGTGCCCCAGTCCGGCTGGTCGCCGCGGCGCGGGTCGGGGTGCTCGTAGAGGGCCTGGCCGTCGAACCGGGCCAGGGCGAACGCGTCCTTGGGGAAGTGCGCCGGCACCCAGTCGAGGATCACGCCGATCCCGTTGCGGTGCAGCATGTCCACGAGGTGGCGGAACTCGTCGGGGGAGCCGAAGCGGGACGTCGGGGCGTAGTAGCCGGTGACCTGGTAGCCCCAGGACGGCCCGTAGGGGTGCTCCATCACCGGCATGAACTCGACGTGGGTGAAGCCGAGGTCCTTGACGTAGTTGACGAGGTGCTCGGCCAGGTCCTTGTAGCTCGAGCCCTGCCGCCAGGAGCCGAGGTGCACCTCGTAGACGCTCATCGGGCCGGTGTGCGGGTCGGTGCTCGCACGGCGCTTCATCCACGCGTCGTCGCCCCACTGGTAGGCCGAGGAGGTCACGACGGAGGCGGTGGCCGGCGGGCGCTCGGTGGCCCGGGCCATCGGGTCGGCCTTGACCCGGCGGTGCCCGTCGGAGCCGAGAATCTCGAACTTGTAGCGGTTGCCCTCGGCGACGTCGGGGATGAACAGCTCCCACACGCCGCTGCCGCCCATCGAGCGCATCGGGTGCGTGGCGCCGTCCCACTGGTTGAAGTCGCCGACGACCCGGATGGCGCGGGCGTTGGGCGCCCACACCGCGAACGAGGTGCCGCGCACGTGGCCCATCGGCCCGTCGTACTCGCGCACGTGCGCCCCGAGCACGGTCCACAGCTGCTCGTGCCGGCCCTCGCCGATGAGGTGCAGGTCGACCTCGCCGAGCGTGGGCAGGAAGCGGTAGGGGTCGTCCTGTCGGTGGGTGAACCCGTCGTCGTAGTTGACCTCGAGGCGGTAGTCGGGCACCTCGGCCACCGGCAGCACCGCGACCCACACGCCCTCGCGCTCGTGGGTGAGCGGGACACGGGCCTGGTCGGGCAGGAGCGCGGTGACCGCGCTCGCGAGCGGGCGCAGCACGCGCAGGGTCACCGAGCCCTGGTGCACGTGCGGGCCGAGGACGGTGTGCGGGTCGTGGTGCACCCCGGTGGCCACCTGGTCGAGCTCGTGGCGGCTGACGGGGGACGGGTGGAGCGGTGGGGTTGCAGTCACGTCGGGGTCACTCCTTGTGTCGGTTGACCAGCCGGGCGATGGCTGTCGTCGGGATGGTGAGCCAGGTGGGGCGGTTGCGGGCCTCGTAGACGACCTCGTAGAGCGCCTTGTCGACCTCGAGCGCCGCGAGCAGGGCGGCGTCGGCGCGCGGGTCGCGCCCGCTGGCCTGCGCGTAGCCGTCGAGGAACGCCTCGCGGGCAGCGGCCGCCCACGGCGCCGCCGAACGCCCCGGGTGGGCCTGCTCCCAGGAGCCGGCGACGTAGTCGAAGGAGCGCAGCATCCCGGCGACGTCGCGCAGGGCGAGGTCGGGCCGGGTGCGCTCGGCGAGCGGGCGCAGCGGCTCGCCCTCGAAGTCGAGCAGGACCCACCCCCGGCCGGGCACGTCGAGCACCTGGCCGAGGTGGTAGTCACCGTGGATCCGTTGCAGCACAGGCCATGGCGCCTCGGCCGCGGCGGTGAACAGGCGGGCGATGTCCTTGTCGAAGGCTGCGATGGCGGGAGCCTCGTTGGTGGCGGCCACCAGGCGGGCTCGCATGCCCGCGACCACCTCGGCGATGTCGCCCGCACCGGCCGCCCGGGTCGGCAGGGCCCGCGCCAGGGTGGCGTGCACCTGCGCCGTGGCGGCGCCGAGCGTCCGGGCCCGTTCGCTGAAGTCCTCGCCCGCGGCGACCGCCTCCAGCGCCACGCGCCAGGCGTCCTCGACGCCCGGCAGGAACTCCTGGGCGAAGGCGAGGTGACCGTGCGCCATACCGGTGGTGGTGCGGGTGTCCGGCCACTCCCCGGAGAGGTGACCCACCGGCTGCGGCACCAGGTCCGAGCCGGCGGAGGCGAGGGCGGACTGCACGACCACGTCGGGGTTCTCGCCGTCCTGCAGGGCCCGGAAGACCTTGCAGATCAACGGTGTTGCGGGCTCACCGTGCTCGTCGACCATGTCGAAGACGATCGAGGTGTTGGACTGCTCGCCGCGCAGCACGCGCGAGGCGGCCATCCGCCCGACCGTCGTGCCCGGCTGGCGGTGCCCGGTGGCGGTGCCGCCCTCGGCGCCCCAGTCGGAGTCGACCGTGCCCTCCTCCAGCACCAGCCGCAGCAGCGCCTGCGTGTATGCCGGGTCGTGCGGCCCGTCGTAGACCCATCGGTCGCCGAGCAGGCTGTGCCGGGTGCGCGCGACGAGCGCGTGCTCGCCGCCCGGCAGCGGCTGGGCGCGGTAGGTGAACGGCAGCTGGTAGATCGACGTGCCGGCTGTGGTGTCCTCGGCCACGAGGTGGACCTCGATGCCGACCTCGCCGTCGGGGTCCTGGAGCCGCAGGCCGCCGACCCGGCGCAGGGCAGGGCGGCGCCCCTTGCCCGGGTACCAGCGCTGCTCGGCCACCCACGCCGGCAGGAACTCGGCGAAGGGTGGGGTCAAGGTGGCCCGGACGTCGGTCATCGGCGGCCTCGTCGGCCCCGGCTCTCAGTCATGCGCGGTCCCTGTCTCAGTCATGCGCGGTCCCTCCGGTGGCGGGTCGCACGCGCAGCCAGAAGAAGTCGCGTGAGCCCATGGTGATGTTGACCGTGCCCTCGTCGGAGACCTGCGGGAAGCCGCTGCCCCCGAACAGGTCGACCAGCTGGCCGCCCTTGAGCCGCTCCGGCAGCCGGATGGTCGAGGCCTGCGGGCGGCTGGTGAGGTTGTTCAGGCACAGCACGGTGTCGGCCTCGATGCCCTCGGCGGGGTCGGCCTCCACCGAGCGCAGGTAGGCCAGCACGCCGTCGTTGCTGGCCGGGCAGACCTCGAAGGTGCCCAGGCCGAAGACGGGGTGGCGCGAGCGGATCTGCAGCATGGCCCGTACCCAGTGCAGCAGCGAGGAGCTGTGCGCCATCTGGGCTTCGACGTTGACGTTGTTGTAGTGGTAGACGAGGCTGGAGATGACCGGCAGGTAGAGCTTGCCGGGGTCGACGCTGGAGAAGCCGGCGTTGCGGTCCGGCGTCCACTGCATCGGCGTGCGCACGGCGTCCCGGTCGGTGAGCCAGATGTTGTCGCCCATGCCGATCTCGTCGCCGTAGTAGAGGCACGGCGACCCCGGCAGGGACAGCACGAGGGCGTGGATGAGCTCGATCTCGGCTCTGGAGTTGTCGAGCAGCGGGGCGAGCCGGCGCCGGATCCCGACGTTGGCGCGCATGCGCGGGTCGGGGGCGTACCAGCCGTACATCGCCGCGCGCTCCTCCGGCGAGACCATCTCGAGCGTCAGCTCGTCGTGGTTGCGCAGGAAGGTGCCCCACTGGGTGCCCGGCGGGATCGGCGGGGTGTCGGCCAGGACGTCGATGATCGGAGCGGCCTTCTCCTCGCGCAGCGCGTAGTACAGCCGCGGCATCACCGGGAAGTGGAAGCACATCTGGCACTCCGGCTCCTCCGGGGTGCCGAAGTAGTCCACGACCTCGGCCGGCATCTGGTTGGCCTCGGCGAGCAGGACCCGGCCGGGGTACTCCTCGTCGACCATCTTGCGCAGCCGGGCGAGGAACTCGTGCGTCCTGGGCAGGTTCTCGCAGTTCGTGCCCTCCTCCTCGAAGAGGTAGGGCACGGCATCGAGGCGGAAGCCGTCGATGCCCAGGTCCATCCAGAAGCGCACAACGTCGAACATCGCCTCCTGCACGGCCGGGTTCTCGAAGTTGAGGTCCGGCTGGTGGGAGAAGAACCGGTGCCAGAAGAACTGCCGGCGGATCGGGTCGAAGGTCCAGTTCGAGACCTCGGTGTCGACGAAGATGATCCGCGCGTCGGCGTACCGGTCGTCGGTGTCGGACCACACGTAGAAGTCGCCGTAGGGGCCCTTGGGGTCCGAGCGTGAGGCCTGGAACCACGGGTGCTGGTCGCTGGTGTGGTTCATGACCAGGTCGGTGACGATCCGGATGCCACGGGCGTGCGCCTGGGAGACCAGCTCGGTGAACTCCGGCAGCGTGCCGAACTCGGGCAGCACCGCGGTGTAGTCGGAGATGTCGTAGCCACCGTCGCGCAGCGGCGAGGCGTAGAACGGCGGCAGCCACAGGCAGTCGACGCCGAGCCACTGCAGGTAGTCCAGGCGCTGGATCAGGCCGGTGAAGTCACCGGCGCCGGAGCCCTTGGAGTCGGCGAAGGCGCGCACGAGCACCTCGTAGAACACTGCCTTGCGGAACCACTGCGGGTCGTGCTTGAGGCCCGGCTGGGACAGGTTCAGCCCCTGCATCAGAACCTCCTCACGTGGATCACGTGCACCGGTTCGGAGTCGGGCCCGAGCCTGACGTAGTTGTGCTCGCCCCAGTGCCAGCTGTTGCCGGTGATGAGGTCGTGGGCCACGAAGGACTCCGTCCAGCTCATGCCGAGCTCGGGCATGTTCAGGTGCACCCACGTCTCCCTGGTCGCGTGCGGGTCGAGGTTGGCCACCACGATGACGACGTCGTCACGGCCGTCGACGGTGCGGCGCTTGGAGAAGCACATCACGTTGGCGTCGTCGACGTGGTGGAAGCGCAGGTTGCGCAGCCAGCGCAGCGAGGGGTGCGCGTGGCGGATCTCGTTGAGCCGCTTGAGGTAGGGCGCCAGCGACAGGCCCTCCTTGGGGCCGCCCTCCTCGTAGTCGGCCCAGCGGCGGTCCTTGAACTCGTACTTCTCGTTGTCGATCTGCTCCTCGACGCCGGGGCGCGCGACGTGCTCGACCAGCTCGTAGCCGGCGTAGATGCCGTAGGTCGGCACGAGCATCGCGGCCAGGGCGGCGCGCAGCTTCCACGCGGTCGGGCCGCCGTACTGCATGAACGGCGTGAGGATGTCGTGGGTCGTGGGCCAGAACGAGGGACGCATGTATGCCGCGGCCGGTCCGGCGAGCTCGGTGCAGTACTCCTCGAGCTCCCACTTGGTGTTGCGCCACGCGTAGTAGGTGTACGACTGCTGGAAGCCGACCTTGGCCAGCGTGTGCATCATGGCCGGCTTGGTGAACGCCTCGGCCAGCCAGATCACCTCGGGGTGGTCCGTGGCCACATCAGCGATGATCCACTCCCAGAACTCCACCGGCTTGGTGTGCGGGTTGTCGACGCGGAAGATCTTCACGCCGTGGTCGATCCACACCTGGATCACGCGCCGGACCTCGGCGTAGATGCCGGCCGGGTCGTTGTCGAAGTTCAGCGGGTAGATGTCCTGGTACTTCTTCGGCGGGTTCTCGGCGTGGGCGATCGTGCCGTCGGCGCGGGTGGTGAACCACTCGGGGTGCTTGTCCACCCAGGGGTGGTCGGGGGCGCACTGCAGGGCGATGTCGAGGGCGACCTCCAGGCCGAGGCGCTCGGCCGCGGCGACGAAGTGGTCGAAGTCGTCGAAGTCGCCCAGGTCGGGGTGGATGGCGTCGTGGCCGCCCTCGACCGAGCCGATGGCGTAGGGGGAGCCGGGGTCGTGCGGGCCGGCGCCCAGCGTGTTGTTGGGCCCCTTGCGGTTGACCGCGCCGATCGGGTGCACGGGGGTCAGGTAGACCACGTCGAAGCCCATGTCGGCGATCGCCGGCAGCCGCCTCTCCGCGGTGCGGAACGTGCCGGAGGTCCACAGCCCGGTCTTCTCGTCGCGGGTGGCACCCTCGGAGCGGGGGAAGATCTCGTACCACGCGCCGTACAGCGCGCGCTCGCGCTCGACGAGCCACGGGTGCTCGGCGCTGGGGCTGACGTAGTCGCGCAGCGGGCGGGCCGCCATCTCACGCTCGACCTCGGGGGAGGTCCCGGCGGCGATCCGGGCGGCCGGCGGGCGGCTGCTGTCGCGCAGCGCCTTGACGGCGTCCTTGAGGATCTTGGCGTGGGCCTTGTCGCGCTTGACCTCGGCCAGGGAGCGCTCGAGGACCCTGGCGCCCTCCTCGAGCATCAGCTCGGTGTCGACGTCGGCGGCCACCTTGATCGAGGCGTCGTGCTCCCAGGTGCGGTAGGGGTCGGACCAGCCCTCGACCCGGTAGGTCCAGCTTCCCGGGGTGTCCGCCTTGACGGTCACGGCCCAGTGGTCGAGCCCGGCCGAGACGAGCCGCATCGGCAGCAGCTGCTCGGTGCCGTCGGGCGCAGTCAGCACGCACGTGGCGTTGACCGCGTCGTGACCCTCGCGGAACACGGTCGCGGTGACCTCGAACTCCTCACCCACGACGGACTTCGCGGGTCTGGCCCCGCAGTCGACCGCGGGAGCGACCTCGAGGACAGGGATGCGCCCGACCGGGCGCTGGGCAGTGGGCAAGGGGCTCGCTGTCACGGGCACGACGCTACTCGTTTCACCGCGGCGCGCATCCGTTGCCCGGACGGTGGATGGGGGTGCACGGTCGGCTCCGGCGGTCGTCACCGATGGCCGCAGGGGCGGGGCATGTTGCAAGAAATGTGCAAGCGTTGCAAGAAACTGACAAACCGGCAGACCTGCGCTTACCCTTGCCGACCGTGAAGGCCATCCGTCGCTTCAGTGTCCGCACCGTCCTCCCCGAGCGCATTGCCGCCCTCGGTGACCTGGCCAGCAACCTGCGCTGGTCCTGGCACCCGACCACACGGGACCTCTTCTCCGAGATCGACCCGGCCCGCTGGGCCAAGGTCCGCAAGGACCCGGTGCGACTCCTGTCGGCCCTGTCGGCCGACGAGCTCGAGGCGCTCGCCGCCGACGCGGCCTTCGTCGCCAAGGTCGACGCCGCCGCCGCGGACCTGGGCCGCTACGTCACCGAGCCGCGCTGGTACCAGGACTGGGCCGCCTCCGTCGAGGGCGGCGCCCCCCGCGCCATCGCCTACTTCAGCCCGGAGTTCGGCATCACCGAGGTGCTGCCGCAGTACTCCGGCGGCCTCGGCATCCTCGCCGGTGACCACCTCAAGTCCGCCTCCGACCTCGGCGTCCCGATCGTCGGCGTCGGCCTGTTCTACAAGACCGGCTACTTCAAGCAGTCGCTCAACCTCGACGGCTGGCAGCAGGAGACCTACCCCGTCCTCGACCCCGACGGCCTGCCGCTGTCACTGCTGCGCGAGGCCGACGGCACCCCGTGCGTCATCACCATCGACCTGCCCGGTGGCCGGACGCTGGCCGCCCACGTCTGGAAGGCGCAGGTCGGCCGGGTGCCGCTGCTGCTGCTCGACTCCGACGTGCAGGACAACGACGACGCCGCCCGCGGCATCACCGACCGCCTCTACGGCGGTGGCGGCGAGCAGCGACTCCAGCAGGAGATGCTGCTCGGGATCGGCGGCGTGCGGGCCCTGCGCCTGTGGTCGCGCCTGACCGGGGCGCCCGCGCCGGACGTCTACCACACCAACGAGGGCCACGCCGGCTTCCTCGGGGTGGAGCGCATCCGCGAGCTCGCCGCGGACCAGGGCATGGACTTCGACGCCGCGCTCGAGGCGGTCCGCGCCTCCACGGTGTTCACCACCCACACCCCGGTCCCGGCCGGCATCGACCGCTTCGGTGCCGACCAGATCGAGCTGTACTTCGGCGGGGACAACGCCTTCGACGGCGTCCCGGTGGAGCGGCTCCTCTCGCTCGGCGCCGAGGACTACCCGGGCGGCCAGGCGGGCATCTTCAACATGGCGGTCATGGGCCTGCGCCTGGCCCAGCGCGCCAACGGCGTCTCCCAGCTGCACGGCGTCGTGAGCCGCCACATGTTCGACGGCCTGTGGCCGGGCTTCGACGACACCGAGGTGCCGATCACCAGCATCACCAACGGCGTGCACGCCCCGACCTGGGTGGACCGTCGGGTCTACGACCTGGCCGCCCGGCACCTGGGGACCACCGAGGTCTCCCGGGACAACGCCTGGGACGGGATCGCGCACGTGCCCGGCGACGACGTCTGGGCCACCAAGCGCGAGATGCGCGAGCAGCTGGTCGTCGAGGCCCGCCGCCGCACCCGCTCCTCCTGGCTCAAGCGCGGCGCCAGCCCGGCCGAGCTCGGCTGGGTCGAGGACGTCCTCGACCCCGACGTGCTGACCATCGGCTTCGCCCGCCGGGTGCCGACCTACAAGCGGCTCACCCTCATGCTGCGCGACCCCGCGCGCCTGAAGAAGCTGCTGCTGGACCCCGAGCGCCCGATCCAGCTCGTCATCGCCGGCAAGAGCCACCCGGCCGACGAGACCGGCAAGAAGCTCATCCAGCAGATGGTGCGCTTCGCCGACGACCACGAGGTCCGGCACCGCATCGTCTTCCTGCCCAACTACGACATCGCCATGGCGCAGTACCTCTACCCGGGCTGCGACGTCTGGCTGAACAACCCGCTGCGCCCATTCGAGGCCTGCGGCACGTCGGGCATGAAGGCCGCGCTCAACGGCGGCCTCAACCTGTCGATCCTCGACGGCTGGTGGGACGAGTGGTACGACGGCGAGAACGGCTGGGCGATCCCGACCGCCGACGGCGTGGAGGACCCGGAGCGTCGTGACGACCTCGAGGCCGCCGCGCTCTACGACCTCATCGAGGGCTCGGTCGCGCCGCGGTTCTACGACCGCGACGCCGACGGCGTGCCGCAGCGCTGGCTGTCGATGATGAAGCACACGCTCTCGACGCTGGGCCCCAAGGTGCTCGCCAGCCGCATGGTGCGCGACTACACCGAGAAGCTCTACGGCCCCGCGGCCCGGGCCGGCTGGGCGCTCAACGGCCCGGCCTTCGACGGTGCCCGCGACCTGTCGGCGTACAAGGCCCGCGTGCGCTCCTCCTGGGGCGGCGTGCGCGTCGACCACGTCGAGTCCTCCGGCGTCTCGGACTCCCCGCAGGTCGGCGACAAGCTGCACGTGCGCGCGTTCGTCAGCCTCGACGGGCTCGACCCCTCCGAGGTCGAGGTGCAGGTCGTGCACGGCCGCACGTCCGAGTCCGACGAGCTGCGTGACATCGAGACCGCGCCGCTGGCCTACGCGGAGTCCTACGAGGCCGGCCGGCACCGGTTCGAGGGCGACCTGGTGCTGAGCCGCACCGGCGCGTTCGGCTACACCGTGCGCGTGCTGCCCAAGCACCCGCACATGGCGTCCCCGACCGAGCTCGGCCTGGTCGCCAACGCCTGACCCGCGGACTGAACCCCGGGGCCTCCAGAGGCCCCGGGGTTCATCCCTGCCGACATCCCGCCGAGAGGGACGTTTCTCGGGGTTTGAGCACGCCTCAACCCCGAGAAACGTCCCTCTCGGCGTATCAATCGGCGGCTGGCCGGCCGGCGGCGACCCGGCTCAGGCGCGGACGGCGTAGATCTGCACGCTGGAGGAGGCCACCTCGACCGGGCCGGGCTCCACCTTGCTGCCGGGGTACGGCGTCTCCCACGAGCTGTCCCAGAGCAGCTCGTACGCCGCGACGCCGGCGTGCCCGGGCAGCACCACCTCCGCAGGCGCCACGTCGCCGTGGAGGACGACGAGGAAGGAGTCCGACTCCAGCTCGGACCCGTCGAGGAACATCGTCAGGGTGCGCACGTGCGGGTCCTCCCACACGGCGTGGTGCATGCGCAGGCCGTCCGCGGAGTACCACTCCAGGTCGGCGGTCCCGTCGGCGTGCGCGGGCCGCCCGGTGAAGAACGAGCGCTGCCGCAGCACCGGCTGCGAGGCCCGCAGGTGCACGAGGAACTGCGTGGTCTCCAGCAGGTCCCGCTGCCACGGCTGCAGGTCCCAGTCGAACCAGCTCAGGTCGTTGTCCTGGCAGTAGGCGTTGTTGTTGCCCCGCTGCGTGCGGCCGATCTCGTCGCCGGCGTTGAGCATCGGCACCCCGGTGGCCAGCAGCGTGGTGGCGAGCATGTTCCGCACCGACCGCTGCCGCGCGGCGAGGATGCCCGGGTCGGCGGTCGGGCCCTCCGCGCCGTGGTTCCACGAGCGGTTGTCGTCGTGGCCGTCGCGGTTGTCCTCGCCGTTGGCCCCGTTGTGCTTGTGCGCGTATGCCGTGGTGTCGGCCAGCGTGAAGCCGTCGTGCGCGGCGACGAAGTTCACCGACGCGACGGGCCCGCGGTCGCGGGCCCCGAACAGGTCCTGCGAGCCGGCCAGGCGGGTGGCCAGCTCGCGCACCCCGTGGCCCGGCTGGCCGTGCTCGGAGCGGGCGGTGTCCGGCAGCCAGAAGGTGCGCACGGTGTCGCGGAACCGGTCGTTCCACTCCACGAACGGCGGGGGGAACTGCCCGGTGCGCCACCCGTGGATACCGACGTCCCACGGCTCGGCGACCAGCTTGACCCGGGACAGGACCGGGTCGGCGCGCAGCGTCACGAGGAAGGGGTGGTCGGGGTCGTAGGCGTCGTCGCGCCCGCGGCCCAGCGCCACCGCGAGGTCGAAGCGGAAGCCGTCGACGTGGCACTCCTGCACCCAGTAGCGCAGGGAGTCCAGCACCAGCCGCACCGCCATCGGGTGGCGCAGGTCGACGGTGTTGCCGCAGCCGGTGACGTCGATGTCGCGCCCGCGCTCGTCCAGGCGGTAGTAGGCCCGGTTGTCCAGCCCGCGCAGCGAGAGCGTGGCGCCGTCGCGGCCCTGCTCGCAGGTGTGGTTGTAGACCACGTCGAGGATCACCTCGAGCCCCGCGGCGTGCAGCAGCTTGACCATGCCCTTGAACTCGTCGAGCACGCCCTGCGGGTCGCCGGCGGCGGCGTAGGCGGCGTGCGGGGCAAAGAAGCCGAGCGTGTTGTAGCCCCAGTGGTTGACCAGGCCGCGCTGCACCAGGGCCGGCTCGCTGGTGAACGCGTGCACCGGCAGCAGCTCGACGCTGGTCACCCCGAGGTCGGTCAGGTGCTCGATCGTGGCCGGGTGGGCCATGCCGGCGTAGGTGCCGCGCAGGTGCTCGGGCACGCCCGGGTGGCGCCGGGTCAGGTTGCGCACGTGGGTCTCGTAGAGCACGGTCCGGCTCCACGGCACCAGCGGGGGCGCGTCGTCGCCCCAGTCGAAGGTGTCGTCCACGACGACCCCCTTGGGCACGTATGCCGCGCTGTCACGGGTGTCGCGCACGTCCGGCTCGCCGTGCAGGTGCTCGTCGACGACGTGGCCGAAGACCTCCGGGCGCCACGTGACCTGCCCGTCCAGGGCCCGGGCGTAGGGGTCGACCAGCAGCTTGTCGGGGTTGTGGCGCAGGCCCTCGGCGGGGCGCCACGGGCCGTGCGCGCGCACGGCATACCGCTGGCCCGGCCCGATGCCCGGCACGAAGCCGAACCAGGTGCCGTGGACGCGGTCGGTCAGCCGGACCCGGCGCTCGCTCTCACCGGTGCTGTCGTCGGGGTCGAACAGGCAGATCTCGAGGCCGTCGGCGTGCCCGGCGTAGACGCTGAACTCCACCCCGTCGGGGCGCACCGTGGCCCCGAGCGGCGGGGGCAGCTCCACGGAACGGCGTGGTGTGGGGCACATGGAGATCAGCGTAGGCACTGACTACGGTGGGACACATGACTGATCCCACGTCGTTGCCGAACTTTGCCCCTCCGCCGGACGAGCACCCGCTGCGCGGCCGGGTCCTGGACGTGCTGCTCGACGCCGGGCTGGAGCCCGACATCGACGACGACGGCGACGTCGCGTTCAAGGTCAACGGCCAGACCATGTTCGTGCGCTGCATGGAGGGTGACTTCACCATCATGCGGGTGTTCGGGCAGTGGCAGATCGGCGAGGACATCCCGCAGGACGAGCTGGCCCAGCTGCGCGCCTGCAACGACCTGACCCTGCGCCTCAACGTGGTCAAGGCCGGCCTGGCCAACGGCACCCTCGTCGTCACCGGCGAGCACGTGGTCGGCCCCGGCAGCGACATCAGCGTGCTGCTCCAGGTGACCATCCAGCTGGTCCTCTCCGCGGTGCAGATGTGGCACGAGTCCCTGACCGGCGGCGGCGAGCCGGGGGGAGAGGCGTGACCGAGCTCGTCCGTCTCGAGGTCGAGGCCGGGATCGGCACGATCCGCCTGGACCGCCCGCCGATGAACGCGCTGAACGTGCAGGTGCAGGAGGAGCTGCGCGAGCTGGCCGCCGAGGCGGGCTCGCGTCGCGACGTCTCCGCGGTGGTCGTCTACGGCGGCGAGAAGGTCTTCGCCGCCGGCGCCGACATCAAGGAGATGCAGACCATGTCCTACACCGACATGGTCGACCGCTCCGCTGCGCTGCAGTCGGCGTTCACCGCGATCGCGCGCATCCCCAAGCCGACCGTCGCCGCGATCACCGGCTACGCGCTCGGCGGCGGCTGCGAGCTGGCCCTGGCCTGCGACTTCCGCGTCGCGGGTGAGAACGCCAAGCTCGGCCAGCCCGAGGTGCTGCTGGGCGTGATCCCCGGCGCCGGCGGCACCCAGCGCCTGGCGCGCCTGGTCGGCCCCGCCCGCGCCAAGGAGATCATCTTCTCCGGCCGGTTCGTGCCGGCGGACGAGGCGCTGCGGATCGGCCTGGTCGACGAGGTCGTCGACGCCGCCGAGGTCTACGCCGCGGCGCGCCGCCGGGTGGAGCCCTACGTCGGTGGCCCCGCCTACGCGATCCGCGCGGCCAAGGAGGCCGTCGACCGTGGCCTCGAGGTCGACCTCGAGACCGGCCTGGAGATCGAGCGGATGCAGTTCGCCGGGCTGTTCGCCACGAAGGACCGTGAGATCGGCATGACCTCGTTCGTCGAGCAGGGTCCGGGCAAGGCGAAGTTCGAAGGTCGGTAGGCGTTGAGCGACAACGGTTCCCTGGTGCAGACCGCCGCCTCCGCCGAGGAGGTGGCCCGCGCCTACGAGGACAACAAGCTGGCCCAGGTGCTCTACCACGACTGGGAGGCGCAGACCTACGACGACAAGTGGTCGATCTCCTTCGACGAGCGCTGCATCGCCTACGCCCGTGACCGGTTCGTCGCGATCGCCGGCGACCAGGGCTGGCCCTACGGGCGGGCCCTGGAGCTCGGCGCCGGCACCGGCTTCTTCTCCCTCAACCTCAAGCAGGCCGGCGTCCTCGACGAGGTCCACGTGACCGACCTGTCCCCGGGCATGGTCGAGGCCGCCAGGGGCAACGCCGCCCAGCTCGGTTTCACCGTCGAGGGCCGGGTGGCCGACGCCGAGGGCATCCCCTACGACGACGACACGTTCGACGTCGTGGTGGGTCACGCCGTCATCCACCACATCCCCGACGTCGAGCAGGCGTTCCGGGAGATGCTGCGCGTGCTCAAGCCGGGCGGCCGCTTCGTCATCGCCGGCGAGCCGACCCGCATCGGCGACTGGTACGCCCGCCAGCTGGGGCGGGTCACCTGGAAGGCCACGACCACGCTGACCCAGCTGCCGCCGCTGCGCGCCAAGTGGGCCAAGGACCGGGAGGCGCTGGACGAGTCCTCCCGCGCGGCCGCCCTGGAGGCCGTGGTCGACCTGCACACCTTCGACCCCGACCAGCTGGCGCGGATGGCGCTGCGGGCCGGTGCCGTGGACGTGTCCACCACGACCGAGGAGCTGACCGCCGCCCTGCTGGGCTGGCCGGTGCGCACCTTCGAGGCCGCGGTCAAGCCGGGCGCGCTGGGCTGGGGCTGGGCGATGTTCGCCTACGGCTCGTGGAAGCGGCTCTCCGCCGTCGACCGGGTGCTCTCCCGGGTCCTGCCGGAGCGGCTGTTCTACAACGTCGGCATCACCGGCGTGAAGCCCGGCTGAGGTGGGTCGCTTCCTGCGCTCGGTGCGGTGGGTGGTCGCCCACCGGGCCTGGGGCCGGCACAACCTGCTGGGCTACCTGCGCATGGCCCGGGCTCGCCTGGCGAACCCGGGCCTGCGCTTCGAGGGGCCGGTGTTCATCTCCCGCAACGTGCGCTTCGAGGTGCGCACCGGCTACGGCCGCATGGTCATCGGGCCCTACGTGCACTTCGGTGAGGGCGCCCGGATCCGGGCGCACGAGGGCACGCTGCGCATCGGCGCCAAGTCGGTGATCGGCATCCGCAACACGATCAACACCTACCTGGACATCAGCATCGGCCAGGCGTGCCTGTTCGGTGACGACGTCTACGTCTGCGACTTCGACCACCGCACCGAGGACCTCACTGTCCCGATCAAGGACCAGGGCATCGTCAAGAGCCCGGTGCGGATCGGTGACGACGTGTGGATCGGCACCAAGGTCACCGTGCTCCGCGGCGCGGACATCGGGCCGGGGTCGGTGGTTGCCGCCAACGCGGTCGCCCGCGGGCTCTACCCGCCGCGCTCGGTCATCGGCGGCGTGCCCGGCAAGGTCCTCAAGACCCGCTGACCCCCGGGCGGGTCAGCGGGGGACGACCGGGAGGCCGGCCGTGCGGGCGTCCAGCCACGGGAAGGTGTCGTCCGTCGCGGCCTGCCGGGCTGCCTCGGCGAGGGCACCCTCGGTGTCGCCGTCGTCGATCAGCTGGGCCAGGCGGTGGAACGCCACGCGGTGCTCCTCGGCACGCCGCCAGGCGTAGTCGACCGCCTGCTCGCGGGTCACCATGAACGCCCAGTCGCTGCTGAGCGCGTTGAGCATCGTGCGCAGCAGCTGGTCGAGCTCGGGCCGGCGCAGCCGCAGCCGCTCGGGGGTCTCACGCGCCATGAGGTCGAGCCAGCGGCGCTGGACCCAGTGGTTCTCGTGCGCGATCGGGGCGACCGCCGGGCCGTCCCAGACCGAGAAGTCCTTGCCCGAGCCCCACGACCCGGGTCCGAGGTCCAGGTCGCCGGCGACGTGCCCGGCGGCCAGGGCCTTCTCCACCGTCGTGACGGTCACCCCGGCGGCGCGCAGCGCCCGGACCGCCTGCCCCAGGAACGCCGGCCCCTCGTGCCACCAGTGCCCGAACAGCTCGGTGTCGTAGGCCGCCACGACCAGGCCGGGGGAGCCCTGCTCGGCGTGCACCGCCCGCAGCCGGGCGACCACGGCGTCGACGAAGTGGGCCACGTCCGCCCGCACCTGCGCCGCGGCGGTGGCCGGGTCGTAGGGCGCCTTGCCCGCCGGCGGCACGTCCGCGCCGGTGACGGCCCACAACCGGGCCCCGGTGAACCGCTCGCGTGCGTGGAAGTCGCGGTAGGCCGCGCCCGCCGGGTAGCCGTCGCGGGAGGACCAGATGAGGTTCGTCGCCGGCAGGTCCCGGGCGACCGCCACCACGTCGGTGCCGCCCACGCGCCAGCCGGCGTGCGGGTGCCCGCCGCTGTCGCGCACGGTCTGCTCGTCGACGAGGAAGTGCCCCACCCCGGCCGCAGCGAAGGTCGGCGCCAGCGCAGGGGTCCAGCCGCACTCCGGGCTCCAGATCCCGCGCCCGGGCGCGCCCAGCCGCCACCGCGAGTCGGCCAGGCCGACCCGCAGGGCGAGATCGGCCACCTCCGGCAGCAGCAGCGGCAGGAACGGGTGGGTCGCCGGGCCGCCGAGCAGCTCGACCACCCCGGCGTCCCGCAGCGACCGGAGCACCGGCGAGCCGCCGTGCCGCCAGCGGGTCTCGAGCTGTTCGGAGGCACGTCGGGCCTCCGCGAACTCGTATCGCGCGATGTCGCCGCGGTGCCCCTCCTGGCCGAAGCCCAGCTCACGGCAGCGCATCTCCCACAGCCCGGCCCAGGTGCGGGCGTCGACCACGGCGGCCGGGTCGTCCAGCTGGGCGGCCAGCACAGGGGTCACCCCCAAGGTGAGCACGTCACGGTGCCCCTCGGCGGCGAGGGCGTCGAGCTCCGCCACGAGCGGCACGTAGCTCTCCACCCACGCCTGGTGCAGCCATTCCTCGCCCAGCGGCCAGACACCGTGGTGGCGCAGCCACGGCAGGTGCGAGTGCAGGACGAGGGCGAAGGAGCCGGGGACGGCGTCGGTCATCGGACGTGGCCCACCACGACGAGGTCGAGGCTGGCGTCGAGGGCTTCGCCGGAGAGGGTGAAGTCGGCCACGTCGACCCCCGCGACGAGGTCGGCCAGGGCCGGCTCCCAGCCCTCCGGGGGACCGGCGAGCTGGGCCGCCGGGAGGCTGCCGTGCGCGGCCTCCCACGCCGTCAGGCGGGGGCCGTGGTGCAGGCCGAGCACCGAGTCCACCTCCAGAGTCTCGCCGACCAGCCCGGCCAGCTCCATCGCGTCGTACTCGCGCGTGTGGAACAGGTTCGCAGGCCGCTCGCGGCGGCCGAGCCCGGGGGAGAAGGTGAGCCGGTTCGGCGTGGAGATGACGACGGTTGCGCCCGGCCGCCCGACCCGCGCCAGCTCACCGAGCAGCTCGCGGGGAGTCCAGATGTGCTCGATCACCTGGAGTGAGAGGAGCACGTCAAAGCCGTTGTCCTGCAACGGGATCGAGGTGAGTGGTCCGCGCACGAAGGAGCAACGCGACGACCCGTAGGTGCCGCGCGCGTGCTCGACCGCCGCGGCGTCGTAGTCCACGCCGACGACCTCGGCCGCGTCCCACAGGCGGGCCATGGCGGCCACGCCGTAGCCCTCGCCGGAGCCGGCGTCGAGCACCTGCCGCGGGGGCCGCGGCACGTGGTGCGGCAGGGCGGCATAAACCGCCTCGTGGCGCCGGAACCAGTAGTTCTCCGCCGGTATGCCGGGCACCGTGCGCTCGCCGGTGATGCCCAGTTCGGGTGTGCCCACCGTCACCTCCATCGTGGTCGGCAGAATGCTACCGGCGGGTAACATCGTGGTGTCGGGCATCACGGGTCCGGGGCGTTCAATCCGCCCGGGCTGACTGTCAGGATGACCCGAGCAGAGAACCACACGAACCTACGGAAGAGGACGGCCTGCGACCATGAACATCGTCGTCTGCGTCAAGTACGTGCCCGACGCACAGTCGGACCGCACGTTCAACGAGTCCGACAACACCACGGACCGGGTGGGTGTCGACGGCCTGCTCTCTGAGCTCGACGAGTACGCCGTCGAGGAGGCCCTCAAGCTGGCGGAGGCCGGCGAGGGCGAGGTCACGGTGCTGACCGTCGGTCCGGACCAGGCCGCCGACGCGGTCAAGAAGGCCCTGCAGATGGGCGCCGACAAGGGCGTGCACGTCAACGACAAGGCGATCCACGGCTCCGACGCCGTCGCCACCTCCCTGGTCCTCGCCGAGGCCATCAAGAAGATCGGCGCCCCCGACCTCGTGCTGACGGGCATGGCCTCCACCGACGGCACGATGAGCGTCGTCCCGGCGATGCTCGCCGAGCGCCTCGGCCTGCCGCAGGTGACCTTCGCCTCCGAGCTGACCGTCGAGGGCACCGCGGTCAAGATCCGCCGCGACGGCGACGCCGCCTCCGAGACCATCGAGGGCACGCTGCCCGCGCTGGTGTCGGTGACCGACCAGATCAACGAGCCGCGCTACCCCTCGTTCAAGGGGATCATGGCCGCCAAGAAGAAGCCGGTCGAGACGTGGTCGCTGGGTGACCTCGGCGTCGACGCCTCCCAGGTCGGCCTCGACGCCGCCTGGACCAAGGTCGAGTCCTTCCAGCAGCGCCCGCCGCGCCAGCAGGGCCAGATCGTCACCGACGAGGGTGACGGCGGCACGAAGCTGGCCGAGTTCCTGGCCGCGCAGAAGTTCATCTGACCGACCGGCATTTCTTCAGAAGGGAAACCACTACTCATGGCTGAAGTTCTCGTTCTGGTCGACCACGTCGACGGCGAGGTGCGCAAGACGACCTCCGAGCTGCTGACCATCGCCCGCCGCCTCGGCGAGCCGTCGGCCGTCTTCATCGGCACCGGCGACAACTACTCTGCGGCTGCCTCCGTTTTGGCCCAGTACGGCGCCGAGAAGGTCTACCGCATCGAGTCCGCCGACGTCACCGACTACCTCGTGGCCCCCAAGGCCGAGGCGCTGGCCCAGCTTGTCGCCTCCGCCTCCCCGGCCGCGGTGCTCATCCCCTCCAACGCCGAGGGCAAGGAGATCGCCGCGCGCCTGGCCATCAAGACCGAGTCCGGGCTCATCACCGACGCGGTCGACGTGCAGGCCGGTGAGGGCGGCGGCGTCTCCACGACGCAGTCGGTCTTCGCGGGCTCCTACACGGTCAAGGCGACCGTCACCAAGGGCACGCCGATCATCGCGGTCAAGCCGAACTCCGCCGCCCCCGAGGCGGTCCAGGGTGCGGCCGCCGACGAGGTCGTCGAGGTGACCGTCTCCGATGCCGCCAAGACGGCCAAGATCACCGACCGCCAGCCCAAGGCCGCCACCGGCCGCCCCGAGCTGACCGAGGCCGCGATCGTGGTCTCCGGTGGCCGCGGCACCGGCGGCGACTTCTCCAAGGTGGAGGACTTCGCCGACAGCCTCGGTGCCGCCGTCGGTGCCTCCCGCGCCGCGGTCGACGCCGGCTGGTACCCGCACACCAACCAGGTCGGCCAGACCGGCAAGCAGGTCTCCCCGCAGCTGTACGTCGCGGCGGGCATCTCCGGTGCCATCCAGCACCGCGCCGGCATGCAGACGTCCAAGACGATCGTCGCGGTCAACAAGGACGAGGAGGCGCCGATCTTCGAGCTCGTCGACTTCGGCGTCGTCGGTGACCTGTTCACCGTGCTGCCGCAGGCGACCGAGGCGGTCAAGGCCGCCAAGGGCTGAGCCACCCAGCGTCACCGGCGCCCGGTCCGCGACTCGTTCGCGGGCCGGGCGCCGTGCTGTGCGCCGAGGCGGTTAGCCTCGCCCGCATGGGGGAGATGGGCCGGGCCGAGATGCGTGCCCTGTATGGCGAGTGGGCACCGCGCACCTCCCGCGACGCGGCCGCGCTCATGGACGGATTCGACGGCGACTGGTGGGTCGCCGGTGGACGGGCGCTGGAGGCGTTCACCGGGGTCGAGCGTGAGCATGATGACCTGGACGTGGCCATCCTGAGGGCCGACCTGCCGGCCTTTCGCGACCACGTGCGCGGCCGGTTCCACGTCTGGGCGGCGTTCGCCGGGGCGTTGAAGCCGGTGCTGCCGGATGACCCGGACGAGCTGCCGGACGGCTGCGGCCAGGTGTGGCTTCGGCCCGACGCCGGCTCGCCGTGGGAGTTCGACGTCCTGCTCAACCCCGGGTCGGCGGGGGAGTGGGTCAACCGCCGGGAGCCGCAGATGACCCTGGCGCTGGACGACGCCGCGTGGGTTGACACCGACGGGGTGCGCTGGCTCAACCCCGAGATCGTGCTGCTGCTCAAGGCCAAGCACCTGCGCGCCAAGGACCGTGCCGACTTCGCGGCCGCCCTGCCGCTGCTCGGTGAGGACCAGCGGGCCTGGCTGGGGGAAGCGCTGGCGTGGGCCCACCCGGGGCACGAATGGCTGGCACGGCTGGAGGGGGAGCCGGACGCGCGGCATACCGGCCTGGAGGGGCTCCCTCCGATCGACAGGGCGCGCCGCCACTCGCACCGACGCTCACGGGAGAACAGTGACAGAGGGGGTGATGGCCACCAGACTTGAGCCAGGGCGCCCGGAGGGTGGCCGCCAGGAGCCGAGCGAGGTGACGGGACGGTGGATCGCCGGGCCTACCTGCTCCACCAGGTCCACCCGGCGAAGCTCGCCACGGACTGTGCCGCCGACGCCGTGTCGACCTGGCTGATGTGGCGGGGTCGGCCGCGGACCGCCCTGCTCGTCGCCCACCTCGCGGCCGCGGTGGCCTCAGCCGGCGTGACGCGGCGCGACCTCTCGACGCTGGAGGGGACCCGGCGCGGCGCCTACGTGCTGCAGCACATGCCGCCGTCCGCCCAGGTCGTGCGCTACCTCGGTCAGGTCGTCGCCTGGCGGGCGGCCTACCGCCACCGTCCGCTGGGCATCGCGCTCGGCCACGTGGTCGTCGCGGCGGGCTGGTCCCATGGGCTGGTGTGGGGGGCGCTGCCCTCGTCGCGGACCGGGGCGGTCGCCGGCCCGCCGTAGACTTTGCGGGTGCGCGACTCCTTTGCCTACCTCGACCATGCGGCGACGACGCCGATGCTGCCCGAGGCCATCGCGGCGATGAGCGCGCAGATGGCCGTCGTCGGCAACGCCTCCTCGCTGCACACCTCCGGTCGCCAGGCCCGCCGTGTCGTCGAGGAGTCGCGCGAGGCCATCGCCCAGGCCCTGGGTGCGCGCCCGTCCGAGGTGCTGTTCACCTCCGGCGGCACCGAGTCCGACAACCTCGCGGTCAAGGGCACGTTCCTCGCCCGGCGCGAGGCCGACCACCGCCGCGTGCGGCTGCTCGTCAGCGCCGTCGAGCACCACGCCGTCCTGGACTGTGTGGACCACCTCGTCACGCACGAGGGCGCCAAGGTCACCTGGCTGGAGGTCGACGCGCTGGGCCGGGTGCACCCCGAGACGGTGCGCGCCGCGATCGAGGCCGACCCCGAGTCCGTCGCGCTCGTCAGCGTCATGTGGGCCAACAACGAGGTCGGCACCGTCCAGCCCGTGGCCGAGATCGCCGCGGTCGCCCACGAGTTCGGTATCCCGGTCCACACCGACGCGGTCCAGGCCCTCGGGCAGGTGCCGGTGGACTTCACGGCCAGCGGCGTCGACCTGATGACGGTCACCGGCCACAAGGTCGGCGGACCCCTGGGCGTCGGTGCGCTGGTCGCCCGCCGCGACGCCAGGCTCATGCCGCTGAGCCACGGCGGCGGGCAGGAGCGCCAGGTGCGCAGCGGCACCCTCGACGTGCCGGCGATCCGCGGGTTCGCGGTCGCCGTCGAGGCCGCCACGGCGCGGCTGGACACCGAGGCGCCCCGGCTGGTGGCGCTGCGTGACGCGCTGGTCGCCGGAGCCCTCGCCGCCGGCTTCGAGATCACGGTCAGCGGCGACTTCGAGCCCGGCGACGGCGTGCGCCGCCTGCCCGGCAACGCCCACCTGCTCGTGCCCGGCTGCGACGGCGACTCCCTGCTCTACCTGCTCGACGCGGCCGGGGTGGAGTGCTCCACCGGCTCGGCCTGCCAGGCCGGCGTCCCCCAGCCCAGCCACGTGCTGCTGGCCATGGGTGTCTCCGAGCAGGACGCCCGCGGCGCGCTGCGGCTGACCCTGGGCCACACCTCCACCGGGGCCGACGTGCAGGCCTTCCTCGACGCGCTCCCGGCAGCCGTCGAGCGGGCCCGCCGGGCGCAGGCGGCGACCTCCTCGAGGCGGCCGGCCTGATGCGGGTCGTCGCCGCGATGAGCGGGGGCGTCGACTCCGCGGTCGCCGCCGCCCGCATGCTCGACGCCGGCCACGACGTGGTCGGCGTCCACCTCGCGCTGTCCCAGAGCGCCGCCACCCTGCGCGAGAGCGCCCGCGGCTGCTGCACCATCGAGGACGCCGGCGACGCCCGCCGGGTCGCCGACATGCTCGGCATCCCCTTCTACGTCTGGGACATGGCCGCCCGGTTCAAGGACGATGTGGTCGAGGACTTCGTCGCGGAGTACTCCGCCGGGCGCACCCCCAACCCGTGCCTGCGCTGCAACGAGAAGATCAAGTTCGCCGCGCTGCTCGACAAGGCGCTCGCGCTGGGCTTCGACGCCGTCGCCACCGGGCACTACGCCCAGGTCGTCGAGCGGCCGGACGGCACCCGCGAGCTGCACCGCGCCGTCGACGTGGCCAAGGACCAGTCCTACGTCCTCGGCGTGCTGACCGAGGACCAGCTGGCCCGCTCCTTCTTCCCGCTCGGCGACACGACCAAGCCGCAGATCCGCGAGGAGGCGGCCGAGCGCGGGTTCTACGTCGCGAAGAAGCCCGACAGCCACGACATCTGCTTCATCGCCGACGGCGACACGAAGAAGTGGCTGACCCAGCGCCTGGGGGAGCAGCCCGGCGACATCGTCGACACCGACGGCACCGTCGTCGGGCAGCACCAGGGTGCCTACGCCTACACCGTCGGCCAGCGTCGCGGCCTGGCGCTCGGCCGGCCGGCAGCCGACGGGCAGCCGCGCTATGTCGTGCAGGTGCAGCCGGACACCAACACCGTCGTCGTCGGGACCGCCGACCTGCTGGGCGTCGACGCCCTCGTGGGTGACCACGCGCGCTGGTGCGGGCCGGCCCCGGACGGTGTCGTGTCCGTGGGGGCGCAGGTGCGCGCCCACGGCGAGGAGGTCCCCGCGACCGCATGGGCCGACGGCGACCAGGTGCACGTGCGGCTCGAGCGCCGCCTGCGCGGCGTCGCCCCCGGCCAGTCGGTGGTCCTGTATGACGGGACGCGGGTCGTCGGGTCCGCCACCATCAGCGCGGCGAGCCTGGATCGTCACGCCACGGCGGCCGGCTCGTCCTGACGCCGGTCCTGTCGGCGGTTCCGGCGGTTCCCGGCCGTTCCCGGCCGTTCCCGGCCGTTCCTGGCTGGGGTGACCGCCCGGATCCGGCCATCGGGCAGCAGGATCCAGCCGTCCCGACCGCGGCGCGCGCCGGGGTGGACAGCGGTGTCCCCGGTGCCGGTTAGGCTCCCCGCGTGAGCAGAGCAAGCGGCATCGGGTCCTGGCCGGGCACCTCCATCCGCGAGGCCCTGGCGGTCGTCCGCGACCTGCTCGCCGACGCCCACCTGCCCTACCTGCCCGAGCTGCCCGCACGCGGCCCCGGCGCCGACATGGTCGGCCGCGCGGCGGGCCTGCTGGTCGACCTGCACGTCGACCTCCAGCCCGCCGGCTGGCGCCTGGTCGACCGGCCCGGCCGCGACGCCTCGCGCACCTCCGCACTCCTGCGCGAGGACCTCGACGAGCTGGCCGAGGCCTTCGACGGCTACACCGGCGAGCTCAAGGTCCAGGTCTGCGGGCCGTGGACGCTGGCCTCCTCCGTGGCGCTGACGCGGGGCGAGCGGGCCGTGGCCGACGAGGGCGCCTGCCGCGACCTGGTCGCCTCGCTGGCCGAGGGGCTGCGCCAGCACCTCGTCACGCTCGAGCGGCTGGTGCCGGGTGCCTCGTTCGTGGTCCAGGTCGACGAGCCGGGCCTGCCGGCCGTGCTGGCCGGGTCGCTGCCGACCACGTCGGGCTTCGGCCGGATCCGCGCGGTCGACCCGCAGGTCGCCGCCGCCGGCCTGCGCGACGTCCTCGCGGCCGCGGGGGAGCGGCCCACCGTCGTCCACTGCTGCGCGCCGGCGGTGCCGCTGCCGCTGCTGCGCTCCACCGGGGCGCGCGCGGTGTCGCTGGACACCTCCCTGGTGCGCTCCGCTGGCTGGGAGTCGATCGCGGCGACCGTCGAGGACGGCGTCGGGCTGTGGGCCGGGCTGGTGCCCACCGACGACGAGCAGCCGCGGGCCACCGAGCTGGCCGGTCGCCTCGTCTCCGCCTGGCGGGGCGTGGGGCTGCCGCTGTCCGGCCTGGCCGAGGTGACCGTCACCCCAGCCTGCGGCCTGGCCGGGCTCACACCACAGGGGGCCCGCGACGTTCAACGGGCGACCGTGCACATCGCGCAGGAGCTGACCGAGAGATCCGGGGGCTGAGAAACCACCATGACCGCACTGACCCGCCCGCTGCCGGGCCCCGCCGCACCGTCGGCCCCGACCACCCGGGTGCCCTGGCAGGCCAAGTTCCTGGCCCTGTCCGTCATCTGGGGCTCGAGCTTCCTGTTCATGAAGGTCGGGCTGCGCTCCCTGGCGCCGCTGCAGATCTCCGGGTTCCGCATCCTCAGCGGGGCGCTCGTCCTGACCGTCCTGCTGCTGGTGACGCGCGGGCGGCTGCCGCGCGAACGGCATACCTGGGCGCACCTGTTCGTCTCGGCCTTCTTCCTGTGCACGCTGCCGTTCAGCCTGTTCGCGCTGGGGGAGGAGCGGGTCAGCTCGGCGCTGGCCGGCATCGGCAACGCGACCACGCCGATCGCCACGGTGCTCTTCGCCCTGCTCCTGCTGCCCTCGGACCGGATGGCGCTGGGCAAGGTGCTCGGCGTGCTGTCCGGGTTCGTCGGGGTGCTGGTGATCATGCAGCCGTGGCAGGCCGCCGGGCGGCCCGACCTGATCGGCTTCGGCATGACCCTCGTGGCCGGCGCGTCCTACGGGATCGGCTGGACCTACAACCGGCGGTTCCTGGCCAAGGCCGACCTCGGCGGGCTGGCGCAGCCGACCGCGCAGCTGCTCATCGCCTCCGGGCAGATGGTGGTCGTGCTGCTCGTGTGGTGGCTGGTCAACCGCGGTCACCTCGCGGCGCCGTGGTCGCTGCACTCCTCCCCGTCGGCGGCGCTCGGCCCGCTGCTGGCCGTGACCGCGCTCGGCGTCGTGGGCACCGGCATCGCCTACTCGTTCCACTTCGACGTGGTCCGCGCCGCCGGCCCGACCGTGGGCTCGACGGTGACCTACCTGATCCCGGTCGTGTCCGTGGCGCTCGGCGTCCTGGTGCTGCACGAGCACCTGCAGTGGCCGCAGGCGCTCGGGGCAGCCATCGTGCTCTCGGCCGCGGTGCTCATCCAGCGCCCGGCCCGCAAGCCCCCGGTCACGGCCGCCACCTGACCACGGGTCAGAGGTCGAGGCGGTAGGCCAGCAGGTCCACGCCGGGCACGGGGGACCAGTCCCGCTCCGGCGTGCGGGTGAAACCGAGCCGCTCGTAGATCCGGTGCGCCGCCGTCATCCGCGGCTGGGTCGACAGGACGACCGTGCGGGCACCGGCCCGGCGCGCCTCGTCGAGGCAGGCCCGCACGAGCGCCTCGCCGACGCCGCGGCCCCGGGCCCGCGGCGAGACCGCCAGCATCCGGAACTCGGCCTCGCCTTCCCGGGACAGCTCGGCCATCGGGCTGCCCGCGACGGCGAAGGTCACCGTGCCGACCGGCTCGTCGTCCTCGTCGACCGCGACCAGCAGCAGGGCGTCCGCCGCCCGGCCGCCGGCGTCGGCCAGGCGCACCGTGTAGTCCGCGTCCGCGGGGATGTGCCCGTCGTCGACGTAGGCCCGCACGGTGAGCGCCCCGACGGCGTCGTGGTCGCGCGGCTCGGCAGGGCGGACGGTGTAGTCGGACACCCCCTCATTGTGCTCACCAGCGACGGAGGCCGACCCCCGCGTCCGGCAGCCGGTACCGCGCCTGCGGGACCGGCCCGGTCGCCCTCCGGTTGTCGGTCCCGTGCGGCAGGATGTGGCCTGTGACCGACCTGCCCACCGACGTGCCCGACGACGCCCGCCACGAGTGGACCGCGCTCGCCGAGGAGGTGCGCGGGCACCAGTTCGCCTACTACGTGCGCGACGCCCCGACCATCAGCGACGGGGAGTACGACGCGCTGATGCGCCGGCTGGAGCAGCTCGAGGAGCAGTATCCCGAGCTGCGCACCCCCGACAGCCCGACCCAGCAGGTGGGCGGCACCTTCTCCACCGAGTTCACGGCGGTCGACCACCTCGAGCGCATGATGAGCCTGGACAACGCGTTCAGCGCCGAGGAGCTCGCCGCCTGGGCGGCGCGGGTCGACCGCGACGCCGGCACGGCATACCACCTGCTGTGCGAGCTCAAGATCGACGGCCTGGCCATCAACCTGCTCTACGAGCGGGGCCGCCTCGTGCGCGCCGCCACCCGCGGCGACGGCCGCACCGGTGAGGACGTCACCCACAACGTGCGCACCATCGAGGGCGTCCCGCACGTGCTCGAGGGTGACGGGCACCCCGAGCGGATGGAGGTGCGCGGCGAGGTGTTCTTCCCCGTCGCCGCCTTCGAGGAGCTCAACGCCGGGCTGGTCGAGTCCGGCAAGGCGCCGTTCGCCAACCCGCGCAACGCCGCCGCCGGCTCGCTGCGCCAGAAGGACCCGCGGGTGACCGCGTCCCGGCCGCTGCAGATGCTGGTCCACGGCATCGGCGCCCGTGACGGGTTCGAGATCGAGCGCCAGTCCGACGCCTACGCCCTGCTGCGCGACTGGGGCCTGCCGGTGTCGCAGCGCTACACGGTCGTCGACGGACTGGCGCAGGTGCAGGACTACATCGACTACTACGGCGAGCACCGCCACTCGGTCGAGCACGAGCTCGACGGCATCGTCATCAAGGTCGACGAGGTGTCGGTGCAGCGCCGGCTCGGCTCGACCAGCCGGGCGCCGCGGTGGGCGATCGCGTTCAAGTACCCGCCCGAGGAGGTCAACACCAAGCTGCTCGACATCCGGGTCAACGTCGGGCGCACCGGCCGGGTCACCCCGTTCGGCGTGATGACCCCGGTCAAGGTCAGCGGCTCCACCGTCGAGATGGCCACGCTGCACAACGCGTTCGAGGTCAAGCGCAAGGGCGTGCTCATCGGCGACACCATCGTGCTGCGCAAGGCCGGCGACGTCATCCCCGAGATCGTCGGGCCGGTGGTCGACCTGCGCGACGGCAGCGAGCGGGAGTTCGTCATGCCGACGCACTGCCCCGAGTGCGGCACCGAGCTCGCCCCGCAGAAGGAGGGCGACAAGGACATCCGCTGCCCCAACAGCCAGTACTGCCCCGCGCAGCTGCGCGAGCGCGTCTTCGGCATGGCCAGCCGCGGGGCGTTCGACATCGAGGCGCTCGGCTGGGAGGGCGCCATCGCGCTGCTGGAGTCCGGGGTCATCGCCGACGAGGGCGACATCTTCTCCCTCACCGAGGCGGACATCGCCCGGGTCCCGCTCTACACCCGCGCCGCGAAGAAGGGCGAGGTCGAGGGCGACCCCGAGGGTGCCCGCGTGCTGTCGGCCAACGGCAAGCGCCTGGTCGCCAACCTCGAGGCCGCCAAGGCCCAGCCGCTGTGGCGGGTCCTCGTCGCCCTGTCGATCCGCCACGTCGGGCCGACCGCGGCCCGGGCGCTGGCCGGCCACTTCGGCTCCTTGGACGCCATCCGTGCCGCCGACCTGGAGGAGCTCGCCGGGGTCGAGGGCGTCGGCCCGGTCATCGCCGAGGCCGTCACCGAGTGGTTCACCGTCGACTGGCACGTCGCCATCGTCGACAAGTGGGCCAAGGCCGGCGTGCGGATGGCCGACGAGGTCGACGAGTCCACGCCCCGGACCCTGTCCGGCCTGACCGTCGTGGTCACCGGGTCGCTCGAGGGGTTCTCCCGCGACGAGGCCAAGGAGGCGATCCTGTCCCGCGGCGGCAAGGCGGCCGGGTCGGTGTCCAAGAAGACCGACTACGTCGTCGTCGGCGAGAACGCCGGGTCCAAGGCCGACAAGGCCCAGGAGCTGGGGCTGCCCATCCTCGACGAGGCCGGCTTCCGCCGGCTGCTCGAGACCGGCAGCGCCGACTGACGGTCGCGCCTCTGGCCGTCGCGCGCGCCTACTGCGGCTGCGAGCGGCTCGAGGTCGAGCTGCACGGCCGGCGGGGCAGCTTCGTGCGGCGCCACGACGCGTTCGGGGACGCCACCGGCGGCACGATGCAGCCGGACGTCATGGCCGGCTCGGGCACGGAAGGGCTCGCGGGCATCACCGGCACCGCAGACATCACCCGGCACGAGGCCGGCAGCCACACCCTCACCCTCGACTACGAGCTGCCCTGAGGCGGTGCGCCCTGGTGCGCCGCGCCTGGTGGGAGGACCCGGCATACCGGCGTGTCCATGCTCCGTCCACCCGCAGGGCGGAGCACGGCCGCCCCCTAGACTGAAGCCCATGTCCGCTCTCACCCGCGACGAGGTCGCCCACCTGGCCATGCTCGCGCGCATCAACCTCAGCGACGCCGAGCTCGACAAGATGGCCGGCGAGCTGGCGGTCATCCTCGACTCGGTCGCCCGCGTGGGCGAGGTTGCTGCCGACGACATCCCGCCGACGTCCCACCCCCTGCCGCTGACCAACGTCACGCGGCGGGACGAGGTGCGCCCGAGCCTCGGGGCCGACGTGGCCCTCGCCGGCGCGCCCGCCGCGGAGCAGCAGCGCTTCTCCGTGCCGCGCATCCTCGACGAGGACTGACGCGCCGGCGGCGCCGTGCCGCCCCTGCCCGAGACCGTCTGCCGCACCCTGACCAAAGGTTCACCGTGACTTCCGACATCACCCGCGCGAGCGCCGCCGAGCTGGCGGACGCGCTCTCCCGCAAGGACATCAGCGCGGTCGAGGCCACCCAGGCCCACCTCGACCGGATCGCCGCCGTCGACGGCGCCGTCCACGCCTTCCTGCACGTCGACACCGACGGCGCGCTCGCCGCGGCCAAGGACATCGACCAGCGCCGCGCTGCGGGGGAGGACCTGCACGTCCTCGCCGGCGTGCCGATCGCGGTCAAGGACGTCATGGCCACCAAGGGCCTGCCGACCACGGCCGGCTCGAAGATCCTCGAGGGCTGGGTGCCGCCGTATGACGCGACCCTGGTCAGCAAGCTCAAGGCCGCCGGCATGCCGATCCTCGGCAAGACCAACATGGACGAGTTCGCGATGGGCTCCTCGACCGAGCACTCGGCCTACGGCCCCTCGCGCAACCCGTGGGACCTCGAGCGCATCCCCGGCGGCTCCGGCGGTGGCTCCTCCGCGGCCGTCGCCGCGTTCGAGGCGCCGCTGGCGATCGGCACCGACACCGGCGGCTCGATCCGCCAGCCCGCAGCGGTCACCGGCACCGTCGGCACCAAGCCGACCTATGGCGGCGTCTCCCGCTACGGCCTCATCGCCCTGGCCAGCAGCCTCGACCAGGCCGGCCCGTGCACCCGCACCGTGCTCGACGCGGCACTGCTGCACTCGGTCATCGGCGGGCACGACCCGATGGACTCCACCTCGATCGACGCGCCGGTGCCGCCGGTCCTGGAGGCCGCGCGCCGCGCCGACGTCAAGGGCATGCGCATCGGCGTGGTCAAGGAGCTCGGCGGCGAGGGCTACCAGGCCGGCGTCCGCCAGCGCTTCGAGGAGTCCGTGCAGCTGCTCGTCGACGCCGGGGCCGAGGTCGTCGAGGTCTCCTGCCCGCACTTCGAGTACGCCCTCGCGGCCTACTACCTGATCCTGCCCAGCGAGGCGTCCTCCAACCTGGCCAAGTTCGACGCCATGCGCTACGGCCTGCGCGTCCTGCCCGAGGGGGTCGACGACCCCAGCGCCGAGCAGGTCATGGCGGCCACCCGCGAGGCCGGCTTCGGTGACGAGGTCAAGCGCCGCATCATCCTGGGCACCTACGCGCTGTCCAGCGGCTACTACGACGCCTACTACGGCCAGGCGCAGAAGGTCCGCACCCTGATCTCGCGCGACTTCGCCGCCGCGTTCGAGAAGGTCGACGTGCTCGTCTCGCCGACGGCGCCGACCACCGCGTTCAAGATCGGGGAGAAGCTCGAGGACCCGATGGCGATGTACCTCAACGACATCGCCACCATCCCGGCCAACCTCGCCGGCGTGCCCGGCATGTCGCTGCCCAGCGGCCTGGCCCCCGAGGACGGCCTGCCCACCGGCATCCAGATCCTCGCCCCGGCCACCAAGGACGAGCGCCTGTATGGCGTGGGCGCGGCGCTCGAGGGCATGCTCTCCGACCGCTGGGGCGGGCACCTGCTCGCGCAGGCCCCCGACCTCGCCGACCTGACCTCCGCCATCGCCAAGGAGGCGCGCGCATGACCACCACCACCGCTGCCGAGAAGGTCCTCGACTACGCCGAGGCCCTGGCCTCCTTCGACCCGGTGATGGGCCTCGAGGTCCACGTCGAGCTGAACACCGCGACGAAGATGTTCTGCGGCTGCGCCACCGAGTTCGGCGCCGAGCCCAACTCGCAGGTCTGCCCGGTCTGCCTCGGCCTGCCCGGCGCCCTGCCTGTCGTCAACGACAAGGCCGTGGAGTCGGCGATCCGGATCGGCCTGGCGCTGAACTGCGAGATCGCGGAGTGGTGCCGGTTCGCCCGGAAGAACTACTTCTACCCGGACATGCCGAAGAACTTCCAGACCTCGCAGTACGACGAGCCGATCGCCTTCAACGGCTACCTGGACGTTGAGCTCGAGGACGGCACGACCTACCGCGTGGAGATCGAGCGCGCCCACATGGAGGAGGACACCGGCAAGTCGCTGCACGTCGGCGGCGCCACCGGCCGCATCCACGGCGCCGACTACTCCCTGGTCGACTACAACCGGGCTGGCATCCCGCTGATCGAGATCGTCACCAAGCCGCTGGTCGGCGCCGGGGAGCGGGCGCCGGAGGTGGCCCGGGCCTACGTCGCCACCCTGCGCGACCTGCTGCGGGCGCTGCACGTCAGCGACGTGCGCATGGAGCAGGGCTCGCTGCGCTGCGACGCCAACGTCTCCCTGCGTCCCAGGGCCGAGGACCAGCAGGCCGTGCCGTTCGGCACCCGCACCGAGACCAAGAACGTCAACTCGCTGCGCTCGGTGGAGCGGGCGGTGCGCTACGAGATCACCCGCCAGGCCGCGATCCTGACCGGCGGCGGCTCGATCACCCAGGAGACCCGGCACTGGCACGAGGACACCGGCGTCACCACCTCGGGCCGCGTGAAGTCCGACGCCGAGGACTACCGCTACTTCCCCGAGCCCGACCTGGTGCCGGTCGCCCCGACCCGCGAGCTGGTCGAGGACCTGCGCGGGACACTGCCCGAGCCTCCGGCCCAGCGCCGTCGCCGGCTGCAGGGTGACTGGGGCTTCTCGGACCTGGAGATGCGTGACGTCGTCAACGCCGGCGCGGTCGAGCTCATCGAGGAGACCGTCGAGGCCGGCGCGAGCCCGGCCGGCGCCCGCAAGTGGTGGACCGGTGAGCTGGCCCGCCGCGCCAACGCCGAGGGCCGCGACGTGGCCGACTTCGGGGTCACCCCGGCGCACATCGCCGAGCTCGACGGACTGGTCACCTCCGGCAGGCTCAACGACTCCATGGCCCGCCAGGTGCTCGAGGGTGTCATCGCCGGTGAGGGCGCCCCGACCGAGGTGGCCGACGCCCGTGGCCTGCAGATCGTCAGCGACGACGGCGCGCTCGGCGCGGCGGTCGACACGGTGATCGAGGCCAACCCGGACTTGGCGGCCAAGATCCGCGACGGCAAGGTCCAGGCCGCCGGCGCGCTCATCGGCCAGGTCATGAAGGAGATGAAGGGCCAGGCCGACGCGGCCAAGGTCCGCACGCTGATCCTGGAGAAGCTCGGCGTCTCGTAGGTCGTCGGTGACGGTGGTGGCTCTTGGGCCTGCTCGCACGCTCCCTTGACGGCCCGGCGAGCCACCACCGGCACCTCCTCGGCGATCGGCCCGGCGAGCCCCACTCCTGGCACGGCAGCCTGCTCGCGGGCTCCGACACTGGGTAGGGTCGGGGGAGTGCCCGAGCTGAGGCGGCTGGATGCTGACCATGCCCCGGCGGTCCTGGCCTTCGAGCTGGCGAACCGCTCCTGGTTCGCTGCTTTCATCTCTGATCGCGGTGATGCCTTCTTCGATGAGTTCACCAACCGGTATGACGCCCTGCTGGCCGAGCAGGAGGCTGGCGTGGGCGCCTTCTACCTGCTCGTCGCCGACGACGGCTCGGTGCTCGGCAGGTTCAACCTGGTGGACATCGGCGACGGCTCCGCACAGCTCGGCTACCGGGTTGCCCAAGAGGTCACCGGCCGCGGCCTGGCGACGGCGACCGTCCTGGAGCTGTGCGGGCTGGCGCCGGCGCGGCACGGGCTGCGCACCCTCAGGGCCGCCGCCGCGCACGAGAACCCCGCGTCCCGGAAGGTGCTGACCAACGCAGGGTTCGCCTCCATCGGTCCAGCCGAGCCGGCCGACCTCGGCGGCACGGTTGGAACCTGGTACCAGCGCGACCTGGCACGCCAGCCGTAGACCGCGGTCCAGCCTTCAGCCCCCAGATCGGGGCGTACCTGCGGCGGTGACGTCCGGCCGCGCGCTCAGGGGAGGGCCTCGCGGAACCAGTCGGTGGGTAGGATGACGATCCGGTCGTCCCCGGGGCGGGGACTGCCGCGGAAGGTGTTGCCGGTGACCAGCCACAGCCTCCCGTCGGGCGCGGAGACCACGGTCCGCAGCCGCCCGTAGCTGCGGTACAGCAGCCGGCGGGGCTGTCCCGCGGACGTGCCACCATCGAGCGGCACCCGCCAGAGGCACTCCCCGCGCAGCGCCGCGAGGTAGGCGGCGCCGTCCGCCCCGATCGCGAGCCCGCTGGGGGAGGCGTCGTCGGTGGGCCACTGCACCAGCGGGTCCACGAAGCCGGCGCGGTGGCCGATGCCCTCGACCAGTGGCCACCCGTAGTTGGCGCCCGGCCGGATGAGGTTGAGCTCGTCCCAGGTGTCCTGCCCGAACTCGCTGGCGTACATCCGCCCGTGCACGTCCCAGGCGATGCCCTGCACGTTGCGGTGCCCCAGGGTCCACACCGGCGACCCCGGGAACGGGTTGCCCGGCGCAGGGGCGCCGTCGGCTGTGACCCGCAGGATCTTGCCGCCCAGGGAGCCGCGGTCCTGCGCGTTCTGGCGGAACCCGGCATCGCCCGTGGTGACGTAGAGGTCGCCGTCCGGTCCGAACGCCAGCCGCCCGCCGTTGTGTTTGCCGGCCTTCGGGATGCCGCTGAGGATGACCCGGTCCGCACGAAGGACGTTGTCGCGCAACGACATCCGCAGCACCCGGTTGTCCCCGGCGGTCGTCGCGTAGACGAACAGCTGGTGGTCCGAGGCGAAGTGGGGGGACAGCGCGATACCGAGCAGGCCACCCTCCCCGCCGGGCACGACCCCGGGCACCCGGCCGAGGACGCGCGGACGCGCGCCCGGCCGGACCAGCAGCACCCGGGCGGTATCGCGCTCGGTCACCAGCGCGCTGCCGTCACCGAGCAGGGCCAGGCCCCACGGCACGGACAGCCCCGTGGCCACCGTCGTCGTCGTGCTGACCGGTGACGGGGTCGGTGAGGGCAGCGATGAGGCGTCGGGAGACGACCCCGACTCCGGCGTGGTGGAGGTGCCTGCGGCCGCCGGGGCGCTGGAGACCACGGGCCCGGCCGGGGTGCCCGAGGTGCACCCGGCCAGGGCCACCGCCGTCGCGACGAGGACCGCCGCGGTCGCCCGCATGGCACCGATTCTCGCAGTTGGGGAATACCAGCGCGCCCCGGCGGCTTGAACACCATGGACGGCAGACGCGGACAGCGTTGCCACCCAACCCCCTTGATCATCGCGGGACCGACTCGTCGGCTCCCGCGATCTGACGACCCCAGGAGGCTGCTGTGACCATGAACGCAACCCCGACCCGAATCTCTGCGGCCCCCACCACCGACGCCACCACCTGCACCCCGCGCCTGCAGGTGCCCCGCTACCCGCGGGTGCGTTTCGCCCTGTCGGAGCGGGCCGCCCGCCGTCACCTCGAGCAGTTCGAGGGCAAGCAGGGCCGGTAACGTCGGGCGCATGCCCGTCATCTCCCTGCCCGACGCCGAGTGGTCGGAACGGGTCGGCGCGCTGGCCGGGGTGGAGGTCGTCCACTGGGACATGACCTGCCCTGCGCCGCGCGCCGGCGAGCTCGAGCTGGTGGTGCCGCCCTATCTGGGGGCGCGCGAGCACCTGCGCGACCTGCGTGACCTGCCCCGGCTGCGCCTGGTGCAGCTGCTGACGGCCGGCTACGACGACGCCCTCCCGCACATCGGGCCGGGGGTGCAGCTCGCCAACGCGGCGGGGGTGCACGACGCCTCCACCGCCGAGCTGGCCGTCGGCCTGACCCTGGCCGCCGAGCGCGGCCTGCCGGAGTTCGTCGCGGCCCAGGAGCGCTCGCACTGGCTGCCGACGACGATCCGCGGCTCGCTGGCCGACAAGAAGGTCCTGGTCCTCGGGTACGGCTCGATCGGGCACGCCGTCGCGCGCCGGATGGCGCCGTTCGAGGTCAGCCTGACCGCCGTCGCCTCCCGGGCCCGCGCCGGCGACGAGCTCGTCCCGAGCGTGCACGGCGTCCACGAGCTGCCCGACCTGCTGCCGCAGCAGGACGTCGTGGTGGTCATCGTGCCGCTCACCGACGCGACCACCGGTCTGGTGGACGATGCCTTCCTCGCCGCGATGAAGCCCGGTGCCCTGCTGGTCAACGTGGCCCGCGGCAAGGTCGTCGACACCGACGCCCTGGTCGCCGCCCTGTACGCCGGCCGGGTGCGGGCCGCCCTCGACGTCACCGACCCCGAGCCGCTGCCCGGCGACCACCCGCTCTGGCGGGCTCCCGGGGCGCTCATCAGCCCGCACGTCGGCGGCGCCACCGATGCCTTCGCCCCACGAGCGGCGCGGCTGCTGCGCGAGCAGCTGTCCGCCTTCGTCGGCGGCCGGCCCCCGCTCAACGTGGTCCACACTGGCTGAACCCGTTGCCGCTGTCGGTCCCGCGGTCCAGACTGCGAGACATGACGCAGACTGTGGTGGGGATCGGGACGCGCAAGGGGCTCTGGCTGGCGCGCAGTGAGGACAGGCGGACGTGGTCCCTGGAGGGGCCGCAGTTCATGATGCGCGAGGTGCCGAGCATCGCCTTCGACACGCGCGAGGGGCGTGACCGGGTGCTGGTGGGCGTGCGCTCGGAGCACTGGGGGCCGACCGTGATGCGCAGCGAGGACGGCGGCCGGTCCTGGGACGAGACGCCGGAGGGGGCGATCCGCTTCCCCGAGGACACCGGCGCGGCACTGGCCCGGGTTTGGCAGCTGGTTCCCGACCCGCACGACGCCGACGTGGTCTGGGCCGGCACCGAGCCCCACGGCCTGTGGCGCAGCGCCGACGGCGGGCGCACCTTCGAGCTGGTGCGCGGCCTGTGGGACCACCCGCACCGCCCCGAGTGGGGTGAGGGGGCCGGCGGCGGGGCCATCCACACGATCCTGCCCGACCCGCGCACCGCCGAGTCCATGCTCGTGGCCATGAGCACTGGCGGGGTCTACCGCACCGCCGACGCCGGGCGCACGTGGGAGGCCAGCAACCGCGGGATCAAGGCGTCGTTCTACCCCGACCCGTTCCCCGAGTTCGGCCAGTGCGTGCACAAGGTCGCCCGGGACGCAGCCGAGCCCTCGCGCCTCTACGCGCAGAACCACCACGGGGTCTACCGCTCCGACGACGACGGCGCCTCGTGGGAGTCGATCGCCGAGGGGCTGCCCACCGACTTCGGCTTCGTCATGCAGGCGCACCCGCACCGCGGCGACAGCGTCTGGGTCGTGCCGATCACCTCCGACCGCGAGCACGTGCCCCCGCGCGGCGAGCTGCAGGTGCAGCACACCACCGATGCCGGCCGGACCTGGCAGGTCCACGACTCCGGCCTGCCGCAGCCGTCGTGGACCTGCGTCCTGCGCGACGCGTCCAGCGTCGACTCCCTCGAGGACGCCGGCTTCTACTTCGGCACCCGCAACGGCGACGTCTACGCCTCCACCGACGGCGGGGCCTCGTTCACCCGGATCGCCGAGCAGCTGCCCGACGTGCTGTGCGTGCGGGCGGTGGACCTGCCGTGAGCCCCGACGTGCGGGTCGTCCTGCCCGGCGTGCTGCGCGAGCTGGCCGGTGGCCAGGCCGAGCTCGACGTCCCCTGCGAGGAGGGCGCCGTCGTGCGCGACGTCCTCGACCGGGCGCTGGCCGACCGGCCCCTGCTGGGCGCCCGGGTGCGTGACGAGACCGGCGCGATGCGCCGTCACGTCAACGTCTTCCTCGACGGCCGCGACGTCCGGTTCGACGCGGGTCAGGACACCCCGGTGCGCGCCGGCGGCGTCATCCACATCCTGCCCTCGGTCTCCGGCGGCTGAGTCACTCCGCCGGGGCCACGAGGTGGGACACGAACCACGTCGCGGCGTGGTCGGCCACCTGCTCCAGGGTGCCCGGCTCCTCGAACAGGTGGGTCGCGCCGGGCACCACCACCAGGTCCGCCCGCGGCAGCGCCGCGAGGGCGCGCTCGTTGAGCCGCAGCACGACCTCGTCGTGGGCGCCGACGAGGAGCAGCACGGGGCAGCGGACCGCTCCGAGCGCCTCCCCGGCCAGGTCGACCCGACCGCCCCGGGAGACGACCGCCCGCACGGCCGGCGACCCGGCGGCGGCGATGAGCGCGGCGGCCGCCCCCGTGCTCGCACCGAACAGGCCCAGCGGCAGCGTGCCGAGCACGGGCTGCCGGCTGACCCAGCGGGCTGCGCCGGAGAGCCGGTGTGCCAGCAGGGGGATGTCGAACCGGTAGCTGCCGTCGCGTGAGTCGACCCGCTCCTCGTCCTCGGTGAGCAGGTCCAGCAGCACGGTGGCGAGCCCGCGGTCCTGCAGCGCCCTGGCGACCTGCCGGTTGCGCGGGCTGTGCCGGCTGCTGCCGCTGCCGTGGGCGAACATCACGACCCCCGTCGCCCGGTCGGGCAACGAGAGGTCCGCCTCGAGGGTGACGTCGTTCCCCACCGAGACCGCCCGGGTCGTGACGCGGTGTGCCACGAGCCCCAGTATCCGGCGGCTGGTCGCCACCGGGTCGCACCGAAGGTCCCGGTGGCCTCAGCCCGAGGCCGGTCCCTCCGAGACGGCCGCCAGCACCAGCGGCAGGAAGCGTCGCTCCAGGCTGCCGCGCGGCACCTGCCGCGGTTCGAGCAGGTGCTGGGCCATGCCGCCCTGGTAGACGGCCAGCGCGAGCCGGACGAACTCCTCTGGGGTGACCGAGAGCTCGACCCCGTGCTCCTGCGCGATGCGCCGGACGAGGCGCGCGAGCTGGCGGCGGACCTGGGCCTGTTGCCGGGCCCAGGCCTTGCCGGCGGTCTTGTCGCGGATCGCGTGGAGGGTGAACTCGGTCTGCAGCAGGAACCACTGCTCCTGGGCCTGCGGGCTCTCCGCCCAGACGTCGAAGACCCCCTCGAGGATGGTCTCGGGGTCGGCCGACTCCCGGGCCGCCAGCGTCTCGACCCGCTCGGCGAGCCGGCTCACGTGCTGCTCGTACAACGCCAGCACGAGGTCGTCCTTGGAGCCGAAGTTGGAGTAGAACGCCCCACGCGTGAACCCGGCCCGCTCGCAGATGTCCTCGACGCTGGCGCCGTGGAAGCCGCGGTCGGCGAAGACCTCGGTCGCCGCCTTGAGCAGCCGTGCCCGGGTGGCCTCGCGCCGAGCGGTCCGGGGTGCCGCGGGGGCGGCGGTGGTGGGGGAGGTCACGCCCGGGCCGGTCGCTCGCGTCATGACCAGAGAATACACTTGTGTATTGAATACATATCTGTATCGAGATGGATGGGTGGTGCGACGTGCACATCCACGTCGAGGACGTCGAGCTGGCCGGCAGCCACGCCCCGCTGCTGCTGCCGACCTCGCTGGAGGCGCACAGCGGTGAGGTGACGCTGGTGGCCGGGGACCCGGGATACGGGCACGTGGCCCTGGCCCTGGCGGTCGCGGGACGCATGGTCCCGGCCGCGGGGCGGGTCCTGGTGGACGGCATCGAGGACCGGGCCCGGCTCCAGCGGGCGGTGGCCCTCGTGGACCTGGCCGGGGTCAGCGAGCCCGACGGCGGGCTTCCGGTGCGGTCCGTCCTCGCCGAGGAGCTGGCCCTCGCGGGCCGACCGGCGCGCCGCCGGGACGTCCGGTCCTTCCTCGCCCAGCACGAGGCGGGCGAGCTGGCGGGGGAGCGCTGGGAGCACGTTCCGGCCGGCCTGCGCACTGCCTGGCTGGCCGAGCTCGCCGGCAGCCGCCCGGGGGTCGAGGCCCTCGTCCTGGCCAACCCCGACCGCTTCGGCGGCGACCCGTTCGCGTGGTGGTCGGTCGCCCACGGGCTCGCCGCCCGCGGCCTCGCCGTCGTCGTGCAGTGCACCCACGCCTCGGCCCGCCTGCTGCGCCACCCCGTCCACCACGAGCGGGGAGCCTCCGCATGACCGCCCTGCGCCTCGCCCTCAACGAGCTGCGCCGCCTGACCTCCGGCAAGCTGCCACGGATGGCGCTCGCCGCCGTGGTGCTCGTCCCCACGATCTACGCCGGGCTCTACCTCTACGCCAACAAGGACCCGTACGGCGGCCTGAGCCGGGTCCCGGCCGCTGTCGTCGTCGAGGACACCGGCACCACGCTGGCCAACGGCGAGCGGCTCGACGCCGGGCCGCAGGTGGGCCACGACCTCGTCGCCTCGCGCAGCTTCGACTGGCACCGGGTCTCGCGCGCCGAGGCCGTGCGGGGGGTCGCGGAGGACCGCTACGACTTCGCCCTGATCGTGCCGCGTGACTTCTCCGCCGCGCTGGCCTCCAGCGCCGAGTTCCACCCCCGGCAGGCGCAGCTGGAGATCGAGACCAACGACGCCAACAACTACCTCGCGCACACCATCGCCAACAACGTCGTGGCGCAGGTGACCAAGTCGGTGGCCGAGGAGGTCAGCTCGACCGCGGCCAACCAGCTGCTGCTGGGCTTCTCCACGATCCACGACAAGGTCGAGCAGGCCAGCTCCGGGGCCGCCCGGCTCGCGGACGGGCTCGGCACCGCCGAGCAGGGCTCGGCCGACCTCGCGGGCGGCGCCGGCCGGCTGGCGGCCGGCGAGCGGGACCTGGTCTCCGGCACCGACAGGCTCGCCGCCGGGATCGACCGGGCGGACAGCGGGGCGCACCGGCTCAGCGACGGCACCGGCCGGCTCGCCGACGGCCTGGCCACGATGGACCGGCAGACCGCCACCCTGCCCGCGCAGACCCGGGCCCTGGCCGACGGCGCGCAGCAGGTGGCCGACGGCAACGCCCGCATGGCGGCCGGCGCGAGGGACGTCGCCGCGGCCTCGCAGCGCCTCGCCGACTCAGTGAGCGGCACGAACGGCACCCTGGCCGCCGCGCTGCGGGCCCAGGGTCTCGACGACGCCCAGGTGGCGCAGGTCCTCGCCGTGACCAGCCGGCTCAGCGCGCCGGTGACCGAGGCCAACACGCGGGTCCAGCAGCAGACCGGCCAGCTCACCGCGCTCTCCGACGGGTCCAACCAGGTGGCCGCGGGAGCCCGCCGCCTCGCCGATGCCGCCGGGCCGCTGCACGCCGGCATCCACCAGGCCTCGACCGGCGCCGCGCAGGCGCACAGCGGCGCCTCGTCCCTGGCCGGCGGGCTCGACCAGCTCTCCACCGGCGCGCACCGGCTCCAGTCCGGCCAGCGCCAGGCCCGCGACGGTGCGCAGCAGCTGCAGTCCGGTGCCGACAAGCTGCACGGCGGCCTCGGCACCCTGCGCCAGGGCGCCGACCAGCTGCACACCGGCCTCGCCCAGGGGCTGCGCTCGATCAGCGACCCGAGCGCCGCCAACCGCAAGGCCGTCGCCCAGACCATCGGCGACCCCGTGGGCGTGCGCAACACGAGCCAGGCCAGCGCCGGCAGCTACGGCGCCGGGCTCGCCCCGTTCTTCCTGTGCCTGGCCCTGTGGATCGGCGCCTACGTGATGTTCCTGCTGGTGCGCCCGCTGTCCACCCGGGCGATGGTCGCCGGCCAGCCCTCGTGGCGGGTCGCGCTCGGCGGCTGGCTGCCGACCGTCGTCATCGGCGCGGCCCAGGTGGCGGTCGTGCTGGCGGTGGTGTTCCTCGGCATCGACCTTCACGCCGCGCACCCGCTCGGGGTGGTCGGCCTCGCCCTGCTCACCTCGGCGACCTTCGTCGCGATCCTGCACCTGCTCGCCGCCCGGTTGGGGTCGGTCGGCAAGTTCCTCGGCCTGGTGCTCCTGGTCCTGCAGCTGGTCAGCGCGGGCGGCACCTTCCCCTGGCAGACGCTGCCGCTGCCGCTGCACGCCCTGCACCACGTGCTGCCCATGGGCTACGCCATCGACGGCCTGCGGCACCTGATGTACGGCGGGTCCCTCACCTCCGTGGGCCGGGACGTCGCGGTGCTGCTGGCCTACCTCGTGCTGGCGCTCGCCGGGT
Source organism: Oryzihumus leptocrescens (assembly GCF_006716205.1). Classification (GTDB taxonomy): domain Bacteria; phylum Actinomycetota; class Actinomycetes; order Actinomycetales; family Dermatophilaceae; genus Oryzihumus; species Oryzihumus leptocrescens. The sequence goes on along the minus strand of NZ_VFOQ01000001.1, from coordinate 2,788,001 downwards.
CGAGCGCGACCGCCCGTCGTGCCCGGGTGTGGACCGCGGCCCGGGTCAAGCCCGAGCTCGTCCTGTGAACCACTGGCGCGTCGGCGGCTGCTTCGGGATCCTCGGAGGGTGACCGTCGCAGACCGAACGCTGATCCTGCTGCGCCACTCCAAGGCCGAGCACGGCGGGGGGACGCCCGACATGGAACGCCCGCTGTCCCCGCGTGGGCAACGGGACGCCGAGGCCGTCGGCCAGTGGTTCGCCGACCAGGACCTCGTGGCCGACCTCGTCGTCTGCTCCCCGTCGGTGCGCACCCGGCAGACGTGGGAGACCGCGGCGGAGGCCGGGGCCGAGGCCGGCGACGTCTGGTACGACCGGCGCGTCTACGACGCCAGCTCCGACGAGCTCCTCGACGTGGTGCGGGAGGTGCCCGAGGACGCGGCGGTGGTCGTGCTCGTGGGACACGCACCCGGCATACCCGCGCTGGTCGGCGACCTCGCCGTCAGCGGGGGAGGCTCGGAGCGCGCCTGGGCGCGCCTGGACGACGGCCTGCCGACCTCGGGGATCGCGGTGCTGTCCTTCACCGGCAGCTGGGCCGAGCTCGGGCCCGAGGACGCCGTGCTGGAGGACGTCCTCGCCCCGCGCGGCTGAGGCACCACGACCGCTTGCCGAGACGGTCGTCCCAGCCCTCGGACGCCGGGTCCTATGATCCGGTCATGACGCAGACGCCGACCACTGCCCAGGGCACGCCCGACATCAAGCCACGCAGCCGCGACGTCACCGACGGACTCGAGAAGGCCGCCGCGCGAGGCATGCTCCGGGCGGTCGGCATGGGGGACGAGGACTTCGCCAAGCCCCAGATCGGCGTCGCCAGCTCGTGGAACGAGATCACCCCCTGCAACCTCTCGCTGGACCGGCTCGCCAAGGCGGCCAAGGACGGGGTGCACGCCGCCGGCGGCTACCCGCTGGAGTTCGGCACGATCAGCGTCAGCGACGGCATCTCGATGGGCCACGAGGGCATGCACTTCTCCCTCGTCAGCCGCGAGGTCATCGCCGACTCGGTCGAGACCGTCATGCAGGCCGAGCGGCTCGACGGCAGCGTCCTGCTCGCCGGCTGCGACAAGTCCCTGCCCGGCATGCTCATGGCCGCCGCGCGCCTCGACCTGTCCAGCGTGTTCCTGTATGCCGGGTCGATCCTCCCGGGGATCGCCAGGCTCAGCGACGGCACGGAGAAGACGGTCACGATCATCGACGCGTTCGAGGCGGTCGGGGCCTGCGCCGCCGGGCGGATGAGCCGCGAGGACGTCGACGCGATCGAGCGGGCGATCTGCCCGGGTGAGGGTGCCTGCGGCGGCATGTACACCGCCAACACCATGGCCAGCGTGGCCGAGGCGATCGGCATGAGCCTGCCCGGCAGCGCCGCCCCGCCGGCCACCGACCGGCGCCGGGACGGCTTCGCCCGGCGCTCGGGCGAGGCCGTCGTCGAGCTGCTCCGCCGGGGGATCACCGCGCGCCAGATCATGACCCGTGAGGCGTTCGAGAACGCCATCGCCGTGGTCATGGCCTTCGGCGGCTCGACCAACGCGGTGCTGCACCTCTTGGCCATGGCCCACGAGGCCGAGGTCGAGCTGAGCATCGAGGACTTCCAGCGCATCGGCGCCCGCGTGCCGCACCTGGCCGACGTCAAGCCGTTCGGGCAGTTCGTCATGACCGACATCGACCGGGTCGGGGGAGTGCCGGTGGTGATGCGGGCGCTGCTCGACGCGGGCCTGCTGCACGGTGACTGCCTCACCGTCACCGGCCGCACCGTCGCCGAGAACCTCGCCCACATCCGCCCGCCGGACCCCGACGGCCACGTGCTGCGTGCCGTCGGGTCGCCGATCCACGCCACCGGCGGCCTGACCATCCTCAAGGGCTCGCTGGCCCCCGAGGGGGCCGTGGTCAAGACGGCGGGCTTCGACGAGACCGTCTTCGAGGGCACCGCCCGGGTCTTCGACGGGGAGCGGGCAGCGATGGACGCGGTCGAGGCCGGCGGCCTGGCAGCCGGCGACGTCGTCGTCATCCGCTACGAGGGGCCCAAGGGCGGGCCGGGGATGCGCGAGATGCTCGCGGTCACCGGCGCGATCAAGGGCGCCGGCCTGGGCAAGGACGTCCTGCTGCTCACCGACGGGCGCTTCTCCGGGGGTACCACCGGCCTGTGCGTCGGCCACGTGGCGCCCGAGGCGGTGGACGCCGGGCCGATCGCGTTCGTCCGCGACGGCGACCGCATCCGCCTGGACGTGGCGTCCGGGACGCTGGACCTGCTGGTGCCCGAGGAGGAGCTGGCGCAGCGGGCGCAGGGCTTCGAGCCGCCCGCCGGCAAGTACCCCCGGGGCGTCCTGGCGAAGTACCGCAAGCTGGTCCAGAGCGCCTCGAAGGGCGCCGTCTGCGGCTGACCGGCCGGGATGGGCGTCCCACGAGACGGACGCCCATCCCAGATGCTGGGACGAAGGAGAGGGCCGATTGACACCCTTTCGGCCGGGGGCGCAAGGTGGGGCCGTGGCCCTGAACCTCGTACTCCCCAAGCGCGCCGACTGAACCGCCAGTCAGCGCGCTGCCCCTCCTGTCCGCCACCGGACCGAGGGGCTTTTTTGTCGGCGGAGGACGACTCAGGCAGCACCACCACGCACCCGCGGGTGCACCAGACAGGACGTGAAAAGGGTGACGACAGTGACCGACGGAACCGCCTCCGGGCCCGGCTCGAACCCCGAGCCGCACGCCCCCTCGCCCGCTGACCTGGCCTCCAGCCGCCACCGTGGCAGCGTCACGGTCACCGGCGCGCAGAGCCTCGTCCGCTCCCTGGAGTCGGTCGGCGTCGACACCGTCTTCGGCATCCCCGGCGGGGCGATCCTGCCGGCCTACGACCCGCTGCTGGACTCCACCAAGGTGCGCCACATCCTCGTCCGCCACGAGCAGGGCGCCGGGCACGCCGCCGAGGGCTACGCCGCCGCGACCGGCAAGGTCGGGGTCTGCATGGCCACCAGCGGCCCGGGGGCGACCAACCTCGTGACCGCGATCGCCGACGCCTACATGGACTCGGTGCCGATGGTCGCGATCACCGGCCAGGTGTCCTCGAGCGCGATCGGCACCGACGCCTTCCAGGAGGCGGACATCCGCGGCATCACGATGCCGATCACCAAGCACAACTACCTGGTCACCGACCCGGCGCAGATCCCGCGGGCGATCGCCGAGGCGTTCCACATCGCCTCCACCGGCCGTCCCGGCCCGGTGCTGGTCGACATCAGCAAGGACGCGCTGCAGGCGCAGACGACGTTCGAGTGGCCGCCGAAGATCGACCTGCCCGGCTACCGCCCGGTGGCGCGCCCGCACAACAAGCAGATCCGCGAGGCCGCCCGGCTCATCGCCGAGTCGCGTCGTCCCGTGCTCTACGTCGGCGGCGGCGTGATCCGCGCCGCGGCCAGCGACGCGCTGCGCGAGCTCGTCGAGCTCACCCAGATCCCCGTGGTCACCACCTTGATGGCCCGCGGCACCGTGCCGGACCGCCACCCGCTCAACCTCGGTATGCCGGGCATGCACGGCACGGTCGCAGCCGTCACCGGCCTGCAGAAGGCCGACCTGCTCATCACGCTCGGCGCCCGCTTCGATGACCGGGTCACGGGGCAGCTGTCGACCTTCGCCCCGCACGCCAAGGTGATCCACGCCGACATCGACCCGGCCGAGATCTCCAAGAACCGCGTCGCCGACGTGCCGATCGTGGGGGACTGCAAGGACGTCATCCACGAGCTGCTCGGCGCGATCCGGGCCGACCACGAGGCCGGCCAGCGCGGGGACTACACCTCCTGGCACGAGCAGGTGCAGGAGTGGAAGTCCACCTACCCCTTGGGCTACACCGCCCCCGAGGGTGACTCGGTCGCCCCGCAGCACGTCATCGAGCGGATCGGCGCGATCAGCGGGCCGGAGTCGGTGTTCGTCGCCGGCGTCGGCCAGCACCAGATGTGGGCGGCGCAGTTCATCAGCTACGAGCGGCCCAACAGCTGGGTCAACTCCGGCGGCCTGGGCACGATGGGCTTCGCGGTCCCCGCGGCGATGGGCGCCAAGGTCGCCGAGCCGCACCGCACCGTGTGGGCGATCGACGGCGACGGCTGCTTCCAGATGACCAACCAGGAGCTGGCCACCTGCGTCATCAACAACATCCCGATCAAGGTCGCGGTGATCAACAACTCCAGCCTGGGCATGGTCCGGCAGTGGCAGACGCTCTTCTACAACGAGCGCTACTCCAACACCGACCTGCACACGAGCGTCAACCGGCGGGTGCCCGACTTCGTCAAGCTCGCCGACGCCTACGGCTGCGTGGGCCTGCGCTGCGAGACGCCCGACCAGGTCGACGCCACGATCGCCAAGGCGATGGAGATCAACGACGTGCCCGTGGTCGTGGACTTCGTGGTCCACCGTGACGCGATGGTCTGGCCGATGGTCCCGGCCGGCGTGAGCAACGACAAGATCCAGACCGCGCGTGGCATGACACCTGTTTGGGAGCGCGAGGAGTGAAACGCGTGAGGATCGCAGCGGAGCGAGGACCGGAGCGCGTGCGCACGGCGAGCAGAGGGAGCGCAGAGGAATGAGCAAGCACACCCTGTCGGTGCTCGTGGAGAACAAGCCCGGCGTGCTCGCACGCATCGCCGGCCTGTTCTCCCGGCGCGGCTTCAACATCGACTCCCTCGCGGTCGGCCCGACCGAGCACCCGGAGATCTCCCGGATGACGGTCGTGGTCGACGTGGAGGACCTGCCGCTGGAGCAGGTGACCAAGCAGCTGAACAAGCTCATCGAGGTGCTCAAGGTGGTCGAGCTCGACCGCACCGCCTCGGTGCAGCGCGAGATCCTGCTGGTCAAGGTCAAGGCCGACCTGTCCAGCCGGTCCCACGTGCTGGAGACCGCCCAGCTGTTCCGCGCCAAGGTCGTCGACGTCGCCCCCGACGCGGTGACCATCGAGGCCACCGGCAACAGCGACAAGCTCGAGGCGCTGCTGCGCGTCCTGGAGCCGTTCGGCATCAAGGAGCTCGTGCAGTCCGGCATGGTCGCCATCGGCCGCGGACCGCGCTCCATCACCGACCGTGCCCTGCGGTCCGCCTGAGGCGACCCATCCGCCCGGGTGACCACACGGCATACCTGCACCACCGCCTGTTCCACCAAACCGAAGGAGTGGCCGACGTGGCCGAGATGTTCTACGACGACGACGCTGACCTGTCCGTGATCCAGGGCCGCAAGGTCGCCGTCATCGGGTACGGCAGCCAGGGGCACGCCCACGCGCTCAACCTGCGCGACTCCGGCGTCGACGTGCGCGTCGGCCTGGCCGAGGGCAGCCGTTCGAAGGCCAAGGCCGAGGCCGAGGGCCTGCGGGTCCTGCCGGTCGCCGAGGCGGTGCAGGAGGCCGACCTCATCGTCATCCTCACCCCCGACCAGGTGCAGCGGAAGGTCTACGCCGAGTCGATCGAGCCGCACCTGAAGGACGGTGCCGCGCTGTTCTTCGGGCACGGCTTCAACATCCGCTTCGGCTACATCACGGCGCCGGAGAGCGTCGACGTGGCCATGGTCGCCCCCAAGGGCCCGGGCCACCTGGTCCGCCGCGAGTACGTCGACGGCCGTGGCGTGCCCGTGCTCGTCGCCGTCGAGAAGGACGCCTCCGGCAAGGCCTGGGACCTGGCGAAGTCCTACGCCAAGGCGATCGGCGGCCTGCGCGCCGGCGGCATCAAGACGACCTTCACCGAGGAGACCGAGACCGACCTGTTCGGCGAGCAGGCCGTGCTCTGCGGTGGCGCCTCGCAGCTGGTGCAGTACGGCTTCGAGACGCTCATCGAGGCCGGCTACCAGCCCGAGGTGGCCTACTTCGAGTGCCTGCACGAGCTCAAGCTCATCGTCGACCTCATGTACGAGGGCGGCATCGCCAAGCAGCGCTGGTCGGTCTCCGACACCGCGGAGTACGGCGACTACGTCTCCGGTCCGCGGGTCATCGACGCCCACGTGAAGGAGAACATGCAGGCGGTCCTGAAGGACATCCAGGACGGCACCTTCGCCAAGCGCTTCATCGACGACCAGGACGCCGGCTCCCCGGAGTTCTCGGCCCTGCGCGCCAAGGGCGAGCAGCACCCGATCGAGAAGACCGGCCGTGAGCTCCGCTCGCTGATGAGCTGGATCAAGCCGGCCGACAGTGACTACACGGAGGGCACCGCCGCCCGCTGAGGCGGCGCCGCGCGGGGCGCTGCAGGCGCGCGCCCGGCACCCGGCATACCGACGAGGGACTGGTCAAAGGTGTGATCAGTCCCTCGTCGCGTGCGTGAGGGGTGGGCGATTTGCGAGGTTCGGGACTACCGTGGGCCCGCTCCCGCCCTGGAAGGGGAAACGATCGATGCTGCACACCGTCGTGCCTGCAGAAGGACTGCGCCTCAACATGGGAGGCGCCGACTACCTGATCCTGGCCACCTACTTCGCGGTGGTCCTGTTCATCGGCTTCGCCGTCCGGCGCAGCATCCACAACAGTGAGGACTTCTTCCTCTCCGGGCGGTCCCTGCCCGCGTGGATCACCGGCCTGGCGTTCATCTCGGCCAACCTCGGTGCCACCGAGATCTTCGGCATGGCGGCCAACGGCGCCAAGTACGGCATCTCGACCGTGCACTACTACTGGATCGGCGCCGTCCCGGCGATGGTCTTCCTCGCGCTGGTGATGATGCCGTTCTACTACGGCTCCAAGGTGCGCAGCGTGCCGGAGTACCTCCGTCGCCGGTTCAACTCGCCGACCCACCTGTTCAACGCCGGCACCTTCGCGGTGTCCGCGGTGGCGCAGGCCGGCGTCAACCTGTTCGCGTTCTCGGTGATCCTCGAGGCGCTGCTCGGCTGGCCGAAGTACGTTTCGATCATCGCCGCCGGTGCCTTCGTGCTCGTCTACATCACCCTGGGTGGCCTCTCCTCGGCCATCTACAACGAGGTGCTGCAGTTCTTCGTCATCCTCGCGGGCCTCATCCCGCTGACGTTCGTCGGCCTCAAGGCCGCGGGCGGCTGGGACGGCCTGACCGGCAAGATCCAGGGCAACAAGAACGCCGGCGAGGGCTTCCTGCACGCCTGGCAGGGCACGGCCATCGGCCACGTGACCAACCCGATCGGCTCCAACTGGCTGGTCATCGCCATGGGCCTGGGCTTCGTCCTCAGCTTCGGCTACTGGACCACCAACTTCGCCGAGGTGCAGCGCGCGCTGTCGGCGCAGAACATGTCGGCCGCCCGGCGCACGCCGATCATCGGCGCGTTCCCCAAGCTGGTCATCCCGTTCTTCACCGTGATCCCCGGCCTGATCGCCCTGGCCATGATCCCCGGCCTGGGCCAGACCGACACCGAGGGCAAGGGCCTGACCTACAACGACGCGATCCCCGCGCTGATGGAGCGCTACCTGCCCTCCGGTGTGCTCGGCGTCGCGGTCACCGGCCTGCTGGCGGCGTTCATGGCCGGCATGGCGGCGAACATCTCCAGCTTCAACACGGTCTTCACGTACGACATCTGGCAGGACTACGTGAAGAAGGACCGCCCCGACGGCTACTACCTGCGCGTCGGCCGGATCGTCACCGTGGTCGGCGTCCTCGGTGGCATCGGGACGGCGTTCATCGCCTCCCGGTTCAACTCGATCATGGACTACCTGCAGCTGCTGTTCTCCTTCTTCAACGCGCCGCTGTTCGCCACCTTCATCCTCGGCCTGTTCTGGAAGCGGATGACCGGCTGGGGCGGCTTCTGGGGCCTGGTCGCCGGCACGCTCGGTGCCGCGGCCGCCTGGGGCGCCGGCCAGCTCGGCTGGGTCCACTACCTCAGCGACAGCGACGGCAACTTCAAGGGCGCGATCGTGGCGTTCGTCGCCGACGTCGTGGTCTCGGTGCTGGTCACCCTGGCCAGCCGGCCCAAGCCGATCACCGAGCTCCAGGGCCTGGTCTACGGCCTGGGCAAGCACGACATGAGCGCCGGCGCCGTGGTCGGCGACGAGGCGTGGTACCGCTCGCCGGTCGTCTTCGGCCTGCTGGCCCTCGCGCTGTCCTTCGCCCTGTACATCCCGTTCATCTAGGCCTCAAGGAGCGTCAGACATGAGCACCGGAGCACACTCCGAGGAGCCGAACCTCCCGGCACAGGCCCCGACGCGGGCCAAGCTGTTCGACCTGCGCAGCGTCCTGGGCGGACTGTTCCTCGCCTACGGCGTCATCGTCCTGGTCATGGGCCTGGTCGGTGGCGAGGCGGACCGGGCCAAGGCCGCCGGCACCAACATCAACCTCTGGGCGGGCATCGTCATGTTCGTCCTCGGCGGCCTCTTCCTCCTCTGGAGGAGGCTGTCCCCGACGCGGATCGCCCCCGACGCCGGTGAGGACGAGCAGGAGCGGCCCACCCCCTGAGCCTGGGCCGCGGCACCCGTGGCGCGCACCCGGCATACCCGCTCGTCGGTATGCCGGGTGCGTGCGTGAGGGGGCCCGTCCACATCGCGAGCCGGGGCCGGGGCCCCGGCTCGCCGTGTCTAGACTGGCCGTGGGCACAGCGCGGTGCCGGGCGGAACCTCCCGCCCAGACCCGGCCGGCCCGCAGGGGGCTCGGCCGCATCCCACCACCCGTGAAGGACAGGCCAGTGACCAAACCCGTTGTCTTGATTGCCGAAGAGCTCTCGCCCGCGACCATCGACGCGCTCGGGCCCGACTTCGAGATCCGCCACTGCGACGGGGCTGACCGATCCGAGCTGCTGCCCGCCATCGCCGACGTCGACGCCGTCCTGATCCGCTCGGCGACCAAGATCGACGAGGAGGCCCTGGCCGCCGCGAAGAACCTCAAGGTCGTCGCGCGGGCCGGAGTCGGGCTGGACAACGTCGACGTCAAGGCGGCCACGGTCGCCGGCGTCATGGTCGTCAACGCCCCGACCTCCAACATCACCTCGGCGGCCGAGCTGGCCGTCGGCCTGCTCCTCGCGACCGCCCGCAACATCGCCCCGGCCAACGAGGCCCTCAAGGGCGGGGCGTGGAAGCGCAGCAAGTACGCCGGCGTGGAGCTGCTCGACAAGACGGTCGGCGTCGTCGGCCTCGGCCGCATCGGCGTCCTGGTCGCCGAGCGCCTCGCCGCGTTCGGCATGAAGGTCGTGGCCTACGACCCCTACGTCTCCGCGGCGCGCGCCGGCCAGCTCGGCGTCCAGCTGCTGCCGCTGGAGGACCTGCTGCGCGAGTCCGACTTCATCACCGTGCACCTGCCCAAGACCCCCGAGACCCTCGGCCTCATCGGCGAGGAGGCGCTCAAGCTGGTCAAGCCCTCGGTGCGGATCGTCAACGCCGCCCGCGGTGGCATCGTCGACGAGCAGGCCCTCGCGGTCGCCCTCAAGGAGGGCCGCGTCGCCGGCGCCGGCATCGACGTGTTCGCCAAGGAGCCGACCACCGAGTCGCCGCTGTTCGAGTTCGAGTCGGTCGTCGTCACCCCGCACCTGGGCGCCTCCACCGACGAGGCCCAGGAGAAGGCCGGTGTCGCGGTCGCCCGGTCGGTGCGGCTCGCGCTCGGCGGCGAGCTCGTCCCCGACGCGGTCAACGTCTCCGGCGGGGTCATCGCCGAGGAGGTCCGCCCCGGCATCGCCCTCGTGGAGAAGCTCGGCCGGATCTTCACCGCCCTCGCCGGTGCCGTGCCGACCCAGCTGACCGTCGACGTCAAGGGCGAGATCACCGAGTACGACGTGAGCGTGTGGAAGCTCGCCGCGCTCAAGGGCCTGTTCCAGGACGTGGTCGAGGACCAGGTGTCCTACGTCAACGCCCCGCTGCTGGCGCAGGAGCGCGGATGCGAGGTGCGGCTGCTGACCGACCCGGTGGCCGAGGACTTCCGCAACGTCACCACGCTGCGCGGCACCCTGGCCGACGGCACCGAGGTCAGCGTCGCCGGCACCCTGACCGGCCCGCGCCTGGTCGAGAAGGTGGTCGGGGTCAACGGCTTCGACCTCGAGGTGCCGATCTCCGAGCACATGGCGTTCTTCACCTACGTCGACCGCCCCGGCATCATCGGCACCGTCGGCCGGGTGCTCGGCGAGGCCGACATCAACATCGGCGGCATGCAGGTCGCCCGCAAGGCCCAGGGCGGCGCCGCGCTCGTCGCGCTGACCGTGGACAGCGCGATCCCGGCGGGGGTGCTCAGCGACATCGGCACCGAGATCGGCGCCAGCGGGGTCAAGGTCGTCGACCTCGACGGCTGAGCACCGACAGCACCGCGTACGAGGGGCCCGACCGTCCGGTCGGGCCCTTCGTCGTGCCCGGGGGTGGGGTTCGGGCCGGGCGTCCAGTGCCGTCTCACGGGGTGGGAAAGAAGTTCCACATACTTGGACGTCCACGTAATCTCGAGGACATGACGCGGCTGGTTCTCATCCTTCGCCGCCGCGGCGGGTTCCGACAGGTCAGCTGACTCGCCGCGGAGACCCCGCGTGTGCCGCTGACCCACCCCCCGTCATCCCGGGGAGCGTGTGTGAGACCCATTTCCCCTTGTCACCAGTGACGATCATGCGAAGGACGTGACGACATGAGCGAAGCCGAAGAGGCCACCCGCCGCGCACTGCAGGAGTCCATGGACCTGCGCGACCAGGGCCACTCCGACGACGAGTGACCGGTCACCACGACCGAGACACGGACGGCCTCCCGGCGACCAGCCGGGAGGCCGTCCGTCATGTGGGACACAGATTCCAGCACGCAAGACGACTTCTAGGCTGAGGTCATGGCTGACGAGCAGAGCCCGGCGCAGGGCACGGACACCCTCGACATCGCCGTCATCGGCGGTGACGGCATCGGCCCGGAGGTGGTCGCCGAGGGCCTGAAGGTCCTCTCCGCGGTGACCGCCGGCCAGGGCCCGAAGATCAGCACCACCGAGTACGACCTCGGTGCCCGCCGCTGGCACGCCACCGGCGAGACCCTGCCCGACTCGGTGCTGGAGGAGATCCGCGGCCACGACGCCATCCTGCTCGGCGCGGTGGGCGACCCCGGCGTGCCCAGCGGGGTGCTCGAGCGCGGGCTCCTGCTCAAGCTGCGCTTCTCCCTGGACCACTACGTCAACCTGCGCCCGGCCCGGCTCTACCCCGGCGTCACCAGCCCTCTCGCCGTGGAGCGGGTGGCCCCCGGCGGCATCGACTTCGTCGTGGTGCGCGAGGGCACCGAGGGTCCCTACGTCGGCAACGGGGGAGCGCTGCGGGTCGGCACCCCCGCCGAGGTCGCCACCGAGGTCAGCGTCAACACCCGGTACGGCGTGGAGCGGGTCGTGCGCGACGCCTTCCGACGCGCCCAGGGCCGGCCTCGCAAGCACCTGACGCTGGTGCACAAGCACAACGTGCTCACCCACGCCGGCCACCTGTGGCGCCGGACCGTCGAGGAGGTCGGCGCGGAGTTCCCGGACGTGGAGACGGCCTACCAGCACGTCGACGCGGCCACGATCTTCCTGGCCACCGACCCGGGCCGCTTCGACGTCATCGTCACCGACAACCTCTTCGGCGACATCATCACCGACATCGCCGCAGCCATCGCCGGGGGCATCGGCCTGGCCGCCAGCGGCAACATCAACCCCGAGCGCACCGCGCCGAGCATGTTCGAGCCCGTCCACGGCTCGGCCCCCGACATCGCCGGCCAGGGCAAGGCCGACCCGACCGCGACGATCCTGTCGGTCGCCCTGCTGCTGGATCACCTCGGGCGCGGTGAGGACGCCGCCCGCGTCGAGGCCGCCGTGGCCGCCGACCTGGCCGAGCGGGGGAGCGCGCCGCGGTCGACGTCGGCGATCGGCGACGCCATCGCCGCCCGCGTGGGCTGAGGCCCGCCGTCCGCGCGGGCTGAGGACCTCCCGCCTCGGCGGAGCACCCCGTGCCGGGTAGCCTTCGGCTCAGGGCACGTGCCCCACCCACGACTTCCGGTCAGGAGGACCTTCGATGACGCAGGCGACCGCCCCTTCGACGCTGGAGTTCACGGTCAGCAGGCGGCCCGACGTCCTCCCCGACGCCGAGCGTGAGGCGATCCTCGCCAACCCCGGCTTCGGCAAGAAGTTCACCGACCACATGATCCTGGCCACGTGGACCCCCGGTGAGGGCTGGCACGACGGCAAGGTCACGGCATACGGGCCCATCTCGCTGGACCCCTCTGCGGCGGTGCTGCACTACGCGCAGGAGATCTTCGAGGGGATGAAGGCCTACCGGCACGCGGACGGGTCCATCTGGACCTTCCGCCCGGAGGCCAACGCGGCGCGGTTCGCCCGGAGCGCCCGGCGCCTCGCGCTGCCCGAGCTGCCCGAGGCCGACTTCCTCGCCAGCCTCACCGCGCTGGTCGAGGTCGACCAGGCGTGGGTGCCCAGCGGCGAGGCCGGCGAGGCCAGCCTCTACCTGCGCCCGTTCATGTTCGCCTCCGAGGCCTTCCTGGGGGTCCGTCCCGCGGCCCAGGTGACCTACTGCGTCATCGCCTCCCCGGCCGGCGCCTACTTCTCCGGTGGCGTGAAGCCGGTGTCGATCTGGCTGTCCACCGACTACACCCGTGCTGCTCCCGGCGGCACCGGTGCGGCGAAGTGCGGCGGCAACTACGCGGCCAGCCTCGCGGCCCAGGTCGAGGCCAGCGCCCACGGCTGCGACCAGGTCGCCTTCCTCGACGCGGTCGAGCACCGCTGGGTCGAGGAGCTGGGCGGCATGAACCTGTACTTCGTGCGCCGCGACGGCTCGATCGTCACCCCCGAGCTGACCGGCACCATCCTCGAGGGCGTCACCCGCGCCTCGATCCTGGAGCTGGCCAAGGACCTCGGCCACAGCGTGCAGGAGCGCCGCATCTCCATCGAGGAGTGGCGCGAGGGTGTGGCCAGCGGCGACATCACCGAGGTCTTCGCCTGTGGCACGGCCGCCGTGGTCACCCCGGTCGGGCGCCTCGCCTGGGAGGGCGGCGAGCTGTCCGTCAACGGCGGCGAGACCGGCTCCACCACGCTGGCGATCCGGCAGGCCCTGCTCGACCTGCAGTACGGTCGCGCCGAGGACACCCGGGGCTGGCTCACCCGGCTGGTGTGACCGGCCCGGCCCGGCCGGGCCGGCGCCGGCAAGCTCGTCGGTGAACGGCTGGTAAAGGTCTGCAACCAGACCATTGACGGAGGGCAACTCCGGGTCTTCAATCGAGACAAGCCCATCTGTCTCGGTGGGTCATGGTCCATCGCCAGACCCTCTTCGAGGTGCCCGATGAGCGCAACGCCCCCCGCGTCCCCACAGCCCGTTGACGCTGACTCCGCGATGCTGGCCGAGCTCGGTTACGAGCAGGAGCTCCACCGGAGGATGAGCGGCTTCAACAACTTCGCCGTCTCCTTCTCGATCATCTCGATCCTCGCCGGTGCCATCACCAGCTACGGCATCGCCCTCAACGCCGGCGGACCCATCGCCATCTCCATCGGCTGGCCGCTTGTCGGGCTCTTCGTCTGGCTGGTGGCGCTGGCCATGGGTGAGGTCTGCTCGGTCTTCCCCACGGCTGGGGGCCTGTACTTCTGGGCGGGACGCCTGGCCCGGCACCGCAAACCGATGTGGGCCTGGTACGTCGGGTGGTTCAACTTCCTGGGCGAGGTCGCCGTCACGGCAGCGATCGACTACGGCGCGGCCATCACCTGGATGGCCTTCCTCGACCTGACCTGGGGGGTCGGCGTGACCGCGGGCAGGACGTTCATCGCCTTCGCGGTCATCCTGCTGCTGCACGGGCTGCTCAACACCTTCGGGGTCGACCTGGTCCGGCGCCTGTCCGACATCAGCGCGTGGTGGCACCTGGCCGGGGTCGCCGTCATCGTGGCCGTGCTCTCGTTCGTGCCCGACCACCACCAGTCGCTCTCGTGGACGTTCACCCACTTCGAGAACGCCACCGGCTGGAACAGCGTCATCTACGTGTTCCTCATCGGGCTGCTCATGGCGCAGTACACCTTCACCGGGTTCGACGCCTCGGCCCACGTGGCGGAGGAGACCCACTCCGCCTCCGTCAACGCGCCCAAGGGGATCGTGAACTCGGTCGTGGTGTCGCTCTTCGCCGGCTGGGTCCTGCTCGTCGCCATCACGGCGTCGATCCAGAACGTCGACCGGGCTCGCACGACCAGCATCGGCCTGCCGCCTGCGCAGATCTTCATCGACGCCGCAGGGCACTCCCTGGGGGTCGCGCTCGTCTTCATCTGCGCGGTCGCCCAGTTCTTCTGCGGCATGGCCTCCGTGACGGCCAACTCGCGCATGTCCTACGCGTTCTCCCGCGACAACGCGCTGCCCGGCTCGCGCTGGTGGTCCAGGGTCAACCCGCGGACGGGTACCCCGACGAACTCCATCTGGCTGTGCGTCGTCTGCTCCCTGGTCCTGGCCAGCCCGGCGCTGTTCAGCACCACCGCCTACCTCGCCGTCACCTCGATCGCCGTCATCGGCCTCTACATCGCCTACGTCACTCCCGTGCTGCTGCGCCGCCTCAACCCGGACTTCCGCCCCGGCGCCTGGAACCTCGGCCGGTGGAGCCCGCTGGTGGGCTGGATCGCGGTCATCTGGGTGGCCTTCATCGTCATCCTCTTCATGCTGCCGCCGGCCAACCCGATCACCGTGGACACGTTCAACTACGCGCCCATCGCGGTGCTCGCCGTCCTGGTCTTCGCGACCATCACGTGGATCATCGGTGGCCGTCACCACTTCATGAAGGACGTGCCGCCCGGTCACGACACCCGACCGGCCGCCGAGATCTTCGGCCCCGAGGTGCCGTGACGGCAATGCCCTCGGACGCCAGCCGGCTGCCCGACGCCGTGCTGCGGCCCGCGCCGGGCAACGCCTTCGAGTCCACGGTCGAGCAGCTCGCCACGGCGATCCGGCTCGGGGTGTTCGCCCGGGGCGAGCTGCTGCCGCCCGAGCGCGAGCTGGCCGAGCGGCTGGCGGTCAGCCGGGTGACGCTGCGCGAGGCCATCGCGGCCCTGCGTGAGTCGGGCATGGTGGAGACCACCCGCGGGCGCGGCGGGGGCACCAAGGTGGTCTACCGGGGAGCCCCGATGCCGGAGTCCGCCGACCAGCCGGTGCGCCACGGCGCCGACCTCGCCGACGCGCTGAGCTTCCGACGCGTGGTCGAGCCCGGGGCGGCCTACCTCGCGGCGTCCCGGCCCCTGTCGGCCGACCAGCGGGCCTGGCTGCTCGAGGCCGCCGCCGCGGTGCGCCAGGCGCCGGACAGCGCCGCCCACCGGGTCGCCGACTCCCGCTTCCACCTGGCCATCGCCACCCTGTCCGGTTCGCCGATGCTCATCGAGTCCGTGACGCGGGCGCAGGCCGCGCTGCACGAGCTGCTGAGCGCGATACCGGTGCTGCCGCGCAACATCGCCCACTCCACGCAGCAGCACGAGGCCGTGGTGGCGGCCGTTCTGGGAGGCGCCCCCGAGGCCGCCCGGGCCACGATGGAGGAGCACTGCGACGCCACCTCCGCCCTGCTGCGGGGCCTGCTCGGCTGACCGTACGGACCACGAGCTCACCGGCTGACCCGAGGAGAGACATGACCAGACCCCCACATCTGACCGTCGACCAGCTCCGCGACGACATCGCCTCGGGTGCCGTCGACACCGTCATCGTCGCGTTCACCGACATGCAGGGGCGACTGCAGGGCAAGCGGATCCACGGGCAGTTCTTCCTCGACCGGGTGCTCGGCCACGGCACCGAGGGCTGCAACTACATGCTCGCGGTCGACGTCGACATGAACACCGTGGGCGGCTACGCCATCAGCTCGTGGGAGCGCGGCTACGGCGACATGATGTTCGACCTCGACCTGTCGACGCTGCGCCGCACGCCCGGGCAGCCGCACTCGGCGACGATCCAGTGCGACCTGTCCTGGCTGGACGGTGAGGGCCTGGTGCGCCAGTCGCCGCGCTCGGTCCTCAAGTCCCAGGTCGCCGCGGCGGCCGAGCTCGGCTGCGTCGCCCTGGCAGGCACCGAGCTGGAGTTCATCGTGTTCGAGGACTCCTACGAGCAGGCCTGGGACCGGCACTACCAGGGGCTGACCGGTGCGAACCGCTACAACGTGGACTACTCGATCCTCGGGGGCACCAAGGTCGAGCCGCTGCTGCGGGAGATCCGCAACCAGATGTATGCCGCGGGCGTCACCGTCGAGAGCGCGAAGGGTGAGTGCAACCTCGGCCAGCACGAGATCGCGTTCCTCTACGACGACGTGGTGCGCACGTGCGACAACCACTCGATCTACAAGACGGCGGCCAAGGAGATCGCCGGCGCGCACGGGCAGTCGCTGACGTTCATGGCCAAGTTCGACCAGCGGGAGGGCAACTCGTGCCACATCCACCTGTCACTGCGCGGGGAGGACGGGTCGATCGTCTTCGCCGACACGTCCCGGCCGCACGGCTACAGCGAGATGTTCGAGCACTTCGTGGCGGGCCTGCAGGTCACCATGCGGGAGCTGACGTTGATGTACGCCCCGAACATCAACTCCTACAAGCGCTTCCAGCCCGGGTCGTTCGCCCCGACGGCCGTCGCCTGGGGCCGCGACAACCGCACCTGCGCGCTGCGTGTGGTCGGTGAGGGTGAGGCGCTGCGGGTGGAGAACCGCGTCCCCGGAGGTGACGTCAACCCCTACCTCGCGGTGGCCGCGATGCTCGCCGGCGGGCTGCACGGGGTGCGGGAGAAGACCTGGCTCGAGCCTCCCTGCGAGGGCAACGCCTACACCTCCGGCAAGGACCGCGTCCCCACCACGCTGGCGCAGGCGCGGGACCTGTTCGCCGCGTCGGAGGTCGCGCGTGACGCCTTCGGCGACGACGTGGTCGACCACTACGTGCACGCCGCCGACGTCGAGCTCGCGGCGTTCAACGCCGCCGTGACCGACTGGGAACGCATCCGAGGATTCGAGAGGCTGTGACACGCATGGGCACCACGACGGACGAGAGCCGTCACGAGGTCATCAACCCGGCGAGCGGCCAGGTCGTGCGGACCGTCGACCTCGCCTCGCGCGAGCAGGCGGACGAGGCCATCGCCCGCGCCGGGGCCGCCGGACCCGCCTGGCGCGCGGTGGCGCCGGCGGACCGGGCGCGGCTGCTGCGCCGCTTCGCCGAGGTCGTCGACGACCACCTCGAGGAGCTGGCGCAGCTGGAAGTGCTCAACGCCGGCCACACGATCGGCAACGCCCGGTGGGAGGCCGGCAACGTGCGCGACGTGCTGGCCTACTTCTCGGCCGCGCCGGAGCGGCTGTTCGGTCGCCAGATCCCCGTCGCCGGCGGGCTCGACGTGACGTTCAAGGAGCCGCTCGGCACCGTCGGGATCATCGTGCCCTGGAACTTCCCCATGCCGATCCTGGGCTGGGGGATGGCTCCCGCGCTCGCGGCCGGCAACACCGTCGTGCTCAAGCCGGCCGAGCTGACCCCGCTGACCGCGATGCGTATCGGCGAGCTCGCCCTCGAGGCCGGCCTCCCCGAGGGCGTGCTGAACGTCGTCCCCGGGAAGGGAACGGTCGTGGGCGAGCGGTTCGTGACGCACCCCGGCGTCCGTAAGGTCTGCTTCACCGGGTCGACCGCGGTGGGGCAGGGGATCATGCGCGGGGCCGCCGAGCAGGTCAAGCGGGTCACCCTGGAGCTCGGCGGCAAGAGCGCGAACATCGTCTTCGACGACGCCGACCTCGAGAAGGCGGCAGCGGCGGCGCCCTACGGCGTGTTCGACAACGCCGGTCAGGACTGCTGCGCCCGCAGCCGGATCCTGGTGCAGCGCGCCGTGTTCCACCGGTTCATGGAGCTGTTCGAGCCGGCCGTGCGGGGCGTGGTCGTCGCCGACCCGGCGGAGGAGACCACCGAGATGGGCCCGCTGATCAGCGCCGGCCAGCGGGAGCGGGTCAGGTCCTTCGTGGAGGACGCCGAGGAGCCGGTCGACGTTGCCTTCCGCGGGGAGGCGCCGGGCGGGGGCGGCTTCTGGTACCCCGCGACGGTCGTGCTGCCGCGTTCGACACAGGACGCGGTCTGGCAGGACGAGGTCTTTGGTCCCGTCGTCGCCGTCATGCCGTTCGACGACGAGGCGGACGCGGTCGCGAAGGCCAACGACACGGCATACGGGTTGTCCGGGTCCATCTGGACCCGTGACGTCGGGCGGGCGCTGCGCGTCGCCCGCGGGGTCGAGGCGGGCAACCTCTCGGTCAACTCGCACAGCAGCGTGCGCTACTCGACGCCCTTCGGCGGGTTCAAGCAGTCAGGCCTGGGACGCGAGCTCGGCCCGGACGCACTGGACGCCTTCACCGAGGTCAAGAACGTCTTCATCTCCACCGAATCCTGAGCAGCATCAACGACGTTGAGAGGCAGGACCATGACAGGCAGGCTCGAGGGCAAGGTCGCCGTCGTCACCGGAGGGTGCAGCGGCATCGGCCTGGCGACGGTGCGCCGCTTCGGCCAGGAAGGCGCGAGGGTGGTCATCGGCGACCTCGACGAGGTGGCCGGACCGAAGGTCGCCGACGAGGTCGGCGGGACCTTCGTGCGCTGCGACGTGACCGACGCCGGCGACGTCGAGACGCTCTTCCGGACGGCGAAGGACACGTGGGGCAGCGTCGACGTCGCGTTCAACAACGCCGGCATCTCGCCGCCGGAGGACGACTCGATCCTCACCACCGACCTCGACGCGTGGCGCAAGGTGCAGGAGGTCAACCTGACCAGCGTCTACCTGTGCTGCAAGGCGGCGCTGCCCTACATGCTCGAGCAGAAGCGCGGCTCCATCATCAACACCGCCTCTTTCGTGGCGGTCATGGGCGCGGCGACGTCGCAGATCTCCTACACCGCGAGCAAGGGCGGCGTGCTGTCGATGTCACGCGAGCTCGGCGTGCAGTTCGCGCGCGAGGGCGTGCGCGTCAACGCGCTGTGCCCGGGGCCGGTCAACACCCCGCTGCTGCAGGAGCTGTTCGCCAAGGACCCCGAGCGGGCCGCGCGGCGCCTGGTGCACATCCCGACCGGCCGGTTCGCCGAGCCCGAGGAGATCGC
Source organism: Oryzihumus leptocrescens (assembly GCF_006716205.1). Taxonomy (GTDB): domain Bacteria; phylum Actinomycetota; class Actinomycetes; order Actinomycetales; family Dermatophilaceae; genus Oryzihumus; species Oryzihumus leptocrescens. The sequence goes on along the minus strand of NZ_VFOQ01000001.1, from coordinate 2,769,042 downwards.
CAACGCCGTCCTCTTCCTGGCCAGCGACGAGTCGAGCTTCATCACCGCCTCGTCGTTCCTCGTCGACGGCGGTATCTCCGGCGCCTACGTCACCCCGGTCTGAGCCATGGGCGGTGAGGGGTCCCGGCCGGTCATCGGCATCACCTGCTACGTCGAGCCGGCCTCCCGCGGCGACTGGACCGACGTGCCGAGCGCGCTGCTGCCGCAGGACTACGTCACCAAGGTCGAGGCAGCGGGCGGGATCGCGCTGCTGGTCCCGCCCCGTCTCGACGCGGACGACACCCTCGCCCGTGACGTCCTGGCCCGCCTCGACGGGCTCGTCCTCGCCGGGGGAGCGGACGTCGAGCCCAGCCGGTATGCCGCGCAGCCGCACCCGAGCGTGCAGCCCGGCCGCCCCGACCGGGACGCCCTCGAGCTGGCGCTCGCGCGCGTCTCGGCCGAGCAGGACCTCGCCGTCCTGGGCATCTGCCGGGGGATGCAGGTCATGGCGGTGGCGGCCGGCGGCCACCTGGAGCAGCACCTGCCGGACCGGGTCGGCCACCACGAGCACTCGCCGGCGCCGGGGGTCTACGGCGTGCACCCGGTCGCCACGGTGGCCGGTACGCGGGTCGCGCAGATCCTGGGGGCGGCTGTGGACGTGCCGACCTACCACCACCAGTCGGTGCTCGACCACCCCGGCTACGTCCCGGCCGCCTGGTCCGACGACGGGACGCTGGAGGCGATGGAGGACCCGGGATCCCGGTTCCGGCTGGCCGTGCAGTGGCACCCGGAGGCCGGCACCGACCCCCGGCTGTTCGAGGCTCTGGTGCAGGAGTGCCGGGAGCGGGCGGCGGGCGGCTGAGTGGACCCGGCCGCGCGGCATACCGGCTGCCCGGTGACCGGTCCCGGATGGCGAGACGTGGTGCCACGATCCGGACGGACCGTGGCACCCTGAGCCTTGTCATGAGCACCTGGACGGCAGTGGCCACCGCCACCATCATTCTCGGCTAGCGCGACGGGACACCTCCCGCCGCGCAGACCTCCCACACCCTGGGGGGTCTTTTTCGTTACCGGGCACCACCCCGCCCCCGGTGACGGTCCCGAGGTGGACGACCATGGATGACACGGGCGGCGCCCCGGCGCCGTCACGACCGCACTGCTGCAGTGACCTGAGATGGGGCCGACGATGACCGACCTGCACGTCTACGACACCACGCTGCGTGATGGTGCGCAGCAGGAGGGGCTCAACCTCTCCGTCGCCGACAAGCTCGACATCGCGCGCCACCTCGACGAGCTCGGCGTGGGCTTCATCGAGGGTGGCTGGCCCGGCGCCAACCCCAAGGACACCGAGTTCTTCGCCCTCGCCCAGCGCGAGCTGTCGCTGCGCAACGCCACCCTGGCCGCCTTCGGCTCCACCCGGCGGGCCGGCACGGTCGCGGCGGACGACCCGATGGTGCGCGCCCTGCTCGACTCCGGTGCGCCGGTGGTCACCCTGGTGGCCAAGTCGCACGTCCGGCACGTCGAGACCGCGCTGCGCACCACGCTCGCGGAGAACCTCGCGATGGTGCGCGACACGGTCGCGTTCCTGCACGGCGAGGGCCGGCGGGTGTTCCTCGACGCCGAGCACTTCTTCGACGGCTACCTGGCCGACCGGGACTACGCCCTGGAGGTGCTGCGCACCGCCGCCGAGGCCGGCGCCGAGGTGGTGGCGCTGTGCGACACCAACGGCGGGATGCTCCCGCCCCAGGTCGGCGACGTGGTCGCCGAAGCGCTGGCCGGCACCCAGGCGCGCCTGGGCATCCACTGCCACAACGACACCGGCTGCGCGGTGGCCAACTCCCTGGCCGCGGTCGCCGCCGGCGCCACGCACGTGCAGGGCACCATCAACGGCTACGGCGAGCGCACCGGCAACGCCGACCTGCTCACCGTGGTGAGCAACCTGCAGCTCAAGCTCGGCCAGCCGATCGTCCCCGAGCAGCGGCTGCGGGAGGCCACCCGGATCGCGCACGCGATCAGCGAGGTCACCAACGTGCCGCCGTACAGCCGCCAGCCCTACGTCGGGGCCAGCGCCTTCGCGCACAAGGCCGGCCTGCACGCCAGCGCGATCCGGATCGACGCCGACCTCTACCAGCACACCGACCCGATGGCCGTGGGCAACGACATGCGGATGCTGGTCTCCGACATGGCCGGTCGCGCCAGCATCGAGCTCAAGGGGCGCGAGCTGGGCTACGACCTGTCCGGCGAGACCGAGCTGCTCAGCCGGGTGGTCGAGAAGGTCAAGGACCTCGAGCTGCGCGGCTACACCTTCGACGCCGCGGACGCCTCCTTCGAGCTGCTGCTGCGCGCCGAGGTCGAGGGGGAGCGGCTGAGCTACTTCGACGTCGAGTCCTGGCGGGTCATCACCGACTCGCGCGACGCGGGCGAGGCGGTCTCCGAGGCCACGGTGAAGCTGGTCGCCGGGGGTGCTCGCGTGGTCGCCACCGGCGAGGGCAACGGCCCGGTCAACGCCCTCGACCACGCCCTGCGCCAGGCGCTGTCCGGCGCCTACCCCGAGCTGGACAAGCTGGAGCTGATCGACTTCCGGGTGCGCATCCTCGATGCCGCCCACGGCACCGACGCGGTCACCCGCGTGCTCATCGAGACCTCCGACGGCTCGACGTCGTGGGAGACCGTGGGCGTCGCGCCGAACATCGTCGAGGCGAGCTGGATCGCGCTCGTCGACGGCGTCACCTACGGCCTGCTGCGCCAAGGCATCCCGGTGCGCTGAGCCGCAGGGTGTGGTGGCGCGCCGCCCCGCTCAGGGGTGGCGCGGCATACCGCGGGCTGCGCGGACGGCTGCGGCCGCGTCGACCAGGCCGTAGCCGCTGGTCGGCGACCAGTCCGGCTGCCCGGGAAGGGGTGTGGCGGTCGCCTCGATGACCCGGCGCACCTGGTCGGCGCCCAGGTCCGGTCGCACCGAGCGCACGAGCGCGGCCACCCCGGCGACCTGGGGCGTCGCGATCGAGGTATAGCCACCCTCGCCGTAGCCGCCCCCTCGTGCCGTCGTCGGCACGCCGTCGCCGGGTGCCATGACCAGGTCGTGCGGGCCGGTGGAGGAGTAAGCCGCCCGCTCACCGCCGCGGTCGGTGGCCCCCACGGCGAGGACGTGGGGCAGGTCCGCGGGGGCGGGCCACGGGTTGGGGGAGTCGCCGGAGTTGCCCACGGCGGCCACGACGAGCACGTCGCGGGCGTGGGCGTACTCCACGGCCTCGCGCATCGCCGGTGTCGGCAGCACGCCCAGGCTCATGCTGATGACCCGCGCCCCGTGGTCGACCGCCCAGCGCAGGCCGGCGGCCACCAGGACGTCGCCCTCGTCGTCGTCGGTGTGCCCACCGGAGTCGGCGACCTTGACCGGCAGCAGGCGTCCCTCGGGGCAGACGCCGGCGATGCCGGTGCCGTTGTCGGTGACCGCCGCGATGACGCCGGCGACCTCGGTGCCGTGCCCCTGGTCGTCGTCCGCGCTGCTGGTGCCGCTGACGAAGGTCGCGCCGGGCAGCAGGTGCGGCGCCAGGTCGGGGTGGTCGAGGTCGACGCCGGTGTCGAGGACCGCGACGGTCACGCCTGGGCAGTGGGTGAGGGCCCAGGCACCGGCGACGTCGAGGGCGGTGCGGGGGTGCTGTGCACCCGGCGGCGTGCCGGCGCCGAGGTTCCACTGGGTCGGCAGCAGCGGGTCGTCCGGCAGGTGGTGCCACGTGCGCGCCGGCGGCCCGGCAGGGCTGGTGCCGACGAGCTGCACGGCCGGGGTGCCGGCGAGGGCGACCGCCGCGAGGACGCCGAGGGTGGCTGTGGGGATGCCCATGCAGACCTGCCTTGTCCGGAACGCACCGTGTGGGTGAGTTGGTGGGGGTATGTCTACCTCATGGGCACCCGGGCGGCGCGTCAGCGGGCCGGGCCCCGTCTCCCGGGCGCCGACAGTGCCGGGTTCGCCGTGGCTCGTGTCCGGCAGGCGAGGGCGGCCGGGCAGCCTCAGGGTCGGGTCGGGGTCGGCTCAGGGGCGCTCCTGATGTCGCGCCGGCGCCGGCGGACGCACTCTGGAGCAGTCAGGGAAGGTCCCCGACACCAGCTGAGAAGGAAGTGCGTCACGCCATGAACGACATCCACCAGAGCTTCGTCCGGCAGGGCCTGGTCCGGCCCCGGGAGGGACGAGTGCTCGGCGGTGTCTGCGCCGGCCTCGGCCGCCGGTTCGGCATCGCGCCGTGGCCGGCCCGGCTCCTGTTCGTCCTGCTGCTCCTGGTCATCCCGGGCAGCCAGATCCTGATCTACCCCATCCTGTGGATCCTCATGCCCTCGGAGGAGCAGGTCATGGTGCGACCGCCCCAGGACCCGCCGGCTGCTGCCGCCTGACCCGTCGGAGGTGGGGTGGACCGCAACCGCCACGAGCGCCCGTGCCACGACGGCACGGGCGCTCGTCGGCCCCGGCGACGGGATCACCTGCGCCGACCCCGGGAAGCGGCCGGGCCCAGCGACGACCTAGGCGCCTGTCAGGGCACGCAGCCGGTCGGTCAGGCGCATGGCGGCAGGGTCGCCGGGCGGCGACCAGCGGCGGCCGAACGCTGAGGCGACGCCGTGACAGCCGGTGCGCTCCACGACCACCTGGAGAGCGCGCCCGGTGGCGGCGTAGACGAAGTACAGGACATCGCGCTCCCCGGTGTCGGCACCGCAGTTCATGGTGCCCCCGGGCGGCTCGGGTAGGGCGTTGACGAGCCTGGCGAGTGCCGCCCCGTCCGTACGCGCCGACTTGGGCGCGGGGCTGCCCGGCGCGGGCGGGTTGTATCCCGGGTAGGGGCAGACGAGGACCGTGGCGGGGTGCCCGGGCACCATGACGGAACCGTCGCTCGTGTCGGCGCCGGACCGGTCCGGGGGCGTCGTGGCCGGACACGCCGCCGGCGCAGGCCGGGTCGAGGATGCGAGCTGCGAGGCCGACACGGACGTCGCTGTGGTGCCGCAGCCGGCCAGCGCGACGACAGTGGCAGCTAGCACCTGCACCGCCGTGGTGCGCCGCCGCTCACCGCGGCTGGAGGCGCTGGTGAGTGACGCGTGCCGGCGCCGCCCGGGCCCGCGGTGGTGTCGTGCCAACGGTCCCCCTCCGCAGCCTGATCCCGACCCCCGTCGGGTGGCTCAGTGTGGCACCCGCCAGCCGCCCCGCACCGTGGTGTTGCCGGAAGTCAGGCGGTCACTTCTTCTTGAAGACCCTGATGTAGTCGATGGCCACGGACTGCGGCACCCGCACCGGGGGCGAGATGACGGTCGACACGGCCAGGTTGGCGATGAGGTAGTGCGGGTGGGTGGCCGACTGGGCGGCCGACCCCTGCGACACGCCGTCGAAGTAGAAGGTCAGGTGGCCCGGCTCCCAGTCGACGCCGAAGGTGTGCCAGCCGGAGGGGGTCCGCGGCATCGTCTGGCGCCACGCAGGGGACTGGTGGGACGACTCCTTCGTGTAGTTGTCGTAGTGGTAGACCCACGGGACGTCGCCGTCCAGGCACTCCATCACGTCCACCTCCTCGATGGGGTTGCCGTCGTACCCGTTGAGCCAGAACGCGGGCCAGTCGGTGCAGGCCCCCGACGCCGCGTGCGGCAGGAACATCCGCGCCTCGGCGTAGCCGTAGGTGAACTGGAAGGTGTTGCGCGTGTTGACCAGGCCGGAGGCGTACTGCCACCCCAGGCAGGAGCGCGCGACGACGGTCAGGTGCAACGCGCCCCCGGACACGGCGACCTGGTGCGGGTCGTAGCAGGACAGCTCCGCGGTGTTGACCGGCGGGGTGCTCATCGTGTTGTTCACACCCAGCCAGTTCGGCTGCCACCTGTGCTGGTCGACGCTGCTGCCGCCGAACTCGTCGGCCCAGGCCAGGGTCCAGCCCCCGGGAGGACCGTGCGGGACGACCCCGACAGGCGTGGCTCCCGTCGCGGTCGGCACCTTCGCCGGCCCGAAGATCGCCAGGGCGGTCACCGCCACCGCGGTGATGGCCAGACGGACGATGTTCCTCATCGGGCTCCCCCTCCTGGACGGCAGCGGGGCACGTGTGCAGGCTACGCCGCGCCTGCGTGCCCTCGGAAGCACCGGACCGGCAGGTCTCGCCGGGCCTCAGGCCAGTCCCGCGGCCCGACGCACCGACGCGGCGAGCCGCTCCGGCTCGGCGACCGTCAGCGTCAGGTTGGGGTGGCGCAGCAGTGGCAGCGGGCCGCGCACAGGGGCGTGGAGGTCCAGGCAGACCCCGCGCGCGTAGGTCGTCCCGAAGGTCAGCCCCCGGTCGGCGAGGGACAGGCGGATCCCGATCCCGCGATACCAGTGGTAGGGCCCGGTGACGCTCACGTCGCGGACGTCGTGCGGGTGAACCGAGACCGACCACGGACCCAGGCAGGCGAGGACCCGGTCCGGCGCGACGGTGACGTGCGAGGTCGTGGGGGTGGCTCCGACGGCGGCCAGCACCAGCCGGAACCGCGGGTCGAAGTCGAACCCGAACTGCTCCACCCCCGGGAGCGCGCCGGTGGCCTCGAGGTCGTCCGGCACCGCCGCCTCCAGAGCCGCCGCGCTCGCGCGGTCGAACCCGCCCGACCCCTTCCACCACACCCGCCCCGACCGGTCGACCAGGCACACGGTGATGGTCTCGCGGTCCTCGATCCCGAGGGCGGCCGTCACCCGGCGCACGTCGGTGTAGACGGTGAGCGTCCGCCGCCGCACGGCCCGGTCCGGGATCGCCGCCGCCATGCCCCCGTCGATCGCCGCGCGGCCCGGCGCCCAGTGCAGGGCGAGGACCGGCAGCTCGACCACCCGCAGGCGGGAGTCCATGGCCATCCGCGCCTCAAGCCACGGCACCCACGAGTCGACCAGCGCCTGGTGGGACCGGCGGAAGGCCACGAGCACCACGGTCAGCTCACCGGGGAGGCCGGCCGGGAGCGCGACCTCTCGTCCGTCGAGGTCCCGGGCGGTCAGCTGTGGGAAGGTCGCCGCGTCCATCACCCCACCGTAGGTTCGCCGGCTGTGGCCCGCCTCCGCCACGCGCCAGGAGCAGCTCGGGTGGTGCCGCCGGCCACCGCGTGCCAGCGTGGGCGCATGCCGCTGCGGACGACGAAGACCTGGTTCGGCGTGGTCCTGGACACCAGGGACGCCCGGGCGCTGGCCCGCTTCTACGCCGACCTGCTCGGCTGGCAGGTCTTCACGGACGAACCGGGCTGGGCCACCGTCGCCCCCTCGAAGGGCGCGGGCTACAACCTCGGCTTCCAGAGCGACGCGGGCTACGTGCGGCCGGTCTGGCCGGCGGGGGAGGGCGACCCGCAGATGTCGATGCACCTCGACCTGGAGGTCGACGACCTCGACGAGGCCGTGGCCTACGCGCTGAGCGTCGGCGCCGAGCTGGCGCAGTTCCAGCCCCAGGAGACCGTCCGGGTCCTGCTCGACCCGGCCGGCCACCCGTTCTGCCTCTACGTCGACGACACGTCGGACTGACCGGGCTCCGCCAGCACCGCGTCGCACACGTCCACCAGCCGCCGACGCAGCCCCTGGGCCCGGGCGGCGAACTCCCGCTGCGCGGCGACGTACTCCTGCTTGCCCTCGGTCGTCTCGATCCGCACCGGCTCGAAGCCGAGGTCGGACAGGTCGTACGGCGCGGCCCGCATGTCCAGCGCGCGCACCTCCCGGGCGAGGTCGAAGCAGTCCGCGACCAGGTCGCTCGGGACGACCGGCGTGAGCTTGTAGGCCCACTTGTAGAGGTCCATGTTCGCGTGCAGGCACCCCGGCTGCTCCAGCACCGGCTGGGTATCGCGCGTGGGCGCCAGCGCGTTCAGCGGCCGGGCCGGGGGCGTGAAGAACCGGAACGCGTCGAAGTGGGAGCACCGGACCTGGTGCGCCTCGACGACCTCGTCGGTGCCCGACGCCCCCAGCCGCAGCGGCCAGTCGGCGTGGCGCACCTGCTCGGGAGTGAGCCGGTAGACCATCGCCCACTCGTGCAGCCCGAAGCAGCCCAGGTGCGCGGGTCGGGAGGCCGTGGCCGCCAGCAGGTCCCGGACGAAGCGCACCGTGTCGCCGCGGGCCGCCAGGAAGGCGGGCACGTCCACGCAGGCCAGCCCACCGGCATACCGGTAGAACTTCCAGTCGGCGCGGCCTTGCGCGCCGCGCAGCCCGACCCCGGCGCCAGGGTGCCACCGGCGCAGCTGCGCCGGCCGGTGCGAGTAGTAGGTCCACAGGAAGTCGTTGACCGGGTGCTTGCGTCCCTCGTGGCGTCGCTCCAGGTGGTCGGCGGTGGCCGCGTCGACGCGCTCGTGGTGTGCCGACTCCCGGGCGCGCCACTGCGCCTGCTCCATCACCTGCCCGACCACGGGAGTCAAGGGTACGTGGCGCCACCGGTAGCCTCGGCACGTGCGCATCGCGAGATACACGACAGGTGAGGACCCGACCTTCGGCGTCATCGAGGGCGAGCCGGGGCGGGAGGTGGTCCTGGAGATCCAGGGCGACCCGATGTACCAGGCGGTCGTCTTCACGGGCAACCGCGTCCCGCTCGAGGACGTGCGGCTGCTGGCGCCGATCATCCCGCGCAGCAAGGTGATCGGGATCGGCAAGAACTACGCCGACCACGCCGCCGAGATGGGCAGCGAGCCGCCGGCCGAGCCCCTGATGTTCCTCATCCCCAACACCGCCGTCGTCGGCCCCGGCGACCCCGTGGTCATGCCGCGGCAGAGCAGCAACGTGCACTACGAGGGCGAGCTCGCCGTCGTCATCGGCCGGATCTGCAAGGACATCAGCCCCGAGCAGGTCAAGGACGTCGTCTACGGCTACACCTGCGCCAACGACGTGACCGCCCGCGACCTGCAGAAGGCCGACGGGCAGTGGGCCCGCGCCAAGGGCTTCGACACCTTCTGCCCGCTCGGGCCGTGGATCCAGACCGAGCTCGACACCAGCGACCTGTCCCTGGTGACCCGCCTCGACGGCGAGGTCGTGCAGGACGGCACGACCGGCGACATGATCCATGACGTGGCGACGCTGGTCTCCTGGGCCTCGCAGGCGTTCACTCTGCTGCCCGGCGACGTGATCCTCACCGGCACCCCCGCGGGGGTCGGCCCGGTGGAGACGGGGCAGCGCGTCGAGGTCGAGATCGAGGGCATCGGCACCCTCTCCAACCCGTTCCTGCGCCGCGGCTGAGCGCCGGCGCCCTGCACCATCCCTACCTGGAATCGGACCATCATGAGTGAGACCCCCGCCCGTCCTGTCCGCACCCGCGTGGCGCCCTCCCCGACGGGCGACCCGCACGTCGGCACGGCCTACATGTCGCTGTTCAACCTCGGCTTCGCCCGCCAGCAGGGCGGCCAGTTCGTCCTGCGCATCGAGGACACCGACCGCGCCCGCTTCCGTGAGGACAGCGAGCAGCAGGTGTTCGACACGCTGCACTGGCTCGGGCTGACCTGGGACGAGGGGCCGGACATCGGCGGCCCGTTCGCGCCCTACCGCCAGTCCGAGCGGCTGGAGACCTACCAGCCGTATGTCGACCGGCTCCTGGCCGAGGGCAAGGCCTACTTCTGCTGGTGCTCCCAGGAGCGCCTGGCCGAGATGCGCGAGGCACAGCAGAAGGCCAAGCAGCCGACCGGCTACGACCGCCTCTGCCACGGCAGGACGCGCGAGGAGCGTTCTGCCCTTCCGGGGTTCACCGAGACGCCGGTGGTGCGGATGCTCATCCCCGACGACGTCGAGCTCACCTTCACCGACCTCATCCGCGGTCAGGTCAGCGCGCCGCGCCCCGACGACCAGGTCATCCTCAAGGCCGACGGCTTCCCGACCTACCACCTCGCCGTCGTCGTCGACGACCACGAGATGGGCATCACCCACGTGGTGCGTGGTGAGGAGTGGATCAGCTCCACGCCCAAGCACGTCCTGCTCTACCAGTGGCTCGGCCTGGAGGCGCCGGCGTTCGCGCACATGCCGCTGCTGCGCAACACCGACAAGTCCAAGATCAGCAAGCGCAAGAACCCCGCCGCGCGGCTGACGTGGTTCCAGGAGCAGGGCTACCTGCCCGAGGCGCTGGTCAACTTCCTCGCGCTGCTGGCCTACCCGCCGGCGCACGACGCCGAGGGCAACGAGGTCGAGGTCTTCGACTTCGCCGACTTCTCGGCCCGCTTCGACTGGTCCAAGGTCAACCCGGTCGGCCCGATCTTCGACCTCAAGAAGCTCGAGTGGCTCAACGGCGTCTACATCCGTGAGCTCGCCCTGGATGACCTCGCCGGCCGCCTGCGCCCCTACCTCGAGCGCGACGGCGTGCTGCCGGCCGAGCCGACCGCCGAGCAGCTGGAGCGCCTCCGCGCCGTCACCGAGCTGATCCAGACGCGGATGGCGCTGCTGTCCGAGGCCACCGCCCTGGTCGCCCCGTTCTACGCCGCCGACGACGCGCTCGAGGTCGCCGACGACGCCCGGGCCCAGCTCAAGGACGACGCCGGCGACGTGCTCGACGCCGGCACCAAGGCACTGGAGGCCGTGGGGGAGTGGAAGGCCGCCGACCTCGAGGCCGCCCTGCGTGCCGCGCTCGTGGACGGCCTGGGCCTCAAGCCGAAGTTCGCCTTCGGTCCGCTGCGCACCGCCGTGTCGGGCCAGCGGATCAGCCCGCCGCTGTTCGAGTCCATGGAGATCCTCGGTCGCGAGTCGACTCTGGCCCGGCTGCGCCGCCTGCGCGCCTCGCTCTGACGCGCGTGGTCGCCGTCCTGCTCGACCTCGACGACACCCTCGTCGACAGCACCGCTGCGATGATCGCGGCGGGCAGGACGGCGGCCGCCGCGCTGTGGCCGCAGGCCGGTCCGGACCTGCACGAGGCCGCGGCCCGGCGCTTCCGGGCCGACCCGCGTGGCCTGTTCGGCGCCTACACCCGCGGCGAGCTGGACTTCTCGGCGATGCGCCGTGCCCGCGTGACCGACCTGGCCGAGCACCTGGGGCTGGACCAGATCGACGACGCCCACGGCCGGTTCGAGGCCGCCTATGCGCCGGCCTTCGCCGACCACCTGCGCGCCTTCGACGACGTCACCTCGCTGCTGCGGCGTGCCGAGCGGCACGGCTGGCCGGTGGGGGTGCTCACCAACTCCGGCGCGGCCTACACCGCGGAGAAGCTGCGCCTCGCAGGGCTGGAGGACCGCTTCGAGGTCGTCGTGACCACCGACGACCTCGGCTACGGCAAGCCGGACCCGCGCGTCTTCGCTCACGCCTGCTCGCTGCTGGGCAGCGAGCCCGCGGTCACGGCATACGTGGGGGACGACCCGGTGGTGGACGCGCACGGGGCTCGCTCAGCGGGCCTGTATGCCGTGTGGCTGGCCCGCGGGGGCGTCCGGTACGCGCGCACCGCCGTGGGGCACGGGTGGGACGGCCCGCGGGTCTCCTCGCTGGCCGAGGTGGGCCCGCTGCTGGCGGCGCGGCAGGCCGATTTGGGAACCGGGGCAGGCGCCCGGTAATGTTCACCCCCGGATCGCGGTCCGGAAGCCCCTCGGGGAAGCCGGCCGGGATACCCCCTTGGGGTATGGTGTAATTGGCAGCACGACTGATTCTGGTTCAGTTAGTCTAGGTTCGAGTCCTGGTACCCCAGCGCTGTTGTCCGGTCGGAGACGGTCGGACGCGATTCGGAGAAATCCTGACCATTCGGTAAGGTTTCCACCGGTTGCAGAGCGCGGAAGCGTGAAGGACAGCAACCAGCTAGGGCCCCGTTGTGTAGCGGCCTAGCACGCCGCCCTCTCAAGGCGGTAGCGCGGGTTCGAATCCCGTCGGGGCTACTCGCAGAAGGCGATCCCCGCCCTGGTCATCAGGGCGGGGATCGCCTTTTTCGTGCCCTCGTGACCCCGCCGAGAGGGACGTTCCTCGGGTCTGGGGGCAGGTCAAGCCTGACGAACGTCCCTTTCGGGAGGATCTACGACGGTGTGCGGCTGCTGACGTCCTCCTGGGCCAGCCGGCGCAGGGCCAGCAGCACGGGGTCGAGCAGCACCGTGCCGACCACCACGTGCCGCAGGGCCGCGGCCGCCGAGTCGCGGGGCACGCCGCGGACGTCGACCTCGGCGACCTTGTGCATCGCCCGGGCGTAGGCCGTCAGGTCGCGTGCGGGGACCTCGAGCCCGCCTGCCGCCGCCGCGGCCAGCGCCCGTTCGAGCTCGGCCCGGGCCGGGGCGCAGATGCCGACGTGCCAGCCCAGGGCGTCCACGAGTGCGGCGGCGGCCGTCGCGGCCGAACCCTCCGCGGGGGAGAGGGGGCCGCCGCTCAGTGCGCCGTGGGCGACCCCGAGCAGGTCGTGCCGGGCCGGTGGAGGGGTGTCCAGGGCGTCGGTGACCCGCCGGGCGGCGGCCACGGACAGGCCGCCGCTGTCGAGCAGCGCGCGGATGAGGCGGACCCGCTCGAGGTGCGACTCGTCATACGTCGCGGTGGTCGCGCTGGTGGCCAGGCCGGCGTGCAGCAGCCCCTCGCGCAGGTAGTACTTCAGCGTCGCCACGGACACGCCGCTGCGCGCCGAGAGCTCCGAGATCCGCATGGTCAACCTCCTTGACACTGGATAGTAGCGCTATCCACTATTGGAGAGTTGCACTATCCAAGGAGGGCTCATGGTCCAGGTCCACACCGAGCGCGTCACCCACGAGCACGACGGCGGGATCGCGGTGTTCCTCATCGGGATGCGCCTCACCCAGCCGTGGCGGGTCGACGCCTGGCTGCCGGTCGTCACAGCCATGCCGCGGATGATCCGCGAGCTCTACCAGGCCAAGGCGGCCGCGGCGCGCGGTGAGGGGGAGGACCTCGGCTTCCTCGAGGCGCGCAGCCTCGTCGGTGCCGGCGGGCCGACCGTGGTGCAGTACTGGCGCAGCGTCGAGGACATCTACCGCTACGCCTCCGCGCCCGACCACGCCCACCGGCCGGCGTGGCAGGCGTTCAACGCCCGTGCCCGCAGGGCATCCGGTGCGGTGGGGATCTGGCACGAGACCTTCGCGGTCCCCGCGGGCGGGCACGAGAGCCTCTACCTCGGCGTCCCGACCATGGGGCTGGCGAAGGCGACCGCGGTCGTGCCCGTGGCCCGGCGTGGCCACACGGCGCGCGAACGCCTGGCCGCCGGCGGCTCAGCCGGCGCGGCCGACCTCGGTGCGTGACCACTCCAGCAGCGCCTCGGCCAGCTCCCGCTCGGTCAGGCCGAGGGGCAGCGGAGGCGTGAGCACGAGGTCGGCGGCGTCCAGCGCCGGTGCCGGCTCCCCGGGGTGGCCGATCGAGACGGTGAGCTGGTGCTGCCGGCTCCGGGTGAGCGCGGCGGCCAGCCGCAGGGCCGCGATGGTGTAGGTCGGGAGCCGGCTGACGTCCCCGGCGACCTCGAGCCGCCAGCTCTCGCCGGGTCCGGCCACGGTGTCGGCGACGACCGCCTCGACCAGGCCGCGCAGGTAGCCGACCTGTCCACCCTGGCCCCGGCGCAGCACGCCCGCGGTGACCACATGGACCACCAGGTGGTCGATGTCCCACTCCTCGCACCAGTAGAGCAGGTCGTCCGCGTGGGCGGCGCCGGCGCTGTGACCCGCACCGGCGTCGAGGGGCTCGCGCGAGGTCGCCCGCAGGTCGCTGCAGTCGAGCACGAGGCCCAGCCGCTGTGGTCGCTCGCCGTCCCGCAGGGCGCGTCGGATGCGGGCCACCCGGGCCCGGTCCAGCAGGTCGGCGACGGCGCTCACGCGGCGAAGGGTACCCAGCGGGCTTGGGTGCGCCGCTGCCAGTGCTCTGCGGTCATTGGCCCCCAGTTGTCGCCAGCCAGTAGCGGCGCTTGCCGGCGCGCACGTCCTCGAGCCGCCCACCGCCCCGCTCGATGACCAGCCGGGAGGCGGTGTTGTCCTCGTCGCAGGTCAGCAGGGCCGGGTCGATGCCGAGGTCGTGGGCCACCGCCAGGGCCAGCCGGAGCGCGGCGCTCGCGTGGCCGCGGCGGCGGGCGGACGGCCGCACGGCATACCCGATGTGGCCGCCCACCTCGAGCAGGAACGGCGTCAGGGAGTGCCGGATGGAGAGGCGGCCGAGCATCTGCTCGCCGTCGACCACCCACAGGACCGTGTCGGGCACGTGGTCGGCGGGGCGCGGGGTCTCGGGCAGGGCCCTGGCCAGCAGCTCGCGCACGTATGACGCGAAGCCCGCCTCGCCCTGAAGGGTCTCCAGCGGGTGGCGGCCCAGGTCGAGGAAGCCGCCGTTGCCCTCCGCCTCGAGCTCGCGTGCGGTGTCGAGGAAGGAGCGGTGGTAGCGCACGTGCGGCCGGACGAGCTCGGTCATGTCGGCATGGTGACCGGCTCCTCCGGCCGCACGCGACCGGTTATCCGGGTGGCTGCTCAGGCGCCCTGCTGCTGGGCCGCCTGCTGGGCGGCGTGGGCCCGCCGCAGGACCTCGGTGAGCTTGTTGGCCCCGGCCACGACGGTCGCGGCGTGCAGCCGGCCGGGCTGGCGGGAGACGCGCTCGATCGGGCCGGAGATGGACACGGCGGCGACGACCCGGCCCGACGGCCCGCGGACCGGGGCGGACACCGAGGCGACACCGGGCTCGCGCTCGCCGACGCTCTGGGCCCAGCCGCGGCGGCGCACGCCGGACAGCGTGGTGGCGGTGAACTTGGCGCCCTGGAGCCCGCGGTGCAGCCGGTCCGGCTCCTCCCAGGCGAGCAGCACCTGGGCGGCCGAGCCGGCCAGCATCGAGAGGCTGGCGCCGACCGGGATGGAGTCGCGCAGGCCCATCGGGCGCTCGGCGGCGGCGACGCAGATGCGCTGGTCCCCCTGGCGGCGGAAGAGCTGGGCGCTCTCGTTGGTGTGGTCGCGCAGCGCCCCGAGCACCGGGCCCGCGGCCGCGAGCAGCCGGTCCTCGCCGGCGGCCGCGGCGAGCTCGCCCAGGCGCGGGCCGAGCACGAAGCGGCCCTGCATGTCACGGGTGACGAGTCGGTGGTGCTCGAGCGCGACGGCGAGCCGGTGGGCGGTGGGGCGGGCCAGGCCGGTGGCCCCCACGAGCTGCGCGAGGGTCGACGGCCCGGCCTCGAGGGCGCCCAGAACGATCGCGGCCTTGTCGAGAACGCCGACTCCGCTAGAGTTGTCCATGTCCTGATATTGCCGTCTCAGTGCCTGAGACGCAAGTTCGTGGGCCGGGAAAGTGCGTCAGCCTTCACGGAGCAGGCGCGCAGAGTGGCTCGCTGCACCCGTCAGACGGAGGTTGGTTCGATGGCAGGCACGTTGGCCGAGAAGGTCTGGGACGCGCACGTCGTGCGCCGGGCCGAGGGGGAGCCCGACCTCCTCTACATCGACCTCCACCTGCTCCACGAGGTCACCAGCCCCCAGGCCTTCGACGGGCTGCGGCTCGAGGGCCGCCCGGTGCGCCGCCCCGACCTCACCCTGGCCACCGAGGACCACAACGTCCCCACGACGCCCGGCCCCATCACCGACCCGGTCAGCCGCACCCAGGTCGAGACCCTGCGCCGCAACTGCGAGGAGTTCGGCGTCCGTCTCTACCCCATGGGTGACGTCGACCAGGGCATCGTCCACGTCGTCGGGCCGCAGCTCGGGCTCACCCAGCCCGGCATGACCATCGTCTGCGGCGACAGCCACACCTCCACCCACGGCGCGTTCGGAGCCCTCGCGTTCGGCATCGGCACCAGCGAGGTCGAGCACGTGCTCGCCACGCAGACGCTGCCGCTCAAGCCGTTCCGGACCCTGGCGGTGAACGTCGACGGCGAGCTGCCGGACGGCGTCACGGCCAAGGACATCGTGCTGGCCGTGATCGCGAAGATCGGCACCGGCGGCGGGCAGGGCTACGTCATCGAGTACCGCGGCTCGGCCATCGAGGCCCTGTCGATGGAGGCCCGGATGACGGTCTGCAACATGTCGATCGAGGCCGGCGCCCGCGCGGGCATGATCGCGCCGGACCAGACGACGTTCGACTACCTCCAGGGGCGCCCGCACGCCCCGACCGGGGCCGACTGGGACGCCGCCGTGGCCGACTGGTCGCGCCTGCGCAGCGACGACGACGCCGTCTTCGACCTCGAGGTGCACCTCGACGCCTCCACGCTGAGCCCCTTCGTCACGTGGGGCACCAACCCCGGCCAGGGCCTGCCGCTGTCGGCCCGCGTGCCCGACCCCGAGTCCTTCGGCGACGAGTCCGAGAAGGCCGCGGCGCAGCGTGCGCTGGACTACATGGGCCTGACCGCCGGCACGCCGCTGCGCGAGATCCGGGTCGACACGGTGTTCGTCGGCTCCTGCACCAACGGCCGGATCGAGGACCTGCGCGCCGCCGCGGGGATCCTCAAGGGCCGCAAGGTCGCCGACGGCGTGCGCGTGCTCGTCGTGCCCGGCTCGGCCAAGGTGCGGCTGCAGGCCGAGGCCGAGGGCCTGGACCGGGTGTTCACCGAGGCCGGCGCCGAGTGGCGCCTGGCCGGGTGCTCGATGTGCCTGGGCATGAACCCCGACCAGCTCGCGCCGGGGGAGCGCAGCGCCTCGACGTCCAACCGCAACTTCGAGGGCCGGCAGGGCAAGGGCGGGCGCACCCACCTGGTCAGCCCGCTGGTTGCGGCCGCCACCGCCCTGCGCGGCACGCTGTCGAGCCCCGCCGACCTGAGCGCCTGAGGAGACCGCCATGGAGCAGTTCACGACCCACACCGGCATCGGCGTCCCGCTGCGCCGCAGCAACGTCGACACCGACCAGATCATCCCGGCGGAGTACCTCAAGCGCGTCACCCGCACCGGCTTCGAGGACGGCCTCTTCGCCGCCTGGCGCCGCGACGAGACCTTCATCCTCAACAACCCCGCGTATGCCGCGGGGTCGGTCCTGGTGGCCGGGCCCGACTTCGGGACCGGCTCCTCCCGGGAGCACGCGGTGTGGGCCCTGATGAACTACGGCTTCCGCGTCGTCATCTCCTCGCGCTTCGCCGACATCTTCCGCGGCAACAGCGGCAAGCAGGGGCTGCTCACGGCCCAGGCCAGCCAGGACGACGTCGAGCTGCTGTGGAAGCTGCTGGAGAACGAGCCGGGGGCCGAGGTGACGGTGGACCTGCAGTCGCGCACCATCACCGCCAAGGACATCGTCGCGCCGTTCGAGGTCGACGACTACACGCGCTGGCGGCTGCTGGAGGGCCTGGACGACATCGGGCTCACCCTGCGCCACGAGGCCGAGGTGAGTGCCTTCGAGGCGACCCGACCGGCATACAAGCCGAGCACCCTGGCCGCCTCGACCGCCAGCTGAGCCGCAGGTCCCACTATCGCGAAATCCGTTCTGCCACAACACAACAACGGCCGTCGGCGCCCCCTCACCGGGGCGCCGAACTGCGTCCGGGGCGGAGTCGCGGAGTCGCCTCCGAGGGGTCTGCGCAGGTCAGGGGCGGTCTCGGCCCCTGTTCAAACACGTTGCGACACAACGAATCCGATGTTCCGTTTGTGGTGGACTCCACACTCCCGGAGGCCTAACGTCGTCTCCAAGTCGAGCACAGGCTCGGCCGCAGACCCGCCGGGCAAGGGGTCCGGCGCACATTTCCTCGGGAGGGGAAGACGTGAACAAGGGAGAACTGATCGACGCCCTTGAAGGGCGCCTCGGCAGCAAGAAGGCCGCGGCAGAAGCTCTCGAAGCGGTGCTCGACGTCATCATCCGGGCCGTCGCGAAGGGCGAGAAGGTCGGCATCACCGGCTTCGGCACCTTCGAGAAGGCGGCACGGGCCGCGCGCACGGGCCGCAACCCGCGCACGGGCGAGACGGTGAAGATCAAGAAGACCTCGGTGCCGAAGTTCAAGGCCGGCACCGCGTTCCGCACGGTCGTCGCCGACCCGCGCCAGCTGCCCAAGACCGCTGCGGCCGGCGCGCGTGCCGCTGCAGGCACGGCGGCCAAGGCCGGCACGGCGGTGGCCCGCAAGGCTGCCGGCGCGACCACCACCACCAAGGCCGCGGCCAGGAAGACGGCGACCAAGGCGGCTCCGGCGAAGAAGGCGGCCACCAAGACGGCCACCAAGGCCGCTCCGGCGAAGAAGGCCGCGACCAAGACGGCGACCAAGGCGGCTCCGGCCAAGAAGACGGCCACCAAGACCGCCACGAAGACGGCTCCGGCCAGGACGGCGGCGAAGTCGGCCACCACCAAGGCGGCTCCGGCGAAGAAGACGGCCACCAAGACCGCCACCAAGGCGGCCCCGGCCAAGAAGGCGCCCGCGAAGAAGGTCACCACGGCCCCGGCCACGAAGACGGCGGCCAAGAAGACCGCCACCAAGGCGGCCCCGGCCAGGAAGACCACGGCCCGGAAGGCACCGGCCAAGAAGGCCTGAGCACTCCAGCCCACACGACGGGGCCGGCACCTGCGGGTGCCGGCCCCGTCGTCGTCATGGCCAGGGGCAGGGGTCAGTGGGCTTCGGCGGCGGCCCGGCGGGGCAGCAGGGGCAGGCAGGTGAAGCACGCGGCGATGACCGCCAGCACGACGAGGAGGCTGCGGATCACGGCGTGGCCTGACCCGGTCGCGGACGTGCCGGCCAGGTAGGTCGTCGAGATCAACGCCGCACCGACGGAGCTGGCGAGCTGCTGGACGGCGTTGAGGGTGCCTGAGGCACTGCCCGCCTGCTCCTCCGAGACCTCTCCCAGCGCCACCGCGAACAGCGACCCGAAACAGCAGCCCATGCCGAGCCCGCACACGAACAGGGGACACACCAGCAGCCACAGGGAATGCGGGGCGTAGTGGACCGAGGCCGTGTACGCCAGGACGCCGAGGCCGACGAGCGCGAGCCCGGCGGTGACCAGGCGGCGGCCCAGCCGTTCGATGGAGCTGCGCACGGAGAACGAGGCGATGATGATCCCGAGCGACATCGGGGCCATGACCGCCGCGGTCGGCAGGGCCGCCAGCCCGAGTCCGTCCTGGAGGTACAGCGACGTCACGTAGAGCAGCCCCGCCGTCGCGGCGAAGAAGACCGACCCGACGACGAGACCCGCGACGAAGCTCACGTGGCGGAACAGCGAGGGTGTCAGCAGCGGGTTCCTGCTGCGCACCTGGTGGCGGACGAAGGCCAGCAGCAACACGAACCCGAGGGCGACCAGCGCGACCGCTCGGGTGCTCCAGGTGCCGCCGCTGCCGCTGATGAGTCCGCCGAGCAGGGCGCCCAGGCCACCCATCAGCAGCATCGACGCGGCGGGAGCGAGGACCACGTCCCGGTTGCCGGCCTGACGCGGCAGCAGCCGGGCCGCGCAGGCGAACAGGCCCACTCCGAGGACGACGTTGACGACGAAGATCGACCGCCAGCCGAGGTCGAAGGGGTTGGCGCGGATGAGCAGGGCGGCCAGGACGGGGCCGCTGATCGCGCTGACGCCGAGCAGGGGGCCGAACACGCCGAACACCGCGCCGAGCTCATCACGCGGGAAGGTGCGCAGGAGGATGCTGAAGCCCTGCGGGATGAGCAGGGCGCCGAAGGCTCCCTGCGCGATACGGGCGATGACGATGCCGACCGCGCCGGTGGCGAGGGCGCAGGCGAGCGAGGCCAGGGCGAACCCGGCCACGCCCAGGAGGAACAGCCGGCGCGTTCCGTACCGGTCACCCAGCCTTGCGCCGAGAACGAGGGAGGAGCCGAGGGCCAGCGCATAGCTGGCACCCAGCCACGGGGTCAGGCTGGCGGGGGCGGAGAGGTCCCGCACGATCGAGGGTGCGGCAATGTTCGTGACCGTGGTGCTGAGCAGGTCCAGGACGTCGGCGACCAGGACGGTGGCGAAGATCCACCAGCGGACGGGCCGTGAGGGGTAGGTGCTTCCGGGCATGCCAGAGCTCTCTTCGTGAGAGTCGTGACGAGCCTGTCGATGGCTCGTCGTGCTGGCCGGAGATCCCGACAGGCATCGCCGGAGGCGAGCCCTGCACCTTGCGAACGGCAGCGTAGCGGCGGCGGGCTGCCGGCCCAAGTCCTTTCGCGAAGGACGCCCGCTCCCGCTCTCAGCGGATGGGCTCTCCCTCGCCGATGCCGACGATCCACAGCCGGGTCAGGCGTTCCCCGTCGCTCGTGACGCTCAGCCGCTGCCCGGGACGGACGTGCCGCAGCCCGCTGGCGTCGAAGACCTCGGCGGCGAAGGGGACCTCCCGGCCGTCGTCGAGCAGCACGCTGCCCGCGCCGGTGGCGGGGTCGAAGCGGTGGACGCTGGCCTGCATGCGGCCAAGGCTAGTGCCGGCGCGAGGCCAGGACCTGCGCGGTGCGCGGGCCGACACCCAGGGACACCGCGCGCGCGAGGGCCACGTCGTCGTCCACGTCCGAGCGCAGGTGCGGCAGGTCCAGGTCCAGCCGGGTGTGGTCACGCTCGTGGGCGTTCGCCGACCCCGAGCCGAACCGCGGGTTGATCGACCCGCCCGCATGGGCGGCGAGCAGCACGGTCCCGGTGCCCTCGGCGTCCGGGACGAAGCTGCGCTCGTGCTCGCAGCAGGCGGCCAGCGCCCGGGCCAGGTCAACGGGCCGCAGGGTCGGCAGGTCGCCGAGCAGCACCGCGGTATGGCCCTCCCCGTGCCGCGCCTCCAGCGAGGCCAGGCCCGCGCGGACCGCGTCGTTGAGCCCCGAGCCGGGGTCGGCGGTGACGTCGACGTCGCGCTCGCGGGCCCAGCCGCGGGTGAGCTCGTCGGAGGTGACCACCAGGAGCCGGCCCACCGGCATACAGGCATGGACCGCGGCCAGGGTGTCGATCGCGAACGCGTGCGCGAGGTCGGAGCGGAGCACCCCCGCCGGCGGGTGCAGGCGGCTCTTGGCCGACAGCTGGCCCTTGACCGGCACGACGACGCGCCACCGCTGCTGCTCTCCCGTGCTCATCATGGTGATCGTCTCAGCACGGCCGGCCGCCTCGACACCGACCCACGCCGACCGGGAAGATGGCCGCGACGGCCGCAACGGGCGGACGCGGGAAGGGCGGATCACTGGTGCGGCGGAAACGACCTCGGAACAGGCTGCCCCTGGCCTACCGTTTCGCCGCGGGCCTGTTGCGCCCGTTGATGATGCTGCTGACCCGGCACGAGTGGCGCGGCGTCGAGAACCTCCCCGAGACGGGCGGGTTCGTCGTCAGCCCCAACCACCTGTCCTACATCGACCCGATCGCGTTCGCGCACTTCCTCTACGACAACGGCCACCCGCCCTACTTCCTGGCCAAGGAGGAGGTCTTCCGCATCCCGCTGATCGGCCGGCTGCTGCGCGCCGCCGACCAGATCCCCGTGTATCGCGGCTCCTCCCAGGCCATCGAGGC
Source organism: Oryzihumus leptocrescens (assembly GCF_006716205.1). Lineage (GTDB taxonomy): Bacteria > Actinomycetota > Actinomycetes > Actinomycetales > Dermatophilaceae > Oryzihumus > Oryzihumus leptocrescens. The sequence continues at coordinate 2,747,862 of NZ_VFOQ01000001.1, read as the reverse complement.
CTTCCGTGCCGCCGTGGTCGCCATCGAGGCGGGCAAGTGCGTGCCGATCTTCCCCGAGGGCACGCTGACCCGGGACCCCGGGATGTGGCCGATGACCGGTCGCACCGGGGCTGCGCGGGTGGCGCTGACCACCCACTGCCCCGTCATCCCGGTGGCGCAGTGGGGGCCCCAGGAGATCCTCGAGCCCTACGGCAAGCGCCCGCGGTTCTTCCCCCGCAAGACGATGCACGTGTGGGCCGGTCCCGCCGTGGACCTCAGCGACCTGTACGGTCAGCCCCTCGACCGGGCAACCCTGCGCGAGGCGACCGACCGCATCATGGACGCGATCACGGGGCTGCTGGAGCAGATCCGGGGCGAGCAGGCCCCGGCGCAGCGCTTCGACGTTCGCTCGTCCGGGCTGCCCGAGACCGGCAACCCCCGCCGGGCTCGACGTGAACCGCCCGCGGGGGCAGCAGGAGGACAGGCATGACGCGGGCCGCGGTGTTCACCGCCGGGAGCTGGGGCACGGCCTTCGCGGCGGTGCTCGGGGATGCGGGCACGACGGTGCGGATGTGGGCCCGGCGCCAGGAGGTCGTCGACCAGATCAACACCGAACGGGTCAACCGCGACTACCAGCCCGACCTGGTCCTGCCCGACAACGTCTCGGCCACCACCGACCCGGCCGAGGCCGTCGAGGGCGCCCAGATCGTGGTGCTGTCGGTGCCGTCCCAGAAGCTGCGCGAGAACCTCGTCCACTGGGCCGACCTCATCCCGCGTGACGCCGCCGTCGTCTCGCTGATGAAGGGCGTCGAGCTCGGCACCACCAAGCGGATGAGCGAGGTCATCGCCGAGGTCGGCAAGGTCGAGCCGGAGCGGATCGCCGTGCTCTCCGGCCCCAACCTCTCACCCGAGATCGCCGCCAAGCAGCCGGCGGCCAGTGTGGTGGCGTGCCTCGACCACGCCGTCGCCGAGATGGTCGCCGACGCCTGCGCCGCACCCTACTTCCGGCCCTACACCGCCACCGACGTCATCGGCACCGAGCTCGGCGGGGCGGTCAAGAACGTCGTCGCGCTGGCGGCCGGCATGGCCGAGGGCATGGGCATGGGCGACAACTCCAAGGCCTCGATCATCACCCGCGGCCTGGCCGAGACCACCCGGCTGGGCGTGGCGCTGGGCGCCGACCCGGCGACGTTCTCCGGCCTGGCGGGGGTCGGTGACCTCATCGCCACGTGCATGTCACCGCTGTCCCGCAACCGCACCTTCGGGGTCAACCTCGGCAAGGGGATGACCGTCGAGGAGGTCATCGCGGTGACGAAGCAGACCGCCGAGGGCGTGAAGTCCTGCGAGGCGATCCTCGACCTGGCCCGCCACCACGGCGTCGACGTGCCGATCATCGAGAACGTCGCCGCGGTCGTCCACGACGGGCGCACGCCCGAGGAGGTCGTGCGCGCCCTGATGGCCCGGCGGCTCAAGGCCGAGAAGCACTGACCCTCAGGCCTGGCGCAGCGCCCGGTCCAGGTCGCGCCACAGGTCCTCCACGTCCTCGACCCCGACGGACAGGCGCAGCAGGTTCTCCGGGACGGTCAACGGCTCGGTGCTGATCCGGCGGCGGCGCTCGACGAGGGACTCGACGCCACCCAGGCTCGTGGCGTGGGTCCACAGCCGCACCGCCGCGGACACCCGCTCGGCAGCCTCGGCGCCACCGCAGACCTCGATCGAGACGACGGCCCCGAACCCGGGGTAGCGCACCCGCTCGACCGCCGGGTGCCCGCCCAGCCGCTCGGCGAGCACCGCGGCGTTGGCCGTGGCCCGCTCCACCCGCAGGTGCATGGTGCGCATCCCGCGCAGTGCCAGCCAGGTCTCCACCGGGCCGGCGATCGCGCCGTGGATGAGGCGGTGGTGGGCCAGCCGATCCTGCAGCGCGCGCCCGCGCCCGGTGGGGGCCGTCACGGTGGCGCCGAGGACGACGTCGGAGTGGCCGGAGAGGAACTTGGTCACCGAGTGCATCACCACGTCTGCGCCGTCGGCGAGCGGCTGCTGCACCAGGGGCGTGGCGAAGGTGTTGTCGCACACCACGACCGCACCGCGCTCGTGCGCCGCGGCGACGAGCGCGGGGACGTCGGCGACCTCGAGCATCGGGTTGGTCGGGGACTCCACCCACAGCAGGTCGGCCCCGTCCAGCGCGGCCACCACGGCCGCGGTGTCGCTGATGTCCACCCGGCGCACCTCCAGGCGCCCCGCGTCGGCGAGGTCGCCCAGGATCGAGCCGGTCCCGTTGTACGCGTGGGTCGGCGCCACGACCACCCCGCGCTCGGGTGCCAGGGACAGCGCGGCCGCCACGGCCGCCATACCGGAGGCGAACACCAGCGCGGTGCCGCCCTCCAGCGCGCCGAGCGCGTCCTCGAAGGCGGTCCACGTCGGGTTGCCGGCACGCGCGTAGTTGACCTCGCCGTCGGCGACGTACGTCGAGGTGAGCTCCAGCGGGGCGTTGACGCCCGCGCCGGGCACGCGCGGCGGGCGTCCGGCGGAGACGAGCAGGGAGGCCGGGGCCAGGTCGTCGGGGTGAGTCGCGTCCACGCCCACACAGTAGGTCCAGGGCCGGGGTCGGGTGTGTCGGCGGCCGCATGCCGGGCGGTAGGGTCACTCCTCGATGAGCGCCTCCGACATCGTCCCCAGCACCCCGTCCACCGAGCCCCGCAAGCCGCGGGTCGCCGTCGTCTTCGGCGGCCGGTCCTCTGAGCACGCGGTCTCCTGCTCGACCGCCGCCGGCGTGCTGCGCGCGATCGACCGCGACACCTACGACGTGTTGCCGATCGGGATCGCCAAGGACGGCCGCTGGGTCCTGGCTGCCGACGACCCGGACCGCCTCGCGCTGACCCCCGGCCACACCCCCGAGGTCGACGACGCCGCGGACGGCGTGATCGTGCCGCTGAGCACCACCGACCGCAGCCTGGCCGTCCTCGAGCCCGGCCAGCCGCCGCGCGCGCTGGGCGACGTCGACGTGGTCCTGCCGCTGCTGCACGGCCCGTTCGGGGAGGACGGCACCCTGCAGGGGCTGCTCGAGCTCGCCGACATCCGCTACGTCGGCTCCGGGGTGCTGGCCTCGGCCGCGGGCATGGACAAGCACTACATGAAGGTCGTCCTCGCCGGGCACGGCCTGCCGGTCGGCCCCTACACGGTCATCACCGACAAGGCGTGGCGCCACGACCCGGCCGCAGCGCTGGACGCGGTGAGCTCGCTGGGGTTCCCCGTCTTCGTCAAGCCGGCGCGCGCCGGGTCGAGCATGGGCATCACCAAGGTCACCGCCAAGGAGGACCTCGAGGCCGCGATCGAGACCGCGCGCGAGCACGACCCCAAGGTCATCGTCGAGGCCGCCATCGTCGGCCGCGAGATCGAGTGCGGCGTGCTCGAGGGCCGCGACGGCGCCCCCACCCGCACCAGCGAGGTGGGCGAGGTCGAGGTCGTGCAGGGCCACGACTTCTACGACTTCGAGGCCAAGTACATCGCCGAGGAGGATGTCCAGCTCTCCTGCCCGGCCGACCTCCCGCCGGAGGTGTCCGACGAGGTGCGGCGCCTGGCGGCGGCCGCGTTCGACGCCTTCGGCTGCGAGGGCCTGGCGCGCGTCGACTGCTTCTGGACCAGTGGCGGCGACGTGGTCATCAACGAGATCAACACGCTGCCCGGCTTCACCCCGACGTCGATGTACCCGCGGATGTGGGCGGCCTCGGGCCTGGACTATCCCGCGCTGATCGACGAGCTGCTCCAGCTCGCCCTGTCGCGCCGCACCGGCCTGCGCTGAGCCGCCGTCAGCTTCAGCGGCAGCGGTGGCTGCCCTGCGGGATGGTCTGCGCGGCAGCGGTGAACGCCGGCAGCAGCAACGGCTCGGGGGCGTAGGCCGAGGGCACCAGCACCTCGATCGCGGGGGTGCGCCCGAACGTCGTGAAGCGCACGCCGTCGCTGAGCCGGTGGGCCACCCAGTCCACCCCGGACACGTCAATGCACTGGTCGGTCGTGGGCCCGGGCGGTGCCACGCCGCAGCGGGCGATCACGGCCGGGTCGCCCCAGGCGTGCACGGCGGCGGAGTCCGAGGTGGTGTCGACGGCCTTCTGGTTGCCGACCGTCGCCGGCCACTTCGCCGAGGCGGCGCGGCAGGCGGCCGACGAGGCCTCGGGCGCCGCGGTGACCTCCACGCCGCGGGAGCAGGCGGCCAGCAGGAGGACGAGCCCCAGCGCGGACAGCACTGCCGCACAACGCGTATGGCGGCCGGGTCGCCTCACGCGACCGGCCGCCATACGGGGGTGCTGCTCTGCGCTCAGACGTGCACGACCGTGCAGGTGAGGGTGCGGGTGATCCCCGCGACGTCCTGGATCTTGGCGATGACCAGCTTGCCGAGCTCGTCGACGTTGCGGGCCTCGACGCGCGCGATGACGTCGTAGGGGCCGGTGACGTCCTCGGCCAGCGTGACTCCGGAGATGCCGGCGATCGCCTCGGCGACGGTGGCAGCCTTGCCCACCTCGGTCTGGATCAGGATGTAGGCCTGGACCACCACGATGCCTCCAAGGGTTGGCCGGGGCGCACGCGCGCCCCGAGGAAACCGTGCCGGGGCCGGCGTGGCCCGGACATCGCAGACGCTACCGTGCCGGTGCAGGTTTCGTCCCAGCAGGAGGCAACGAGTGGTCAAGGATCCCAACGGTTCCGAGGGTCCGACCCTGGCGCAGGTGAGTGAGTCCGAGCTGCTCGAGGGCATCTTCCCGCTGCTGCCTGGCGGCCATGGCGTGCTGCTCGGGCCGGGCGATGACGCCGCGCTCGTCGCCGCGCCCGACGGTAAGGTGGTGGCCACGACCGACGCGATGGTGCGGGACCGGGACTGGCGCGACGACTGGTCCACCGGCGCCGACGTGGGTGCCAAGACGGTGGCGCAGAACCTCGCCGACGTCGCCGCGATGGGCGCGGTGCCCACCGGCCTGCTGGTCACGCTCATCGCCGATCCGGCTACGCCACTGGCCTGGGTGCACGACTTCGCCACGGGGCTGGCCGAGGCCGCCCGCGAGGCAGGTGCCCCCGTCGTCGGGGGAGACCTGTCCTCGGCCCCGCCCGGGATGCTCGTCGTGTCGGTGACCGCCCTGGGTGACCTCGAGGGCCGCGAGCCGGTGCTGCGCTCGGGTGCCCGCCCCGGCGACGTCGTCGCGGTGGCCGGCAGCCTCGGCCGCTCGCACGCGGGCTGGCGGCTGCTGGAGCGCGGTGTGCCCGGCCGGGCCCCGGAGCTGGTGGACTACCACCGTCGGCCGCGACCGGCGTACCGCCAGGGACCGCTGGCCGCCGAGGCCGGGGTGCACGCGATGCTCGACCTCAGCGACGGGCTGGTGCGCGACGCCGGCCGGGTCGCCCGCGCCAGCGGGGTCGGGGTCGACCTGAGCCGGGAGGCGCTGCAGGCCGACGTCGCGGCGCTGGCCGGCGCGGTGGGGGAGGAGATGGCGTGGGAGTGCGTGCTCACCGGTGGCGAGGAGCACTCGCTGCTGGGCTGCTTCCCGGCGCACGTGCCCCTGCCCCACGGCTGGCGCAGGGTCGGCGCCGTCGTCGGCGGCGAGGGCGTCACCCTCGACGGGCAGGCCCAGGGCCCCGGCGGCTGGGACCACTTCGCCGGCTGACCCGCGCCGAGGCATGACAAGAGCCGGCCCCGCGAGGGGACCGGCTCGTGTCGGTGTGCCTGGGTCAGGCGGCAGGACGCTGGGTCAGCGCTTGACCTTGCCGGCCTTGAGGCACGAGGTGCAGACGTTGAGACGCTTCGGGGTCACACCGGCCGCGCCCACCAGAGCCTTCACGCGCTGGATGTTGGGGTTCCAGCGGCGCTTGGTGCGGCGGTGCGAGTGCGAGATGTTGTGACCGAAGCCCGGTCCCTTGCCGCAGACATCGCAGTTGGCAGCCACGGGTGATCTCCTGAACTCGTTGATGCAATGGAAGAACTGGTGCTCCCGGCAGGGCAGCACGAAGGATGCGCCGGCTGGGGGAACCGGTCAAGAGTAGCCGAGGCGGCCCGTCCGGCCAAAATGCGCCGGCCGGTGGCGTCCGACGCTCCCGGCGTGCCCGACGTGGGCGGACGTCCATGGTCGCACGGCCCCGCTACCCTCACGCTGGAGCAGGAGGTGTGCATGGGTGAGGGCGGTCCCGGTCCGCAGGGCCGGTTGGCGCGGATCGACGCGGTGGCCGCGCGCCGCTGGGCCGTCACCGCGCGCGCCGCGCTGGCCGCGCGGCGCAGCGAGATCGACGCGCTCAACGTGTTCCCCGTGCCCGACGGTGACACCGGCACCAACCTCTACCTCACCCTCGACACCGCCCTCGACGCCGCGCGCGCCGAGGCGGCGAGCTCCGGTTCCGACTCCCTCGCGGACGCGGCGGCCGCCCTGGCGCGCACCACCCTGCTGGCCGCCCGCGGCAACTCCGGGGTGATCTTCAGCCAGATGGTCCGCGGCATCAGCGAGGTCGTGGCCCGCGTCGCCGAGGAGCCGTGCGGCCTCGGGCCGGAGGAGCTCACCGAGGCCCTGCGCCGGGCCAGCGAGCTCGCCTACGCCAGCGTCACCCGCCCGGTGGAGGGCACCATCCTGTCCGTCGGCGACGCCGCCGCGGCCGCCGCCGAGGTCGCCCTGAAGTCCGGCTCCGAGCTGTATGCCGTGGTGACTGCCGCGCTGGCCGCGGCCCGTGAGGCGCTGGCCGCGACCACCGCGCAGCTGCCGGCCCTCGAGCGCGCCGGGGTGGTCGACGCCGGCGGCGCGGGCTACGTCCTGCTCCTGGAGGCCCTCGAGCGCGTGGTCTCCGGTGGCGCCGACCCGGCCCCGCACCCGTTGGAGGACCTGGTGCCGGCCCGGCCCGAGTGGGCCCCGCCCTCGCACGCGGTCGAGCCGGAGGAGCGCGCCGGCGGACCGGCCTACGAGGTGATGTACCTCCTCGCCGACGCCGACGAGGAGGCCGTGGCCGGGCTGCGTGACCGGCTCGACGCCCTCGGCGACTCCGTGCTCGTCGTCGGCAGCCACGACCTGTGGAACGTCCACGCCCACGTCGACGACGCCGGTGCGGCGATCGAGGCCGGGGTCGAGGTCGGCCGCCCGCACCGCATCCGCGTCACCCGGCTGAGCGAGGCCGAGGCCGGACGCCGGCAGGAGCCGGCCAGCACGCTCGCCGTCGTCGCCTGCTCTGCCGGACCCGGCCTGGCCGACGTGTTCCGCGCTGCGGGAGCCGAGGTCGTGGCCAGCGGCCCGGGCCGCCGGGCGTCCACCGGCCAGATCCTCGAGGCCATCCGCGAGGCCCACGCCATGGCCGTCCTCGTGCTGCCCAACGACGCCGACACCTACCTCGCCGCGGAGGCCGCCGCCCGCGCCGCCGCGGACGAGGGGGTCGAGGTGCACGTGGTCCGCTCCCGGGCCGCGGTCCAGGGCATCGCCGCCCTGGCGGTCTTCGACGCCGGCGCCGGCGTCCGCGACAACCTGCTCGCCATGACCAGCGCCGCCGCCTCGACCCGCCAGGGCGCGGTCACCGTGGCCGACCGGGAGGCGCTGACCAGCGCCGGCTGGTGCCACGCCGGCGACGTGCTCGGCGTGGTCGACGGCGACGTCGTGGCGATCGGTGACGACCTCGGCGCCGTCGCCGGTGACGTGGTCGAGCGCCTGCTGGGCAGTGGCGGCGAGCTGCTCACCGTCGTCACCGGGGAGCAGGCCCCCGCCGACCTCGGCGACAGTGTTGCCGCCGCGGCCCGCATCCGGCGCCGCGACCTCGAGGTGACGGTCCTCGCCGGCGGCCAGCCGGCATACCCGCTGCTGCTCGGGGTGGAGTGAGCGGTGGTCGACCTCTCCACCCCGCTGGCCAAGGTGGTCGCTCCCGGCTCGGCCGGGCCGCTGGCCAAGAACCGCGACGTGCACACCGTCGGGGACTTCCTGGAGTTCCTGCCCCGGCGCTACGTCCAGCCGGGGGAGCTGACCGACCTCGGCGAGCTCGCCGAGGGTGACGAGGTCGTCGTCGTCGCGCGGGTCCGCCAGGTGACCACGCGGCCGCTGCCCAGCCGGCCCCGCCAGCGGATGCTGACCGCGGTCATCACCGACGGGCGCACCGACGTCGAGGTGACCTTCTTCAACGCCCGCGGCCACGAGCACCGGCTGGTCCAGGGGGTGCACGGCCTGTTCGCCGGCACGGTCAAGGCCTTCCGCGGCAGCTGGCAGCTGACCCACCCCGACTACCAGCTCTTCGCCGAGGAGGAGTCCCAGGAGGCGGTCAGCCGCTACACCGGGCGACTGGTGCCGATCTACCTGCCGGCGGGCCGGTCGATGCCGCCGTGGAAGGTCCGCACCGTCGGCGAGGTGGTCCTCGACTCGCTGGAGTCGCTGCCCGACCACCTCCCCGCGGAGGTCCGTGAGCGGCGAGGCCTGCCCGGGCTGCGGGAGATGTACGAGCACCTGCACCGGCCGGAGAACCTGCAGCAGGTCGAGCACGCCCGGCACCGGCTGCGCTACGACGAGGCGTTCACGGTGCAGGCCGTCCTGGCCCAGCGTCGGCTGGCCAACGAGGACCTGCGCACGACACCGCGCCTGGCCCGGCCGGGCGGGCTGCTCGAGGCGTTCGACGCCCGGCTGCCGTTCGAGCTCACCGACGGGCAGCGGGCTGTGTCCGAGACCATCGCCGCCGACCTGGCCCAGAGCCACCCGATGCACCGGCTGCTGCAGGGCGAGGTCGGCTCGGGCAAGACCGTCGTGGCCCTGCGGGCGATGCTCTCGGTCATCGACTCCGGCGGCCAGGCGGCGCTGCTCGCTCCCACCGAGGTGCTCGCCGCCCAGCACCACCGCTCGATGACGGCGATGCTCGGCGACCTGGCCGAGGGTGGTCTGCTCGGCGGCAGCGAGCTCGGCACCCGGGTCACCCTGCTCACCGGCAGCCAGTCGACCGCGGCCCGGCGCAAGGCGCTGCTGGAGGCCGCCAGCGGCGAGGCGGGCATCGTCGTCGGCACCCACGCCCTCATCCAGGAGCACGTCAGCTTCTTCGACCTCGGTCTGGTCGTGGTCGACGAGCAGCACCGCTTCGGGGTGGAGCAGCGCGACGCCCTGCGCAGCAAGGGCACCCAGCCGCCCCACGTGCTGGTCATGACCGCCACCCCGATCCCACGCACGGTGGCCATGACCGTGTTCGGCGACATGGAGACCTCGACCCTGACCGAGCTGCCCCGCGGGCGCTCGCCCATCGCCTCGCACGTGGTCCCGGGCACCAACCCCCGCTGGGTCCAGCGGACCTGGCAGCGGGTGGCCGAGGAGGCACGCAAGGGGCACCAGGCCTATGTCGTGTGCCCCCGCATCGGCGACGCCGCGGAGGCCGGCGCGACGACCGTCGACGACGACGGGGAGGCGCTGGACCTGTCCGACCTCGGGGAGGGCGCCGGCGCACGCGAGCTGCACAGCGTCCACACCGTCGCCGCCGAGCTCGAGGACGAGCCGGCGCTCGAAGGCCTCGCGGTCGGCGTGCTGCACGGCCGGCTCGCCCCCGAGGACAAGGACGCGGTGATGCGTGACTTCGCCGCCGGCAAGATCGACGTGCTGGTCTCCACCACCGTCATCGAGGTCGGCGTCGACGTGCCCAACGCGACCGTCATGGTGGTCATGGACGCCGAGCGGTTCGGGGTCTCCCAGCTGCACCAGCTGCGCGGTCGCGTGGGACGTGGCAGCGCCCCCGGCCTGTGCCTGCTCATGACCGAGTCGGAGTCCGAGGTGGCACTGGAGCGGCTGACCGCTGTCGCCGAGACCACCGACGGCTTCAGCCTGGCCCGCCTCGACCTGACCCAGCGGCGCGAGGGCGACGTCCTCGGCGCCCGGCAGAGCGGCAGCCGCGGTGGCCTGCGCCACCTGAGCCTGCTGCGCGACGAGGACCTGATCCTGCAGGCCCGGGAGGATGCCCTGGCCCTGGTGACCGACGACCCGCAGCTCGAGCGGCACCCGCTCCTGCGCCAGCGCATCGCCGCCGCGCTGGACGAGGAGCAGGCCGCCTACCTGGAACGAGGATGACCCCCGAGTGACACGCATCATCAGCGGCCGCGCCGGGGGCCGGCGCATCCAGACCCCGCCGGGCAGCGGCACCCGGCCCACCAGCGACCGCGTCCGCGAGGCGCTGTTCTCCCGGCTGGAGCACCTCGACGTGCTCCACGGGGCGCACGTGCTCGACCTGTATGCCGGGTCCGGAGCCCTCGGGCTCGAGGCTGCGAGCCGTGGTGCGGCCAGCGTGCTGCTGGTCGAGTCCGCGCGCGGCGCCGGGGCCGTGGCCAGGCGCAACGCCGCCGACCTCGGCCTGCCCGGGGTCACCGTGCGGGTCGACACCGTCGAGCGGGCCCTGCTCGGTGGCCCGCCCGCCGGGGCCGGGCGCTACGACCTGGTGCTCGCCGACCCGCCCTACGACGTCACCGAGGACGCGCTCGCCGACGTCCTGCAGCTGCTGGTCACCCACAACTGGCTCGGTCCCGACGCGCTGGTCGTCGTCGAGCGCTCCTCCCGCTCGCCCGAGCCGCGCTGGCCCGCCGGGCTGGACGCGGCGGGGGAGCGCCGCTACGGCGAGACGAAGATGTGGTTCGCCGACTTCGCCGGCGAGCCCGAGGTCGCCTGATCCGGTTGCCGCGTGCCACGCGCTTGCCTGCGGCGGGCGCTGGGTAATGCTGGCCCCATGACGAACCTCTACCTTCCCCGACCCACGGCCGGCGACGTCGTCGAGCTCATCCTCGAGGACCACCGGCTGTTCGAGGACCTGCTGCGCCAGCTGCGCGACGCCACCGCCGACCGCGAGGCCGCCCGTCAGGCCCTCGCCGACGTGCTCATCGCCCACGGCGAGGCCGAGGAGCAGGAGGTCTACCCCAAGCTGGTGCGCAAGGACGCGATCGGCACCCACGAGGCCGAGCACGGTGAGCACGAGCACGCCGAGGGCAACGAGAAGCTGCTGGCGCTCCTGGAGTGCAAGGCCACCGACACCCAGAAGTTCGACGACGCGGTCGAGGAGCTGCAGAAGGCACTGATGCACCACATCGGCGAGGAGGAGCAGACCATCCTCAACCCGGCGCGCACCGACGTCTCCGAGGCGGTCCGGGCAGAGCTGGGCACCTCGTTCGCCGCCGCCCGCAACGCCCTGCTCGACGAGGGCCCCGGGTCGGTCGCCAACGTCCGCCGGATCGTGCAGGAGGCCGCGGCCGAGGGCAAGCTCGAGGACGACGAGGACGAGTGAGGGCCGGCCCGCGGCCGGCAAGCACACGGCATACCCGCGGATGGACCCGGAGTGCCGCTGGGCGCTCCGGGTCCGCTGCTAGGTTCGAACCGTGAGCACTGTGCGCCGCTGCGTCTGCCCCGGGTCCTACGACCCCGTGACGGTCGGTCACGTCGACGTCATCTCCCGTGCAGCCGCCCTGTACGACGAGGTGGTCGTGGCGGTCCTGCACAACCCCGCCAAGAGCGGCACGCTGCCCGTCGAGCAACGGCTGCAGCTGCTCAAGGCCGCGCTGGCCGACGTGCCCAACCTGCGCATCGAGGCCTACGCCAACACGCTGCTGGTCGACGTCTGCCGCGACGTCGGCGCCGAGGCCGTCGTCAAGGGGCTGCGCAGTGGCACCGACTTCGCCTACGAGCTGCCGATGGCCCTCATGAACCGCCACCTGACCGGCGTCGAGACCGTGTTCCTGCCCGGGGACCCGCGGTTCGAGCACGTGTCGAGCTCGCTGGTCAAGGAGGTCGCTGCCCTCGGGGGCGACATCACCGGCCTGGTCGACGACGAGACCCGGGCCGCGCTGCTCGCGCGCCTGCGCCCGGCTGAAGGGAGCTGACGTGGACGCCCAGGACCTGCTGGAGCACATCACCGCCACCGTGCGCGAGGCCAAGGCCATGCCGATGTCCGCCTCGTGCCTGGTCAACCGGGCCGAGCTGCTCGAGGACCTCGACCGGCTCCGGGCGGCGCTGCCGGCCGACCTCGACCACGCCGATGCGCTGCTCAGCGACCGGGACGCCATCGTCGCCTCAGGCGAGGCCCGAGCGCAGGACCTGCTGCGCGCCGCCCACGCCGAGCGGGAGCGGCTGCTGGAGCAGACCGAGGTGCTGGTCGCCGCCCGGGAGCGGGCCGCGACCGTCGTCGAGGACGCCCGCGCCGAGGCCGGCCGCCTGCTCAGCGACGCCGACGACTACGTCGACCGCAAGCTGGGCGAGTTCGAGGTGGTGCTGGGCCAGCTCGCGACGCAGGTCGGCAACGGCCGGGAGCGCCTGGCGGCGCGCCGGGAGGCCGACCTGGCCCGGCTCGGCGTCGCCGAGGAGGATGACGTGCCCCTGGCCTACGACCCGGCCACCGAGGACCTCGGCCCTGCACTGGACGCGGCGCGGCACGCGCACTAGCCCCGCATTTGGGTGCGCGGTCCTCCCTCCGGTAACCTCATGCGTCGGTCCTCGTCCGTGTGCGGAGGAGGGCTGAGCCTGTGACGCAGACGCGCCACCGGACCAACTGCACGCAACGGAGCCATGGACCGACTCGACCCGCGCCAGCCCCTGGTGTTCGACACCAAGGAGGTCGGCCGCCGACCGGGTTCCATGGCGAAGCTGTCTCGCACCGTCGAGGCCCCGGCAGACCTGGGCAGCGACGTGATCGCGGTGCAGCCCGGCCAGCCGGTCGAGCTGGAGCTGCGCATGGAGTCGGTCATGGAGGGTGTCCTCGTCACTGGTTCGGCCCGAGCCACGGCGACCGGCGCCTGCGTGCGGTGCCTGGATCCGGTCAGCGAAGAGCTGGACGTGACCTTCCAGGAGCTGTTCGCCTACGCCGATCGGGCGCAGCACCACCACGAGGTGGCCTCTGCGGACGACGATGACGACGAGCTCGTGCTCGTGGGCGACCTGCTCGACCTCGAGCCCGTGCTCCGGGACGCAGTGGTGCCTGCCCTGCCGTTCCAGCCGGTGTGCCGGGAGGACTGCCCGGGACTGTGCTCCGAGTGCGGGGCGCATCTCGCGGACGACCCGGACCACCACCACGAGACGCTCGACCCCCGGTGGGCGGCTCTGCAGAACTTGACCAACAGCGGTACCGAAGAGAGAAGGAACTGACGTGGCTGTCCCGAAGCGGAAGACGTCGCGCTCCAACACCCGTTCGCGTCGCGCGAACTGGAAGACGACGGCGACCACGCTGACCGCGTGCCCGCAGTGCTCTGCCCCCAAGCAGCCGCACATCGCGTGCCCCTCCTGCGGTACCTACGCCGGTCGCCACTACGGCGTCGCGGAGCGCACCGAGCACCAGGGCTGACCAGCCCCTCTCGCGCGTGACTTCGTCCCAGCCCCCCAAGGGGGACGGCGCGACGCAGCGGCCCGTCGACGACCTCGCTGACCACCTCCTCGGAGTGGTCGGTGCGGAGATCGACGAGCCGCTGCTTCTGCGTGCCCTGACCCACCGGTCCTATGCGTACGAGAACGGTGGCCTGCCCCACAACGAGCGCCTGGAGTTCCTCGGGGACTCCGTGCTCGGGCTCGTCGTCACCGACACGCTCTACGCCGACCACCCCGACCTGCCCGAGGGCCAGCTGGCCAAGCTGCGGGCCGCGGTGGTCAACATGCGTGCCCTGGCTGACGTCGCCCGGACCATCGGGCTGGGTGACTACCTCATGCTCGGGCGCGGTGAGGAGAGCACCGGTGGCCGCGACAAGGCCTCGATCCTCGCCGACACGATGGAGGCGGTCATCGGCACCGTCTACCTCTCCGCCGGGCTCGAGGCGGCCAGCACGTTCGTGCACCACCTGCTCGACCCGCTGATGAAGTCCTCGGCCAGCCTCGGCGCCGGCCTGGACTGGAAGACCAGCCTGCAGGAGCTCACCGCCTCCACCGGCCTCGGCGTGCCCGAGTACCGCGTGACCGAGGAGGGCCCCGACCACGAGAAGGTCTTCACCGCACGGGCCGTCATCGGTGAGGAGACCCTCGGCGAGGGGGTCGGGCGCAGCAAGAAGGAGGCCGAGCAGAAGGCCGCCGAGCGCGCGTGGACCGAGCTGAGTGCCCGCGCCGAGGCCGGGCGCACCGGGCGCCCCGCCGCCCCCGTGGATGCCTGAGCTCCCCGAGGTCGAGGTCGTCCGCCGCGGCCTGGCCGACCACGTCGTCGGCCGTCGCATCGACTCGGCGGCGTTCCTCGGCGCCCGGGTCGCCCGCCGGCACCTGCCCGGCCCGGTGGACCTCGCCGCCCGGCTCACCGACAACACGGTCGAGGCGGCGGAGCGGCGCGGCAAGTACCTCTGGCTCGTCCTGACTGCCCCCGACGGCCACCGGCAGGGCCTCATCGTCCACCTCGGCATGAGCGGCCAGCTGCTCGTCGAGCCCGCCGATGCCCCGCGTGAGAAGCACCTGCACGCCACCTTCGACTTCCACGACGAGGGCCCCCAGCTGCGCTTCGTCGACCAGCGCACCTTCGGCGGTATGGCGCTCGCGGACCTCGTGCCCGACCCCGCCTCCGTGCCACGCCCCTGGGGCGTGCCCTCCACCATCACGCACATCGCCCCCGACCCGCTCGAGCCGGCCTGGGACCAGGGCGCCGTCGTCGCGCGGCTGAAGGCACGGCATACCGGCGTGAAGCGGGCCCTGCTGGACCAGGGACTCGTCTCCGGGGTGGGCAACATCTATGCCGACGAGGCGCTGTGGCGCGCGCAGGTCCACGGCGAGCGGGAGGCCGCCTCCCTGACCCGCCCCGCGCTGGGCCGGCTGCTCGAGCACGCCCGCGACGTCATGACCGAGGCGCTCGGTGAGGGCGGCACGAGCTTCGACGCGTTGTACGTCAACGTCAACGGCGCCTCCGGCTACTTCGACCGCAGCCTGGCCGCCTACGGGCAGGAGGGCCGGCCGTGCCCGCGCTGCGGCACCCCCATCCGGCGCGAGGCGTTCATGAACCGCTCGTCCTACTCCTGCCCGCGCTGCCAGCCCCGGCCGCGACCCCGTCGCTGACACGCGAGCACGGCTGGTGCCGCCGTCGCGGCGCCGTGGCTATCGTGCGGGGGTGACCACCTCGACGCCGCTGTCCGCGCTCCCGTTGCCCCCCACCGACGAGGGCTGGGAGGAGTGGCTGGCGCAACGCTGCGACGGCCAGCTCGAGCAGGCCCGGACCGCGGTCGAGCAGCTCAAGGCCGATCCCGGCGCCGACGCCGTGACGGTCCTGGCCCGCTGGAACGACGCCAGCATCGCCCTCGGCAACGCCTTCGCCGCCGCCAGCCTGATGAGCCAGGTCCACCCGCGCGAGGCGGTGCGCACCCGGGCCGAGGCCGCCGAGCAGGCCGCCCACAAGCTCTCCACCGACCTGAGCCTGGACCGGGCGCTCTTCGACATCCTCGCCGCGGTCGACGCCGACGCCCTCGACGAGGGCGGGCAGCGGGTGCTGCGCCTGACGCTGCGCGACTTCCGCCGCTCCGGCGTCGACCGGGACGAGGCGACCCGGGAGCGGCTGCGTGCCCTGGCCGAGCGGGAGACCCTCGTCGGCCAGGAGTTCTCCAAGAACATCCGCGACGACGTGCGCCGCGTGCACCTGGAGCCCGAACAGCTCGCCGGGATGCCGAAGGACTGGGTGGACGCCCACCCGGTGGGCGAGGACGGCCGGGTCGAGGTCACCACCGACTACCCCGACGTCGTCCCGTTCATGTCCTTCGCCCGGGACCACACGGCCCGCGCCGCGCTGCGCACGGAGTTCCTCAACCGGGCCTGGCCGGCCAACGACGGGGTGCTCAAGGAGCTGCTGGCGCTGCGGGCCGAGCACGCGTCGCTGCTGGGCTACGACGGCTGGCCGGACTACGACGCCGAGATCAAGATGATCGGCCGCGGGGCGGCGATCGGGGAGTTCATCGACGAGATCGCTGCGCTCGCAGGGGAGTCCGGGCGCCGCGACGTCGCGGTGCTGCTCGCCCGGCTGCAGCAGGACCGGCCGGGGGACACCACGGTCGCGGGCTCCGACGCGGCCTACTACGCCGAGGTGATCCGGCGGGAGAACTTCGACGTCGACGCCCAGACCGTGCGCACCTACTTCGACTTCGCCGCGGTCCGCCAGGGCCTGCTCGACGTCACCGGCCGGCTGTTCGGGCTGGACTACCGCCGGGTCGAGGACGCCCCGGTCTGGCACGAGGACGTCGCCGTCTACGACGTGCTGCTCGACGGGGAGGCGATCGGCCGGATCCACCTCGACCTGCACCCGCGGGAGGGCAAGTACAAGCACGCGGCGCAGTTCGACCTGCAGCCCGGCATCGCCGGCCGCCAGCTCGCCGAGGGCGTCCTGGTCTGCAACTTCCCGCGCGGCCTCATGGAGCACTCCGACGTCGTGACGCTGTTCCACGAGTTCGGGCACCTCGTGCACCACGTGCTGGCCGGCCGGCACCCGTGGGCGCGCTTCTCCGGCGTGGCGACCGAGTGGGACTTCGTCGAGGCGCCCTCGCAGATGCTGGAGGAGTGGGCCTGGGACGCCACCGTGCTGCGCACCTTCGCCCGCAACGCCGCCGGGGAGCCCATCCCGGCCGAGCTCGTCGCCCGGATGAAGGCCGCCGACGACTTCGGCAAGGGCTACCTGGCGCGCACGCAGATGTTCTACGCCGCGGTCTCCTACCGGCTGCACCGCGAGCAGGTCGAGGACACCACCGCGGTGGTGCGCTCCCTGCAGGAGCACTACGACCTGTTCCCCTACACCGAGGGCACCCACTTCCAGGCCGCGTTCGGCCACCTCGAGGGCTACTCCTCGGCGTACTACACGTACATGTGGAGCCTGGTCATTGCCAAGGACCTGTTCTCGGCGTTCGACAAGGACGACCTGTTCGCGGACACGACCGCCCTGCGCTACCGCGACCGGATCCTGGCCGCCGGCGGCAGCAAGGACGCCGCGGACCTCGTCGAGGACTTCCTCGGGCGGCCCTACAGCCCTGAGGCCTTCCGCCGCTGGCTGGAGGAGGCCCCGCAGGCATGATCCGTGCGGTGATGTTCGTCCGCGGGCAGGTGCAGGGCGTCGGGTTCCGCTGGTGGACCCGGGCCCGGGCGCTCGAGCTGGGCCTGGTCGGCCACGCCCGCAACACCACCGACGGGCGGGTGGAGGTGGTCGTCCAGGGAAGCGAGGAGGCGGTCGCGAGGCTGGAGACGCTGCTGCGCGAGACGCCCAGCCGGCACCGTCGGCCGGGCCGGGTGGACTCGGTCGTGGTCCAGCACGGTATGCCGCGTGACGGGGTCTCCGGGTTCGTCGAGCGGTGAGCGGGCGGTCGCCCGCCCGGGGTGCGTGGCGTTGACCTGCGGCGATGGCGGTGTCACTCTGGTCGCGGGGGCAGCGTCGGTCGCAGTCCCCGGACCCCATCCATCGCCCTTCGCACGCGCGAAGGATCCTGTCGGAGTTGGTATGGCCAAGGCCCTGCTGGGTCAGCGTGCATTCCGGGACGATCGCCTCGTGCTCGAGGCGGCGCGTCTGCGGACCCGCGTGCGTGACCTCGAGACCCTGATCGAGCACCTGCAGCACGACAACGACCGGCTCCGCGACAACTTGCGCGAGCAGGAGCTGGTCGTCCCGGAGCCGGTCAGGTAGGGGGCCGGCTCCCAGTTCACCCAGTTCCCCGGACACGGGGTTCCCCGCCGGTATGGTTGGCCGAGTTCACCACCGGTTAGAGGAGCCCATCGCTCGTGTACGTCAAGAGCCTGACCCTGCGGGGCTTCAAGTCCTTCGCCTCCGCGACGTCGATGCGGCTCGAACCCGGCATCACCTGCATCGTGGGCCCCAACGGCTCCGGCAAGTCCAACGTGGTCGACGCCCTGGCGTGGGTGATGGGGGAGCAGGGGGCCAAGAGCCTGCGCGGCGGCAAGATGGAGGACGTCATCTTCGCCGGCACCGCCGGGCGTCCGCCGCTGGGTCGCGCCGAGGTGACGCTGACCATCGACAACACCGACGGCGCCCTGCCGATCGACTACACCGAGGTCACCATCGCGCGGACGATGTTCCGCAACGGCGGGTCGGAGTACGCCATCAACGGCACCCCGTGCCGGCTGCTCGACGTCCAGGAGCTGCTCTCGGACTCCGGCATCGGCCGCGAGATGCACGTCATCGTCGGCCAGGGCCAGCTCGACACCGTGCTGCGGGCCACGCCGGAGGAGCGCCGCGGGTTCATCGAGGAGGCCGCCGGCGTCCTCAAGCACCGCAAGCGCAAGGAGCGCGCGCTGCGCAAGCTCGAGCAGATGGAGGCCAACCTCACCCGCGTCACCGACCTGACCGGGGAGATCCGCCGCCAGCTCGGCCCGCTCGGACGCCAGGCCGAGGCCGCCCGGAAGGCCGCCGTGATCCAGGCGGACGCCCGTGACGCCCGGCTGCGCCTGCTGGCCGACGACCTGATCCAGCTCACCAGCACGCTGGAGCAGGAGGTCGCCGACGAGACCGCGCTGATCGCCCGGCGCACCGAGGTCGAGGAGGCGCTCACCGACGTGCGCGCCCGGCTCGCCGAGCTCGAGCGCCAGGCGGCCGAGGCCGCACCGCAGCTCGCCCGCGCCCAGGAGCGCTGGTTCGCCCTGTCCTCGCTGCGTGAGCGCCTCACCGCCACCGGGTCGCTGGCGGCCGAGCGGGTGCGCCTGCTGTCCGAGGACGACTCCGAGGCGGGTCAGGGCTCCGGTCGTGACCCCGAGCAGCTGCGCGCCCAGGCCGCCTCCATCCGCGAGCAGGAGCAGGCGCTGCACGCCGAGATCGCCCAGGCCAAGCAGGCGCTGGAACAGGCCACGGCCGAGCGGTCCGAGCTCGAGAAGGCCTTCGCCGAGGAGCAGCAGCGCCTCGCCCGGCTGGTCCGCGCGGCTGCCGACCGCCGGGAGGGCCTGGCCCGGCTCTCCGGTCAGGTCGCGGCCCGGCGCAGCCGGATCGAGGCGGGGGAGGCCGAGATCGGCCGCCTGCGCCAGACCGCCGAGCAGAGCCGCCAGCGCGCGGCCGCCGCGGAGGCGGAGTTCGCCGAGCTGGAGGCCTCGGTCGCCGTCGACGAGGAGGGCGAGGAGGGCCTGGACTCGGCCTACGAGGAGGCCGCCGGGGCGCTGGAGGGCGCCGAGGCCGAGCGTGAGCGCTGGGTCGAGGCCGAGCGCAACGCCGAGCGCGACCGCGCCAGCCTCACGGCCCGCCTCGAGGCCCTGGAGCTGGGCCTGCGGCGCAAGGACGGTGCTGCCGCGCTGCTCGCCGCGGCCGACCGGGTCGGCGGGGTCATCGGCTCGGTCTCCGCCCTGCTGCAGGTCGCCCACGGCCACGAGGCCGCCATCGCCGCCGCCCTGGGCTGGGCGGCGGACGCCGTGGCCGTGGACTCGGTCGAGGCGGCCGGCGCCGCCCTGCGCACCCTGCGCGCCGACGACGCCGGTCGGGCCGGGCTGCTCGTGGCCCAGACCGCCCGGCCGGGGGAGCGCGCCACCTGGCCGGCGCTGCCCGACGGTGCCACCTGGGCCCTCGACGTCACGACCTCACCCGAGTCCGTGCGCCCCGCGCTGGAGCAGCTGCTCGACAAGGTGGCGCTCGTGCCCGACGCCGAGGCCGCGGCCGCGCTGGTGCGTCGCGGTGACGGGGTCAGCGCGGTCACGCCCGACGGCGACGTCTTCGCCCCCGGCTTCGCCCGCGGCGGCAGCGCCTCCGCGCCCAGCCTCATCGAGGTCCAGGCCGCGGTCGAGGAGACCCGCGAGCAGGTGCAGGACGCGACCCGTCGCGGCGAGCAGGCCCGCTTCGCGCTGGCCGGCGCCCGGGAGCAGGTCGCCGAGCTCGGCGAGGCGGTCGAGGCGGCGCTGGAGCGCCTGCACGACTCCGACGCGCGGATGGCCGCTGTCGCCGAGCGCCTGGGGCACCTCGGCGGCTCGGTCCGCTCGGCCCGCGCCGAGGCCGAGCGCACCGAGAAGGCCATCGCCACGGCCGAGGCCGCCCTGGTCGCCGACCGCGACGAGCTCGCCTCGCTCGAGCAGCGTCTGGAGGACGCCAGTGCGGAGCCGACCGAGGAGGACCCCTCCACGGCCGAGCGTGACCGGCTCGAGCAGGCCGCCACGGCAGCCCGCGGCGCCGAGACCGAGCTGCGGCTGACCCTGCGCACCCGGGAGGAGCGTGCGCGGGCCATGTCCGGGCGGGCGGACTCCCTCGAGGCGGCGGCCCGCAACGAGCTGGCCGCCCGCGAACGCGCGGCAGCGCGCCGGGAGCGGCGCCGACGCCAGGCCACGGTGGCCGAGGCGGTGCGCCGCGGCGCGACATACGCGGTCGAGGCGGTGGGGCGCTCGCTGGAGCAGGCCAGCCGCGAGCGGGCCACGGCCGAGCGGGAGCGCACCGAGCGCGACGCCGCCCTGGCCCAGGTCCGACGCGAGATGGGCACCCTGGGTGACGAGCTGCGCGAGCTGACCGACTCGGTCCACCGCGACGAGGTGGCCCGGGCGCAGCAGCGGCTGCGGATCGAGACCCTGCAGGCCAAGGCGGTCGAGGAGCTCGGCATCGACCCCGAGGTGCTCATCGAGGACTACGGCCCGCACCAGCTGGTGCCGGTGGTACCCGACCCCGACATGGACCAGGAGGAGGCCGACGCGCTGCAGCCGCAGCCCTACGTCCGCGAGGCGCAGGCGAAGCGGCTGCGCTCGGCAGAGCGCAAGCTGGCCCAGCTCGGCCGGGTCAACCCGCTGGCCCTGGAGGAGTTCGCGGCGCTGGAGGAGCGGCACAAGTTCCTCACCGAGCAGCTCGAGGACCTCAAGAGCTCCAAGCGCGACCTGCTCGACATCGTCCGCGAGGTCGACGAGCGGGTCGAGCGCGTCTTCACCGAGGCCTACCACGACACCGCGGCGCAGTTCGAGCGCGTGTTCCAGCGGCTGTTCCCCGGCGGCGAGGGCCGGCTCGTGCTCACCGACCCGGCGAACATGTTGACGACGGGCATCGAGGTCGAGGCCCGTCCGCCGGGCAAGAAGATCAAGCGGCTGTCGCTGCTCTCCGGTGGTGAGCGCTCGCTGACCGCCGTCGCGCTGCTCGTGGCGATCTTCAAGGCCCGCCCCAGCCCCTTCTACATCATGGACGAGGTCGAGGCCGCCCTCGACGACACCAACCTCGGCCGGCTCATCACGCTGTTCGAGGAGCTGCGCGACTCCAGCCAGCTCATCGTCATCACGCACCAGAAGCGCACCATGGAGATCGCCGACGCGCTCTACGGCGTGACCATGCGCGGCGACGGCGTGACGACCGTGGTGTCCCAGCGGATCAGGGACGTCCAGCCGGCCTGAGTCGTCCCTTCCGCCGCGCGAGGTGACACCCGTCACAGGGGCACCGGTGGATTTGTCGTGCCACAGCAGGCCGGGGCATCGTGGACCCATGGTCGTCCTCATCGTCGGAATGCTGCTGTGCCTGGGTCTTGCCGTAGCAGTGGTCGGCGTGGTGGCCGTGCCGGCCCGCCGTCAGGGGCGCGACATCCTGACCCCGCGCGGCGAGGAGGTCGTGGCCCAGGTCAAGGAGGCGACCGGCACCGCCGTGGAGAAGGCCACCGAGGTCACCCAGGCCGCCGTGGAGAAGACCGGCGAGGCGCTCTCGAGCGCCAAGGACAAGGTCACCGACAGCACGTCCTCCAAGACGCCGGAGTAGCGTCCGCGCGGTCACACGGTCGCCGACCCGGCACGGGGGTGCCGCCCGGTCGCAAAGGTAAAGGTTTCCTCAAGAAGCCACTGTCACCACTGCCGGTGGTGGCCGGTGTCCCCCTAGGGTCCGCAGGTGGTGCCCCGGGACCCCCGGGGCGTTTCCGCGGGGTCGAGAACACGGGCCCGCGCCACCAGGGGGCAACGCCCCGCCGGGTCTCCCAGGAGGGGACATGCGGACCTCGCTGACCAAGCGACGCAAATTCATTTCCGGCACGCTCGGCCTGGCCCTCGTGGCCGGTGCCGTCGGCGGCTACGCCGGGCGCTACGAGCTGCGCGAGATGTGGCTCGAGCACCAGTTCGAGGGGCGGCACTACAACGCGGCCGTCATGGAGAAGGCGCTCATGATCGCCGGCGGCAACCCCGCCGAGGCGCAGAACGAGTCCAAGGAAGCCTTCTCCATCGCCGACGAGTTCACCCAGGCGCGCACGGCGCCCTCGGGGATCGTGGCTCCCGGCGCCTATGGCGCCGCGTTCACCGCCCTGACCTCCATGCCGCACACCGCCGGCACCTGGCACGAGGTCACCAAGGTCCCGTACAACGGCGACGACCCGCGCTACCGCGACTGGTACTCCAACTCCAGCGGCGGCGCCGGCCACGTCACCGGCCGCATCACCGGCCTCGCCGCCGACACGGTGGGCCACGTCTACGCGGCCGGCGCCAACGGCGGCGTGTGGCGCTCGAGCACCGGCGGCGGGGCCTGGACGCCCATCGCTGACTCCCTCCCGTCGCTGAGCGGCGGTGACCTGCAGCTCGCCGGCGACGGGTCGCTCTGGTACGCCACCGGCGAGGCCAACACCGGCGGCACCTCCTACGTCGGCGCCGGTGTCTACCGCCTGGCTACGCCGGCCGCGGGCACCTTCGCCCCCACCGACCGGGTCGGCGGCAAGGAGCTGGAGTCGACCACGATCGGGCGCCTGCGCTGGGGTGGCGCGACGGTGTTCGCCGCCACGAACCGTGGTGTCTGGTACCACGACGCCTCGACCACCTCGGGCGACTGGAAGCCGGCGTTCTACCCCAACCCCGACTGGATGCCGCAGATCACCGACGACGCCGGCACGGTGCTCGTCCCCGCGGGGTCGAAGTGGCAGGGTGACTCGGCCTCCGGGCCCACCAACGCGGCGTACAAGAACATCGTCAACGACATCGCCGTCGACCCGAAGAACCCCAAGCACGTCATCGCGGCCATCGGCTGGCGCTCCGGCGACACCTACAACGGGTTCTACGAGACGCAGGACTTCACCAAGGGCCCGTCGAGCTGGAAGAAGCTCTCGGTCGTCCTCGGCGGCATCAGCAACGGCTCGGACATCGGCTACACGACGTTCGCGTTCAGCAAGGACGGCTCCCGCCTCTACGCGATGGTGCAGGCGCCGAGCAAGATCAACTCCTCCAGCAGCCTGGCCGGCATCTACGTGTCCAAGACGGGCTCGCCGACCGGTCCGTGGAACCAGATCGCCACGTCCTCGCAGCTGCACAACTCCGGCTCGGCGCTGGACCGCAAGGGCTACGCCGTCGGCGTGCAGGCCTGGTACAACCAGTTCCTCCAGGTGGACCCGGCCAACCCCGACCACGTCTGGGCGGGGCTGGAGGAGGTCTTCGAGACCAAGGACGCCGGCTCGCACTGGGCGGCGGTCGCGCCGTACTGGAACTTCGGCTTCCCGTGCTGGGACATCAGCGACGCGAAGAACACCTGCCCGATGGCGCCGCACTCCGACCAGCACTCGGTCGCTGTGGGGATGGCCGGCACCTCGCCGGTCGTGTTCATCGGCAACGACGGCGGCATCTACCGCCGGCCCGTCAACGGCACGAACAACGCCAACGGCAACGGCACCGACTGGAAGTCCATGACCGAGGACGGGTCCATGGACGCCCTGCAGTACTACTCGGTCTCGGTCGGCAAGGACATCAAGAACGGCGGCACCGTCGTCTCCGGTGGCCTGCAGGACAACGGCGTCTCCAACCTGTTCAGCGTCAGGCCCGACGGCACCAACGGCGACACCGGCATGGGGTCCAACTTCGGTGGCGACGGCGGCGACGGGGCGGCCGACCCGGCCAACGGCTGCAACCAGCTGCAGGAGTACGTCAACCTCGCCATCAAGATCACCAACGACTGTGCCCTCAACAAGGGCGCGCTCAGCGAGGCCGACGCGTCGTCGTGGAGCCTGGACCCCGGTGACCCCTCGCCGCGGTTCATCGCCCCGATCGCCGTGGACTCCAAGAACTCCAGCGGGTTCATCACCGGTGGGCGCTACGTCTACACCTCCACCGTGGGCTGGGGCATGCGCAGCGCCGACCAGTGGACCAAGGCCTTCGACCTGGGCGCCGGGCACTCGGCCACGGCCGTGGCCATGCACGACGGTGTCGGCTACGTGACGTGGTGCGGGCCGTGCAACAACGCCGGGTTCACCCGCGGCGTGGCCACCAACGCCGGTGGCACGTGGCACGCGGTGACCCTGCCGGACGCGGTCCCGAACCGGTTCCTCGCCGGCGTCGGCATCGACCCGACCAACACCCAGCACGCCTACCTCGCGGTCAACGGCTTCTCCCGCCGCTTCACCGAGGGCCCCGGCGCCGGGGTCGGCCACGTCTACGAGACGACCGACGGTGGTGCCACCTGGTCGGACATCTCGGCGAACCTGCCCGACGTCCCCGCCAGCTCGGTCAAGCAGCTGGCGAACGGCGGGCTGGTGCTCGGCACCGACCTGGCGACGTTCTACCGGGCGCCCGGCGCGACGAGCTGGTCGGTCCTCGGCACCGGGCTGCCCACCACCACGGTGATGGACGTCGAGTCCGGCCCGGACGGCGACATCTACGTGGCCACCCACGGTCGCGGGATCTGGAGCATCGCCGCCCCGCAGTGACCCCTGCACCGGTATGCCGTGTCCCTCACCGGGAGGTGAGGGGCACGGCATACGTGCGTCCGGGGCCTCCCGTCCCGCTGGTGCGCGGCCACGCGGGCGTCACGCGCTGCCGCTTCTGGGAGAATGGCGCGTTGTGAGCCAGACCCAGGAGATCCTCGCCCTCGTCGTCCTCATCGCCCTCGCCGGCGTCGGCCTGCTCGTCGGGCTGCTGCGCAGCCGCGGCGGCAAGGACAAGCAGCTCCCGCCGCAGGCCCCGAGCGCGCCGCCGGCCACACGGGAGCCGTCCGTCGGGGACGAGTCCGCGCCGCCGCGCGACACCCCCAAGCGGACCGTGGAGACGTCGGCCGGGGTCGACCTGCTCGAGCCGCCCGTGGTCGAGCCGACCCCCACGGTCGAGACCCCCGCGCCGGCGGTCGGCCGGCTCCAGCGCCTGCGCGCCCGCCTGGCCCGCTCCAACTCGGCCATGGGGCAGGGCCTGCTGTCGCTGCTGTCCCGCGGCGGCCTGGACGAGCAGGCCTGGGAGGACGTCGAGGACACCCTGCTGACCTCCGACCTCGGGGTCGAGGCCACGAACGAGCTGGTCGACTCCCTGCGCACCCGGGTCAAGGTCGAGGGCGCCACCGACGAGGCCACCGTGCGCGAGTGGCTCCGCGCCGACCTGCTGACCCTGGTCGACCCCTCGATGGACCGTGAGGTCGCCTCCTCGCGGGTCGACGGGCGCCCGGCCGTGGTGATGGTCGTCGGGGTCAACGGCACCGGCAAGACCACCACCGTCGGCAAGCTCGCCCGCGTGCTCGTCGCCGAGGACAAGGACGTCGTGCTCGGTGCGGCCGACACGTTCCGCGCCGCCGCCGCCGACCAGCTGCAGACCTGGGGTGAGCGGGTCGGGGTGCCGACCATCCGCTCCGACCGGGAGGGCGCCGACCCCGCCGCGGTCGCGTTCGACGCGGTGAAGGGCGCCGCGGAGGCCGAGGCCGACGTGGTCCTCATCGACACCGCCGGCCGGCTGCACAACAAGGTCGGCCTCATGGACGAGCTCGGCAAGGTCAAGCGGGTCATCGAGAAGCAGTCCCCGATCGACGAGGTGCTGCTGGTCCTCGACGCGACGACCGGCCAGAACGGCCTGCGCCAGGCCGAGGTCTTCTCCGAGGTCGTCAACGTCACCGGCATCGTGCTCACCAAGCTCGACGGCACCGCCAAGGGCGGCATCGTCGTGGCCGTGCAGCGCAAGCTCGGCGTGCCGGTCAAGCTGGTCGGCCTCGGCGAGGGCCCGGACGACCTGGCCCCCTTCGACCCCGAGGCCTTCGTCGACGCGTTGATCTCCTGAGGCGTGGCCGGGCGGGCTCGCGAGGCCGCCGCACGGCATACAGGCCCTGATGCTCTCCCGCACAGGTTCGTCCCACCGCGCACAGGAGCGTTCCTGTGTCGGCGGGGACGAACCTGCGCGAGGCGGTCGGGGCGCCCTGAGGGCCCCGTCGGCGTTCACCTGATGCTTACCTGCACGAGGGATCGCTAACACGGCTGTAACACAAGACCGCATCCGGTGAAACGGGCGCTGTCCATCCTCATCGGCATGACAATCGACAGCGGCGACACCGCCTGGGTTCTCGCCAGTGCCGCGCTGGTACTGCTGATGACCCCCGGTCTCGCGTTCTTCTACGGTGGCATGGTCAGGGCCAAGAGCGTCCTGAACATGATGATGATGAGCTTCGGGGCCAT
The DNA here is from genome assembly GCF_006716205.1 of Oryzihumus leptocrescens. Classification (GTDB taxonomy): domain Bacteria; phylum Actinomycetota; class Actinomycetes; order Actinomycetales; family Dermatophilaceae; genus Oryzihumus; species Oryzihumus leptocrescens. Next base: position 2,721,677 of record NZ_VFOQ01000001.1, on the reverse strand, counting down.
GGCGTCGGTCGGCGTCGTCTGGGTCCTCTGGGGCTACAGCGAGGCGTTCGGCAACTCGTGGAACGGCCTCATCGGCAACCCCTTCCAGCACTTCGGGCTGAGCAACCTGCTCAGCAAGGACTCGATCTTCGGCTACGTCGCTGCGTCCAACGGGGCGCCGGCCCACGGCGGCATCCCGGCACTGGCCTTCGTCGCCTTCCAGGCCGTCTTCGCGATCATCACGGTGGCGCTGATCAGCGGTGCCATCGCGGACCGCACCAAGTTCTCCACGTGGATGGTCTTCACCGTGGTCTGGGCGACCATCGTCTACTTCCCGGTCGCGCACTGGGTGTTCGCCTTCGACGGCTACGCGGCCGACAAGGGCGGCTGGATCGCCAACCAGCTCAAGGCGATCGACTTCGCCGGCGGCACCGCGGTCCACATCAACGCCGGCGCCGCGGGCCTGGCGCTCGCGCTCGTGATCGGCAGGCGGGTCGGCTTCCGCAAGGAGCCGATGCGCCCGCACAACCTCACCCTGGTGATGCTCGGCGCCGGCCTGCTGTGGTTCGGCTGGTTCGGCTTCAACGCCGGCTCGGCGCTCGGCGCCAACAACACCGCCGCCGTGACCTGGGTCAACACCATGGTCGCCACGGCCGCTGCCGCCATCGGCTGGCTGGCCACCGAGCGCTACCGCGACGGGCACGCCACGTCCCTGGGCGCCGCCTCCGGCATCGTCGCCGGCCTGGTCGCCATCACCCCGTCCTGTTCCGCGGTCACCCCGGTCGGCGCCATCGCGATCGGCGTCATCGCCGGTGTCGTCTGCGCCCTGGCCGTGGGCCTGAAGTTCCGCTTCGGCTTCGACGACAGCCTCGACGTCGTGGGCGTCCACCTCGTCGGCGGCATCGTCGGCACCCTCGCGATCGGCTTCTTCGCCTCCGCCTCGGCCCCCGCCGGGGTCGACGGACTCTTCTACGGTGGCGGCGTCGACCAGCTGTGGCGCCAGGCCGTCGGCGCCTTCGCCGTCCTCGCCTTCTCCTTCGTGCTGACCTACGCCATCGGCACCGTCCTGGCCAAGGTGCTCGGCTTCCGCGTCGAGCGCGACGCCGAGGTGGCGGGCATCGACCTCGACCAGCACGCTGAGACGTCGTACGACCTCGGCACCCTCAGTGGCGGCTCCCGCTTCGGCGGCTCGCCGCCGCCCGCGGGCACCCCGGCCGCCACGCCCCAGCCCGCCACGACCACGCAGGGAGCACCGGTATGAAGCTCGTCACCGCCATCATCAAGCCACACAAGCTCGAGGAGGTGAAGGAGGCGCTCGAGGCCTTCGGGATCGCCGGTATGACGGTCAGCGAGGCCAGCGGCTACGGCCGCCAGCGCGGCCACAGCGAGGTCTACCGCGGCGCCGAGTACACCGTGGACTTCGTGCCCAAGGTGCGCGTGGAGGTCCTCGTCGACGACGTGGACGCCACCGGGGTCGTCGAGGCCATCCTCAAGTCCGCCCAGACCGGCCGCATCGGCGACGGCAAGATCTGGACCGTTCCCGTCGAGGACGTCGCACGCGTCCGCACCGGCGAGCGCGGCCCGGACGCGCTGTAGGTCATGGGTCGGGACATGGACCTGGCCGCACAGCGGCTCGACCTGGCCGGCACCCGGAGCTTCGGTGCTCCGGGTGCCGGTCGGCGCCGCCGCACCGCCCTGGCCGACTTCGCCCGCGACCAGCTCCAGGGCATCTGGGCCGAGGCGACCAAGGGGGGCCGCTTCGAGGGCGTGGCGCTGGCCAGCGTGGGCAGCCTCGCCCGCGGCGACGGCGGCCCGCTCAGCGACTACGACCTGGTGCTGCTGCACTACGGGCGCTCGCTGTCCGAGGGGGACGTGACCGAGCTGGCCGACCGCGTCTGGTACCCCATCTGGGACGGCGGCGCCAAGCTCGACCACAGCGTCCGCACCGTCAACCAGTGCCGACAGGTGGCCGCCGCCGACCTGTCCGCGGCGGTGGGCCTGCTCGACCTGACCTGGGTCGCCGGGGACCGCGAGGTCGTCCAGGCGGCCAGCGCCACCCTGGCGCACGACTGGCGGGCCAATGCGCGCCGCCGGCTGCCCGAGCTGGTCGAGTCCCTGGAGACCCGCCACCGGCGCCACGGCGACCTCGCCCACGTCATCGAGCCGGACCTGAAGGAGGCGCGCGGGGGCCTGCGCGACATGACCGTGCTGCGTGCGCTGACCGCCGCCTGGCTGGCGGACCGCCCGCACGGGGCGGTCGACACGGCATACGAGCACCTGCTCGACGTGCGCGACGCGCTGCACGTGGTCACCGGCCGCGGCCGGGACCGCCTGACCCGCGAGGACCACGACGCGGTCGCCGCGCTGCTGGGGGAGCCCGACGCCGACGCGATGCTCACCGAGGTGGCCACCTCCGCGCGGACCATCGCCTTCGCGCTCGACGCGACGGTACGCCGCGCGGGACAGTCCCAGCGCGCCCGCACCCTGCGCATCGGGCCGCGCCGCCCGCAGCTGAACCCGCTGGGCTACGGACTGTTCGAGCACGACGGCGAGCTCGTCCTCGGCCCGAGCGTCGACCCGGCCCGCGACCCGCTGCTGGCGCTGCGCGCCGCGGTGCTGGCCGCCCGCAACAACCTGCCCATCTCCCCGGCCACCCTGGCCAACCTCGCCGAGCACAGCGCGCCGCTGTCCGAGCCGTGGTCGGTGCTGGCCCGCTCGCTCTTCGCCGACCTGCTCGCCGCCGGACCGGGGCTGATCCCGGTGTGGGAGGGGCTGGACCTGGCCGGCGTGGTCGAGCGCTGGATCCCGGAGTGGGCCGACGTGCGCAGCCGCCCGCAGCGCAACCCGGTCCACCGGCACACCGTCGACCGGCACCTGGTCGAGACCGTGGTGCAGGCCAAGCCGCTGCTGCGTGACGTCGAGCGCCCCGACCTGCTGCTGCTGGCCGCGCTGCTGCACGACATCGGCAAGGTGGCCGGCGCCCACGACCACTCGACCGTCGGCGCCCCGGTCGCCGCCCGGGTCGCCGCCCGGATGGGGCTGCCTCAGCGGGAGGTCGACCTGGTCACCTTGCTGGTGCGCGAGCACCTCACCCTGATCGACCTCGCCACGAGGCGGGACCCGCAGGACCCGCAGACCGTGGCCGCGGTCGTCGACGCCGTCGGCGGCGAGCGCGCGGTGCTGGAGCTGCTGCGGGCGCTCACCGAGGCCGACGCCTGCGCCGCGGGACCGGCCGCCTGGACCGACTGGAGGGCTCAGTTGCTCGACCGCCTGACCGGGGGAGTGCGCGCCGCACTGGGTGACGAGACCGCCCGGCCCGTTCCCGACGAGCTCGACGGGCCGCTGTCCCCGGAGGTCATCACCTCCGTGGTGGCCGGCGAACCACACGTGGAGGTCACCAGCGTCGGCGGGGTGCACCGCCTCGACGTCTACGACCGGGACCGGCTGGGGCTGTTCGCCGACACGGCCGGCCTGCTCGCCTCGCACGGCCTGGTGGTGCGGACGGCGGTGGTGCGCACGCTCGACGGCATCGCCGCCAACGAGTGGCACGTGGAGTCACCCGGCGGGGACGTGCCCGACGGCGTCGTGCTGGCGCGCGGGCTGTTCCGCCTGGCCCGCGGTGACCGTGCGCCGCTGATGGCGCTGGAGCGCCGCCGCGCGCCGCGCCCGACGGCCAGCGCCCACGCCAGCTCCGGCTCGCCGGGCCAGACGCGGGCGATGGTGGTGCCGCAGGCCTCGCTGGACGCCACGGTCATCGAGGTGCGCGCGCAGGACCGCCCCGGCCTGCTGCACGACGTCGGGCTGGCGCTGGCCAAGGCCGGCCTGAGCGTGCGCAGCGCGCACATCGCCACCTACGCCGGGCAGACGCTGGACACGTTCTACCTGACCGAGTTCGCCGGTCGGGCCCTCCCGCCGGCCCGTGTGGCGCAGGCGGTGTCGGTCCTGATCGACGCGTGCGACGGGACAGGTGCGCAGGGAAGATAACCTTGCCCGGTGTTCACCAGTCTGTCTGACCGCCTGACCGCGACCTTCAAGAACCTCCGCGGCAAGGGCCGCCTGTCCGAGAGCGACGTCAACGCGACGATCCGTGACATCCGGATGGCCCTGCTCGACGCCGACGTGGCGCTGCCCGTCGTCAAGGAGTTCACCCACGCGGTGCGCGAGCGCGCCCTCGGTGCGGAGGTCAGCGGCGCCCTCAACCCGGCGCAGCAGGTCGTCAAGATCGTCAACGACGAGCTCGTCGCGATCCTCGGCGGGCAGACCCGGCGGATCCAGTTCGCCAAGAACCCGCCGACGGTCATCATGCTCGCCGGCCTCCAGGGCTCGGGCAAGACCACGTTCGCCGGCAAGCTGGCCAAGTGGCTCAAGGACCAGGGCCACACCCCGATGCTCGTGGCCGCCGACCTGCAGCGCCCCAACGCGGTCACCCAGCTGCAGGTCGTCGGCGAGCGGGCCGGCGTGCCGGTGTTCGCCCCCGAGCGGGGCAACGTCGCCGGCTACGACGCCGCCGTCGAGTCCGGCGAGGGCACCCGCTCCTACGGCGACCCGGTCACGGTGTCCCGCCAGGGCATCGACGAGGCCCGCGCGCGCCAGCACGACGTGGTCATCGTCGACACCGCCGGCCGCCTCGCGATCGACGAGGCGCTGATGCAGCAGGCCGCCGACATCCGCGCGGCGATCAGCCCCGACGAGGTCCTGTTCGTCATCGACGCGATGATCGGCCAGGCGGCGGTGGAGACCGCCCAGGCGTTCGCCGAGGGCGTCGACTTCACCGGTGTCGTGCTCGGCAAGCTCGACGGCGACGCCCGGGGTGGTGCCGCGCTGTCGGTCGCCAAGGTCACCGGCCGGCCGATCATGTTCGCCTCGGTCGGTGAGCAGACCAAGGACATCGAGGTCTTCCACCCCGACCGCATGGCCTCGCGCATCCTCGACATGGGTGACGTGCTCACCCTGATCGAGCAGGCCGAGAAGGCCTTCGACCAGCGCCAGGCGCAGGAGATGACGCGGAAGTTCCTCGAGGAGGAGGACTTCACCTTCGACGACTTCCTGCAGCAGATGTCCGCGATCAAGAAGATGGGCTCGCTCAAGCAGATGCTCGGCATGATGCCGGGCATGGGCCAGATGCGCGCGCAGCTCGACTCCCTCGACGAGCGCGAGTTCGACCGGGTCGAGGCCATGGTGCGCTCGATGACCCCGTTCGAGCGCACCCACCCCAAGCAGATCAACGGCTCCCGTCGCGCCCGGATCGCCCGCGGCTCGGGCGTCTCGGTCTCCGAGGTCAACCAGCTGCTCGAGCGCTTCACCCAGGCGCAGAAGATGATGCGCAGCCTGCGCCGCGGCGGCGGGGTTCCCGGCATGCCGGGCATGCCGGGGATGCCGGGCATGGGCGGTGGCAAGAAGGCCGCCAAGGGCCAGCAGCGCAAGAAGGGCAAGAGCGGCAACCCGGCCAAGCGCGCCGCGGAGGAGAAGGCGGCGGCCGAGAAGGCCGCCAACGCCCGGATCAACGCCGCCAACCAGGCCTTCGGTATGCCGGGTGGCCAGGACGACGGCCAGCCGGCCGCGACGGACCCGGCCAACGTCGAGCTGCCCAAGGGCTTCGAGAAGTTCCTCGGCCGCTGACCCGGTCAGCGGCCACCGACGACCCGGCCCGCGCCACGGCGCGGGCCGGGTCACGTCTTTGGGGTGATTGACGCCTCCTCGCGCGTCGACACAGGGTGGTGGGAGCGCCGGGTCGCGGACGCTGCCCGGCGGAGCCCAGTGGCGTTGGAGCCGGTCATGGGACGTCGAACCACCCTCCTGTCCAGCCGGACACACCTGACCCGGGCCGCCCTCACCCCGCTGCTCGCGCTCGGGATCCTGGTCGCACCGGCAGCCATCACCGGCGCCGCTCCCGCAGCGCCGTCGCGGGCGACCGTCACCGCCTCCTGTGACCGGTCCTGCCTCGCCGGTGAGCTCCGGGCCGACGTCGAGGGCTACCTGCGCGCGCACGGCGTGGACGAGCACGCCTCGGCGGCGGCGCTGAGCGTGAGCCTCCGCGGCCAGCGGCAGAGCATCGACGTGGCCGCCGGGACCACCAGGTTCGGCGGGTCCGGAGCCGTGGACAGCGACAGCGTCTGGCAGATCGGCAGCAACACCAAGGCGTTCACGTCGGTGCTGCTGCTCCAGCTCGAGGCCGAGCACCGCCTGTCGATCAACGACACGCTGGGCCGGTGGCTGCCGCAGTACCCGCAGTGGCGTGACGTCACGATCCAGCGGTTGCTGAACATGACCAGCGGTATCCCGAACTACTCCGACCAGGACCCGATGCTGGCCGCCTACGCGGCGCACCCGCACCGGTACTTCTCCGCGCCCGACCTCGTCTCGTTCGCCGTCGGGGCACCCGCGACCACCGGCTACCACTACTCCAACACCAACTACGTCCTCGCCGAGATGGTCATCGAGAAGGTCACCGGGCGCAGCTACCAGCACGAGCTGCGCGCCCGGGTCATCGAGCCCCTCGGCCTGGACGAGCTGTGGTACCGGCCCGACGTCTACCCGCGGTCGGTCACGAAGCGCGAACCGGCCGGGTACTACTTCAACGACCAGCCGCCGGTCCTGCTGGGCCTGAAGGGACGTGACGTCAGCCGCGACTCCCTGTCCTGGGCACGCGGCGCCGGAGGGATCATCAGCACGACGCGCGACATGATCCGGTGGGAGCGGGCGATGTACGGCGCTCGTCTCCTGCCCGCCAGGCAGCAGGCCGAGCTGCTGAGCCTGGTCTCGACCAGGACCGGCAAGCCCATCGCGACCACGTCGTCCTCGGACCCCGGTGGCTTCGGTCTCGGGGTCGCGCAGGCCACCTTCCCCGGCTTCGGCACCGTCTGGTTCTACGAGGGCGAGACGCTCGGGTTCCGGACGCTCCACGTCTGGTTCCCGGGCTCGGGCCTCCTCCTGGCGATGGGTGTCAACAGCGCACCGACCCATGACCACATCCAGGACCTGGCGATCGCGGCATACAAGACGCTCGCCGCGCACGGCCTCGTCGCGCCGGCTGCCGCGTCCTGACCGCGCGCACCGTGCGGAACAGCCGGGGCACGCCCGCCGTTTGCACCTGTAACGGTGTAAGCAGGAGTGCGCGATGGACGTCTTCGAGAACCGGTCCGAGCAGGAGGCGCTGGACGCCTACTCGCAGGTCGTCACCGGGGTGGCCGACCGGCTCATCCCGCGGGTGGCCAGCATCCGGGTGCGCCGCCGGGTCCGTGGCGGGGAGGCCGAGGCCGGCGGCTCGGCGGTGGTGCTCACCGCTGACGGGCACCTGCTGACCAACGCCCACGTCGTCGACGGTGCGACGTCGGGGACCGCCGAGTTCGCCAGCGGTGTCACCGTGCGCGTCCACGTGGTCGGCTCCGACCCGCTGTCCGACCTGGCCGTGCTGCGTGCCGAGGGGGAGGTGCCGGACCCGCCCGAGTTCGGCAGCGCCGAGCGGCTGCGGGTGGGCACCCTCGTCGTGGCCGTCGGCAACCCGCTCGGCCTGGCCGGCAGCGTGACCGCCGGGGTGGTCAGCGCCCTGGGCCGCTCGCTGCCCACCCGGTCCGGCACCGCCAGCCGGATCGTGGAGGACGTCATCCAGACCGACGCGGCGCTCAACCCCGGCAGCTCCGGCGGTGCCCTCGCCGACGCCCGCGCCCGGGTGGTCGGCATCAACACGGCCGTGGCCGGCATCGGCGTCGGCCTGGCCGTGCCGGTCAACGCGACGAGCTGGCGGATCATCGAGGCCCTGCGCACCGACGGACGGGTGCGCCGCGCCTACCTCGGGCTGGTCACCACCCCCGCCCCGCTGCCGCCGCGGTTCGCCGACGCCACCGGCCAGCGCACCGCCCTGCGCGTGGTCGAGGTCGTCACCGGGAGCCCGGCCGAGCGGGCGGGGCTGCGCCGGGGCGACCTGCTCCTGGCCGTCGACGGCCAGCCCCTGCGCGACGCCCAGTCGCTGCAACGGCTGCTGTTCGCCGAGGCGGTCGGCCGCCGCACCGAGCTCACCGCAGTGCGCGGAGAGGCGCTGGTCGACGTCGTGGCCGTGCCCGCCCCGCTGGAGGGCTGACCGCGCGAGACGACCACCCGGCATACGGCAGGAGGCGGTCGCCCGCGCCCGGTGACGGGCGTACCGTCCGGCCCATGAGCCAGGACGGACACCGCGACTGGGACTTCAGCGGCCTGCGGGCGCTGTACGTCAACTGCACCCTCAAGCGCTCGCCGGAGCTGTCGCACACCCAGGGGCTGGTGGACCGCAGCGCGGCGATCATGCGGCAGCACGGCGTGGAGGTCGACCAGATCCGGGCGGTCGACCACGACATCGCGACCGGCGTCTACCCCGACATGACCGAGCACGGCTGGGCCACCGACGAGTGGCCGCAGCTGTGGCCGCGGGTGCTGGCCGCGCACATCCTCGTCGTGGCCGGGCCGATCTGGCTGGGGGACAACTCCAGCGTCACCAAGCGGGTGATCGAGCGGCTCTACGCCCAGTCCAGCCAGCTCAACGAGCAGGGGCAGTACGCCTTCTACGGCCGGGTCGGCGGTGCGCTGATCACCGGCAACGAGGACGGGGTCAAGCACTGCACGAGCAACATCATCTACAGCCTGCAGCACCTCGGCTACGTCATCCCGCCACAGGCCGACGCCGGCTGGATCGGCGAGGTCGGGCCCGGCCCGTCCTACCTCGACCCGGGCTCCGGCGGACCGCAGAACGACTTCACCAACCGCAACACGACGTTCATGACGTGGAACCTCATGCACCTGGCGAAGATGATCACCGACGCCGGCGGCATCCCCGCGTGGGGCAACCAGCGCGCGGCGTGGGAGCACGGGCAGCGCTTCGACTTCAACCCCGAGTACCGCTGACCGCCCGCTGCGCACGGCCCCGTGCGGCTGGGTAGGGTCGCGACCATGAGCGCGCCGGTGCTGCACGTCAGGGGACAGGTCCTCGTCGGCCCCGAGGAGGTGCGCGACGAGGTGTGGGTGGTCGACGGCCGTCTGTCGTATGTCGCGCCGCAGGCGGGCACGGACGTCCAGACCGTCTCGGGCTGGGTCCTGCCGGGCCTGGTCGACGCCCACTGCCACGTCGGGCTCGACGCCCACGGCGCCGTCGACGAGGCCACGAGCGAGGCGCAGGCGCTCGCCGACCGGGAGGCCGGCACGCTGCTGATCCGCGACGCCGGGTCACCGGCGGACACCCGCTGGATCGACGAGCGCGAGGACCTGCCCCGGGTCATCCGCGCCGGCAGGCACATCGCCCGGACCCGGCGCTACATCCGCAACTACGCCCACGAGATCGAGCCCGAGGACCTGGCCGCCTACGTCCGGCAGGAGGCCCGCCGCGGGGACGGCTGGGTCAAGCTGGTCGGCGACTGGATCGACCGCGAGTCCGGCGACCTCGCCCCGTGCTGGCCACGGGAGGCCCTGACCGCCGCCATCGCGGCCGCCCACGAGGAAGGGGCCCGGGTCACCGCGCACTGCTTCGGCGAGGAGTCGCTGCGCGACTTCGCGGCCGCCGGCACCGACTGCATCGAGCACGCCACGGGCCTGGAGCCGGACACCATCGACGCCTTCGCCGCGCAGGGCATCGCCATCGTGCCGACCCTGGTCAACATCGACACCTTCCCCGCCATCGCGGCCTCGGCCGAGGAGAAGTTCCCGCTCTACGCCAAGCACCTGCGCGACCTGCACGCCCGTCGCTACGAGACCGTCGCCGCCGCGCACGACGCCGGCATCCCGATCTACCTGGGCACCGACGCCGGCGGGTCGCTGCCGCACGGCCTGGTGGCCGCCGAGGCCGCCGAGCTGGTGCGGGCGGGACTCCCGGCGGAGCGGGCCCTGGAGGCGGCGACCTGGGGTGCGCGCCGCTGGCTCGGCCGGCCGGGGCTGGAGGAGGGCGCCGGGGCCGACCTGGTCGTCTACGCCGCCGACCCGCGTGAGGACATCGGCGTGCTGGCCCACCCGACCCACGTCGTGCTGCGAGGCCATGTTGTCGCGTGAGGGCCACGGCCTGCCCGAGCTGCACGCGGTCGGGGAACGGGTGTGGGTCAGCCCGGTGCGCCGCGAGGACCTCGACCCCTATCGGCGCGCGGTGGAGCGCTCGCGGGACCGCCTGTCCCGGTGGAACCCGGTCAACCCCGAGGACCTGGCCACCCACCTCGGCGCCCAGTCCCGCGGTCACCGCACGTTCGTCATCCGGGCCCGCCAGCAAGAAGGCGACCACGACGTCGTCGGCAAGGTCAACGTCACCAACGTCGTCCACGGCCGGTTCCTGTCCGCAGCCATGGGCTATGACGCCTACGACCCGTATGCCGGCCGCGGCCTCTTCGCCGAGGGCATGCGGCTGGTCGTCGGGCTGGCCTTCGCCGCCGAGCCGCACGGGATGGGGCTGCACCGCCTCGAGGCGAGCGTCCAGCCGGGCAACGTCGTCTCGGCCGGCCTGCTGCGCTCGGTCGGCTTCCGGCACGAGGGCTACACGCCGCGGATGCTGTGGCTGGCCGACGGCTCGGGTCGGGAGGCCTGGCGCGACCACGACCGCTACGCGATGACCGCCGAGGAGTGGCCGGCCCGGCCCTACGCCCAGCAGCAGCGTCGGCGCCTGGTGGTCCTCGTGGGCGGGGTGCCCGGGTCGGGCAAGACGACGCTCGCGCGGGCCCTCGCCGAAGAGCTCGGGGTGCCGTTGCTGTCGAAGGACATCGTCAAGGAGGCCGTGGCCGACGCGCTGCCGGACGACGTGGTCACGGCGCACGGCGCGGGTCAGTCCGCCCTCGGGGCCGGTGCCAGCACCGCCCTGTGGCGCCTGCTGGCCAGCTCGCCGGTGGGTGGGGTGGTGGAGAACTGGTTCTGGCCGCACGACGAGCGCCACGTCCGCGCGGGGCTCGCCGAGGCCGGGGTCGACCCGGCTGCCGTGCCCGAGGTGTGGTGTGACGTGCCGCTCGAGCTGGCGCGCCAGCGGTTCGAGGCCAGGGCAGGGGAGCGACACGCCGTCCACGGGCCACAGTCCGGACTCGGGTCGTGGTGGGAGAGCGTGGCCGAGGCCGCCCGGCCGCTGGGGGTGGGGCCGGTGCACCGGGTCGACACCTCGGCGCCGGTCAGCGCCGGGCAGGTGGCCCGGCTGGCGCTCGCGGTCCGCGCCGCCACCCCGTAGCCCACGACCTCCGCAGCCCGGAGGTGCCGGCCTCGGCTCCCGGACACCGGCCCCGGCCCTCGGGATGAGGTTGGTGTCCGCGAAGCGAGGTGCGATCAGGCGCGCGGACGTCGACCGCGCGTGTGCCCGCCGACCGCGCGTGTGCCCGCCGACCGCGCGTGTGACCGCCGACCCCGCGGGTGACCGCCGACCCCGCGGGTGACCGCCGACCCCCGATGCGCGTGGCCGACCCGCCGGGCGCGCGCAGGGTCCACCGACCATGAGTGGGGTCGGCGGGCAGGACCAGGGCCGGACGCTGCCGACGTCGGCTCCCGCGCACCGGCCTCGGCCCTGGGGGTGAGGTCGGGGTCCGGCCGGCGAGGTCCGAGGCGGTGAGGGCGGGCGCCGGCACCCTTGGGGTCGCCCGCCCTTCCCAGCATCCGAGAAGTAACGCGACGTTATTTGACTGATAACTCCGCGCTATCCAAACTCCTACCCATGGCGTAGGAGAGTCGCGTCCTGCCGCACCCAGCGGCGACCGGGCGCGGCATACCGCGGAGTTTCTGGCCGCGACCTCCGTCCCTTGCCGGGCAACGGCGCTCGGCAAAAGGGGTGAGGCAGGATCCGCGCTTCGTCGAGTCCGTGAACGCCGTGCCGACCGCACAGTCGTATCCACAAGACCTACTAGGTGCATAGGAGAAGTCGGGTGGCCGCACCCGGCTCGTGCAGGCAGGAGAACCGCATGTCCCGTCCCCTGGGCCGCGTCGCCCTCGCGCTCGGTGCGCTCGCCTCCGCCCTCTCGATGGCCGCCTGCGGGGGGAGCTCGTCCGCGAGTGACACCCCCGTCGCCTCCGTCAAGCTGGGCTACTTCCCGAACCTGACCCACGCCACGGCGATCGTCGCCGACAAGGAGGGCTTCTTCGCCAAGGAGCTCGGCAGGACCAAGCTCGAGGTCAAGACCTTCAACGCCGGCCCGGCCGCGATGGAGGCGCTGAAGTCCGGCGCCATCGACGCCACCTACGTCGGGCCCGGCCCGGCGACCAACGCCTACATCAACACGGGCGGCCAGGCCGTGACCATCGTCGCCGGCGCGGCCTCGGGTGGTGCCTCGCTGGTCGTCGACAAGTCGATCAAGACGGCCACCGACCTCAAGGGCAAGAAGATCAGCTCGCCGCAGCTGGGCAACACGCAGGACATCGCCTTGCGCTACTGGCTCAAGGGCCAGGGCCTGAGCACCGACCTCCAGGGTGGCGGCGACGTCAACATCGCCCCGCAGGACAACTCCCAGACCCTGGATGCGTTCAAGCAGCACCTCATCGCCGGCGCGTGGGTCCCCGAGCCCTACGCCACCCGGATGGTGCAGGCCGGCGGCAAGGTCCTCGTCGACGAGCGGACCCTGTGGCCCAACCAGAAGTTCGCCACGACGGTCCTCGCCGTGCGCACCGACTTCCTCAAGGCGCACCCCGGCACCGTCCGGGCGCTGCTGGCCGGCGACCTCGACGCCGCGGACTTCATCGCCAAGGACCCGACCAAGAGCCAGCAGGACGTCGCCGACGTCATCGCCAAGGTGTCCGGCAAGCCGCTGAAGCAGTCGGTCATCACCGCGGCCTGGCCGCAGCTGACCTTCACCGTCGACCCGGTGGCCTCCTCGATCCTCACCGGGGCGCAGAACGCCTACGACGTGGGCGTGCTGAAGAAGAAGCCCGAGCTGGGCACCCTGATCGACCTCAAGCTCCTCAACGCGCTGCTCAAGGAGCGCGGCAAGCCGGCGGTGGCGTCATGACAGCGGCCGTCACGACCGCTGCCGCCAGGGGGGAGGACGGCGTGGCGACCAGCACCCGCCACGCCGTCACCCTCCGGGGGGTCACCAAGCGGTATGCCGGGGAGCACGGCGTCCTCGCCCTCGACGGGATCGACCTGCAGGTGCACCCCGGGGAGTTCGTCTGCCTCGTCGGCGCCTCCGGCTGCGGCAAGTCCACGCTGCTCAACCTGGTCAGCGGACTCGACGACGTCTCCTCCGGGGAGGTCGGGGTCGACGGCCACGCCGCCCTGATGTTCCAGGAGTCGGCCCTGTTCCCGTGGCTCTCGGCGCTGGACAACGTCGCGACACCGTTGCGGCTCAAGGGAGTCGGGCGCAAGGACCGCGAGGCCCGCGCCCGGGAGTACCTCGACGTGGTGCACCTCGGCGACTTCGCCGACCGGCGCCCGCACGAGCTCTCCGGCGGCATGCGCCAGCGCGTCGCGCTGGCCCGGACCCTGGCCACCCAGGCCCCGGTGCTGCTCATGGACGAGCCGTTCGGGGCGCTCGACGCCATGACCCGCGACCTGCTGCACGACGAGCTCGAGTCGATCTGGCGCGAGCGCTCGCTCAGCGTCCTGTTCGTCACCCACAACGTCCGCGAGGCCGTGCGCCTCGGAGACCGCGTGGTGCTGCTGTCCAGCCGGCCCGGTCGGATCGTCAAGGAGTACCCCGTCGACATCACCCGTCCCCGCCGGATCGAGGACAGTGCCGTGTCGACGCTCTCGGGCGAGATCACCCATGCGCTGCGCGAGGAGGTGGCCCGCCATGGCGCTTGAGGTCACCGAACGGCTCCCGGGCCGCGACAACACCGAGCTGCGCGGCCTGGACGCGCTCGACCTCGGTGGCTCGCACCAGCGCAGCCGCCGGGTCTGGCAGGCGGCCTGGCCCAAGCTCGCCGCCATCGTGCTGGCCCTCGGCGCCTGGCAGGCCGTCGTGCTCAGCGGCTGGAAGCCGAGCTACCTGCTGCCCGGTCCGCTCCCGGTGTTCCGCGAGCTCGGACACCAGGTCACCACCGGGGACTTCTGGAAGGCCGTCTCGATCACCATGACGCGCGGCCTCGTCGGCTTCGCGATCGCCGCCGTGATCGGCCTCGTGCTCGGTGTCGTGGTCTCGCGCTCGCGGGTGCTGCGTGCGGCGATCGGGTCGCTCATCACCGGGCTGCAGACCATGCCCTCGATCGCGTGGTTCCCGCTGGCGATCCTGCTGTTCCAGCTCTCCGAGCAGGCGATCCTGTTCGTCATCCTCATCGGCGCGGTGCCCTCGATCGCCAACGGCGTCATCGGGGGAGTGGACTACGTGCCCCCGCTGCTGCTTCGGGCCGGGCGCAACATCGGTGCCAGCGGGCTGTCCCTCTACCGTCACGTGGTGCTGCCGGCGGCTCTGCCGAGCATCGTCTCCGGCCTGAAGCAGGGCTGGGCCTTCGCCTGGCGCTCGCTGCTGGCCGGCGAGCTGCTGGTCTCGATCGCCAACCGCCCGAGCCTGGGGGTCTTCCTCACCCAGAGCCGCGAGCTCGGCGACACGACGTACATGATCGCGCTGATGATCGCCATCCTCGCGATCGGCATCGCCGTCGACGCGGTCTTCGCCTCGGTCGACACCGGCCTGCGCCGACGCCGCGGGGTCACTGCCTGAGCCTCACCCCCGCCGCTCATCCACCGCCGGACAGGTACCAGTCCGGGCTTCCCGGCTCGCCCGGGCCGGACCGACCCTGGGGCGGCTCGGGCATCGGCCAGAGCTCGACCGCCCGCCGGGCGGCCTCGACCGCGTCCGTCGCGTCGACCTCGACGCTCGTCTCCGGTATGCCTCGGGCCTGCCACTCGCACCAGAAGGTCAGGGCACCGACGGGAGGCAGGGGCCACATCCAGCAGAAGTGGCGGTAGACCAGGGCGCCGCCACCTCCCTCGTGCGAGACCAGGTCGAACCCGTCAGGAGGGTGTGGCCCCGGTGCCGGTACGGGCCCGAGCCCACCGCCGGCGTACGCACGCCGCCCGTCGGCGACCTCCAGGCCGAGGCGCAGTCCCTGCGCTGAGCCAGTGCGCGGGCGCCAGTGCACGTCGTCCCGGTCCCCTTCACTGCCCGGGCGGAGCAGCGTCGTCACGGTGAAGGTCAGCCCCTGCGGGTAGGCGGCGGCGTGGGTGAGGGCCACGGCCGTGTCGGTGCCGCGGGCCAACAGGACCGACCAGGGCACGGCACCGGGGACCCAGTTGGGCGGTGCCGCACCCGGTCCGCTCCCGTAGCTCCTCGGGGGCGGCGGATCCGGCTCGCGCAGCGGCGGGAAGAACGACATGCCTCGATGCTGCACCCGCCCCGTCCCGCGCGCCGGGCTTCGGGTGGGACAGAATCAGCGCGTGGACATCTCCGCCAAGACCGACTACGCGATCCGGGCGCTGCTCGCGCTGGCCGAGCGCCCCGGCGGCCCCGTGTCGGTCGAGGTGCTGGCCTCCGCCCAGACGCTGCCGAAGAAGTTCCTCGAGGCGATCCTGTCCGACCTGCGCCGGGCCGGCATCGTGACCAGCCAGCGCGGTGCCTCCGGCGGCTACACCCTGGCCCGGCCGGCCGCCGAGATCACCCTCGGCGAGGTGTTCCGGGTCGTGGACGGGCCGCTCGCGGAGGTGCGCGGCCTGCGGCCGCACGAGACGGCATACGAGGGGGTGGCCAAGCACCTGCCCGTGGTCTGGGTGGCCGTGCGCGCCAGCCTGCGCCGCGTCCTGGACGAGACCAGCCTGGAGCAGCTGCGCACCGGCGCGCTGCCCGAGCAAGTGCGCGAGCTGGCCACCGACCCGGGGGCGTGGCAGAACCGCTGACCGCTCGTGGTCGGGCTCCCCGCCCGCGTCTGGCAGAATGGTCGGCTGTACCCGTCCAGCCACCACCCTCTCGGCTGGCTGGAACGCCTACACACCGAGCGTCGGCTCCCCGCGTGTTCCCCACCCGGTCTCGCCGTGCTCACAACCAGAAACAGGAGACACCACAACCGTGGCCGTCAAGATTCGTCTGAAGCGCATGGGCAAGATCCGTGCACCGTTCTACCGCGTCGTCGTCATGGACTCCCGCGCCAAGCGCGATGGTCGTGCGATCGAGGAGATCGGCAAGTACCACCCCACCGAGGAGCCCTCGCTCATCGAGATCGACTCCGAGCGGGCCCAGCACTGGCTCTCCGTCGGCGCCCAGCCGACCGAGCAGGTCGAGAAGCTGCTGAAGATCACCGGCGACTGGCAGAAGTTCAAGGGTGAGCCGGGCGCCGAGGGCACCCTCAAGGTCAAGGAGGCCAAGCCCTCCAAGAAGGACCTCTACGAGGCCGCCATCGCCGCTGCCGGCAAGGCCGAGGAGAGCGGCTCCGCCGCCACCACGCCGAAGAAGAAGGCCGCCAAGAAGGCTGACGAGGCGCCCGCCGAGGTCCCCGCCGCCGAGGAGGCCGCTGCCGACGAGACCGCGAAGGCCGAGGCCTGACCGTGCTCGAGGAGGCGCTCGAGCACCTCGTCAAGGGCATCGTCGACCACGAGGACGAGGTCGCCGTCCGGCGCAAGGAGCTGCGCCGCGGTGAGGTCCTCGAGGTCCGCGTCCACCCGGACGACCTCGGCCGCGTGATCGGTCGGTCCGGCCGCACCGCCAGCGCCCTGCGCACCGTCATGGGTGCGCTCGCCGGTGGCCAGCCGGTCCGCGTCGACATCGTCGACACCGACCGTCAGCGCTGACGCGCCCCGGTCGCGTCCCCGGACGCGACCTGCACGAACCGCAACGGCGGGGTATGCCGTGGACTCACGTCCGCGGCATACCCCGCCGTTCGTCGTGTCCGGGGTCAGTACTGCCAGGCGACCGTGGTCGCGCTGGTGCCGGAGCACGGCGCGGTGTCGGTGTGGTTGGCGCCGTTCTCCCAGGTGGCCGTGCCGTCGGCGGCGATCTTGAGGAACTTGTACTGGAACGTCGTGCACGCGGGGACGCTGGCGACGCCGAACCAGTTCGGGTAGTTGGGCGTCAGGAGCGGGCCGACGGCGGTGTTGCGGTCGGTCGACCAGCTGCCGAGCTCGGGGATGCTGCCGCTGATGTAGATGTTGTCCCCGGGGTTGGTCGGCGTGGCGTTGGTGACCGTGAACGTCACCGGTACCTGCGCCCCGGAGAGCACCTTGAGCGCGTAGCCGTTGCTGGTGCCGCCGCTCGTGGTCACCGTGACCTGCTGGATCCCCGCCGGGGTGCCTGACGGCACCGTTGCGGTGACCCGGTTGGCGCCCCAGCTGGAGACCGACGCCGTCACCCCGCCGACCTTGAGCGTGCCCGAGGTGCCGAACCCGCGGCCCTCGACGGTGATCGTGTTGCCGGCCCGGGTGAGCGTGGGCGCGGCGCTGCCGATCGTGGGGGAGGAGGGCTCGGGCCCCTTGTACGACCACACCGCGACCTGGCCGCCGCCGAGGGTGAAGGAGGTCACCGGGTTGTTGCCGCCGGTGCCGCTGCCGACGGTGATCGACTGCCCGCCCAGCAGGCCGCCGAGCTGGTCGGTGTAGCTGCCCGCGGGCAGGGCGGTGTTGAGCCCGGCGATCGGGTAGGCCGCGCCGGACTTGTTGATCGCGACGAGCACGGTGTCGTTGTTGAACCGGCGCTCGTAGACGTAGACGTCGTTGTTGATCCACCGCTGCTGGTGGGTGCCCCAGGCCAGCGCCGGCTGGTTCTGGCGCAGCGCGGACAGCTTCTGGATCTCCTTGAACGCCGTGGTCGTCTCGCCGAACCCCGGCATCTGAGGCCGGTTCCACGGGTCCCCGCCGCCGCTGGTGTCGTTGTGCAGGTACTGCTCGGTGCCGTAGTAGAGGCACGGCGTGCCGCGGACGGTGAGCATGAACGCCAGCGCGTCGTGCAGCGCGGTCGTGTCGTTCTTCAGGGTCAGGAACCGGGACATGTCGTGGTTGTCCAGGAAGGTGACCAGGTTCTCCTTGTAGGTGTAGTCCGTCCCCGTCCTGGCGATCGCCGCGTCGAGGTTGGACATCGGGGCGCCGGAGCCGAACGTCTCGCGCATGGCGATGTTGAGGTAGAAGTCCAGCACCGAGATGCCGCTGTCGTTGGCGAAGCGGACGTTGTCGGCATACAGCGGGTCGGTCTTGGACCCGAGGTACCACTCGCCGTAGAGGAAGGCGTCCTTGCTCGCCAGGACGTTGTCGGCGAAGGAGCGCTGCCACCCGCTGGACATGTGCTTCACGGCGTCCATGCGGATGCCGTCGACCCCGCGGCTCATCCAGTAGTTCGCGTCGGTCTTGAGGAGGGAGTTGACCGTGCCGTTCTGCTGGTCGAGGTCGGCGAGGTCGGCGAGGTTCTTGTACTGCACCTCGTAGCGGTCGTCGTAGTTGCTGATGCCGCCGTTGTGGTGGAAGTAGCCACTCGTGTCGTTGACCGCGGTGCCCTTGAGCACGCCGTCGTCGTAGAGCGCCCCGCCCTCGGCGAAGGAGGGGTTGGCCGGGTCGGCCGGGCTGGTGTGGTTGGGCGCCCAGTCCATGATCACCTTGATGCCCATGGAGTGGGCCGCGCTGATGAGCGAGTCGAACTCGGCGAGGGTGCCGAAGTGCTCCTCGGGGCGCTTGAAGTCGCGGGTCCAGTAGCCGTGGTAGCCGGCGTTGGGGACGCCGTTGTAGACGGCCGGCTTGTCGATGTTGTCCACGTGCGGGGACATCCAGATCGCGGTGACGCCGAGGTCCTTGAGGTACTGCAGGTGCTGCTGGATGCCGGCGAAGTCCCCGCCCCAGTAGAGCTTCCAGTTCGTCTTCGTGGCGTCGTACATCCCCGGGCTCTTGGCCGGGTCGTCGTTGCTGGTGTTGCCGTCGGCGAACCGGTCGGTCACCACCTGGTAGCACAGGTCCTGCTTGAGGCTGGCGCGGTTGGTGACCGGGGCGTCGGCGTGCGCGGTCGGGAGGAGGGCCGGGGTGGCCAGCAGGCCGCAGGTGACGGCCAGCACGCCGAGGTGGCGGCGGGCGAAGGCGCTCACGGGTGGTTCTCCAGGTCCTTGCCGAGGACGTCGGCGACGGTCTGGGTCAGGTCGTGCAGGGCCGAGCACTCCTGCTCGCTCAGGCCGCTGAACCGGCGGTGGTTGGCCTTGTCCAGGGCCCGCTCGGCGATGCCGAGGCGGCGCCGGCCCTCCTCGGTGAGGGAGACCAGGACGACCCGCAGGTCGGACTCGTCGCCGCGGGTGCAGACCAGGCCGTGCTCGACCAGTCGGCGCACCAGGCGGGTCGCGTTGCCCCGCGTGCACAGCAGCACCTCCGCGAGGCGGCTGATGGTCAGGGCGTCGGAGGGGGAGGCCGCGAGGTGGCGCAGCAGGGTGTACTGCGTCGGGCTCACCCCCGCCCCGCGCAGGGCCCGACGGTCTCCGTCGTCGAGCAGGACGTAGATGCGTTGCAGCTGTTCGTGCAGGGCCCTGCTCGAGCTCTCGACCATCCCGGGTGCCTCCGCCATTGGTGACTGGTCAACGAAAGTGGGCCGACGCTAGGGACGCGCCGACGGCGCGGTCAACGGGGCATACGCGATCTTGACCAAGCCCTTCCCGGTCCCTGACCACCTCCCCGGGCATCCCCGCCGGTATGCCGTCCGGCCGGGTCCGCCGGACCTGAGAGGATCTGCGCCATGGACGTCGTGGTGGCACGTATCGGCAAGGCGCACGGGCTGCGCGGAGAGGTGACCGTGGAGGTGCGCACGGACGCGCCGCAGGAGCGGTTCGTCGTGGGCAGGTCGTTCACCACCGACCCGGCACAGGCCGGCCCGCTGCGCCTGCGCAGCGTCCGAGACCACAACGGCATCACCCTGCTCGGCTTCGAGGAGGCGACTGACCGCACGGCCGCCGAAGCGCTGCGCGGGACGCTGCTCGTCGCCGACGTCGAGGAGGACGAGGACGACGAGAACGCGTGGTACGAGAAGGACCTCGTCGGGCTGCGCGTCCTGACCGTCGCCGGCGAGGAGGTCGGCGAGGTCGCCGGCGTCGACAGCCGGCCCGCGCAGGACCTGCTCGTCGTGCGGCTCGCGAGCGGACGCGAGGCGCTGGTGCCGTTCGTCGAGGCCCTGGTGCCCGAGGTCGACGTCGAGGGCGGCCGGGTCGTCATCGACCCGCCGGCCGGGCTGCTCGAGCTGGACGAGGGCTGACATGCGCCTGGACGTCGTCTCGATCTTCCCCGACTACCTGGCGCCGCTGGACCTGTCGCTGATCGGCAAGGCCCGCCGGGAGGGACTGGTCGACCTGCACGTGCACGACCTGCGCGACTTCACCCACGACCGGCACCGCACGGTCGACGACACGCCGTACGGCGGCGGCGCCGGCATGGTCATGCGGCCCGAGCCGTGGGGCGAGGCGCTGGACCACGTCGTCGCCGCCGGGGCCGCGGCGGTCGGCGGGGGAGTGCCGCACCTGGTCGTGCCGGGCCCCGGCGGCCGGCCGTTCACCCAGGAGCTGGCCCGCGAGCTCGCGCAGCAGCCCTGGCTCGCCTTCGCCTGCGGGCGCTACGAGGGCATCGACGAGCGCGTCTACGACGAGGCGCGCGAGCACATGCCGGTCAGCGTGCTGTCCCTCGGCGACTACGTCCTCAACGGCGGCGAGGTCGCCGTGCTGGCCATGGTCGAGGCGATCGCCCGCCTCATCCCCGGCGTGATCGGCAACGCCGAGTCCCTCGTCGAGGAGTCGCACGAGGACGGCCTGCTGGAGTACCCCGTCTACACCAAGCCCCCGGTGTGGCGCGGGCGCGGCATACCGGAGGTGCTGCTGTCCGGGCACCACGGCCAGATCGCGCGCTGGCGCCGTGACGAGCGGCTGCGGCGCACCGCGCAGCGGCGCCCGGACATGCTCGCCGCGCTCGACCCCGCCGCCCTGGACGAGCGGGATCGGGCCGTGCTCACCGAGGCCGCCGGCGGATTTCAGTCCGGGCCGTCCGCTGTGGCAGACTGACTCCTCGCGTCCTGCACCGATTCGCGCCCCTGCCACAGGGGGAGTGCTGCGATCCACGGCTCGCGGGAGCACCCATACGAGATGACGCTGGGCCGGGCGATGCCCCTGCTCCAGCACCTGACGCGCTCGGTGACCTGTGGCACCGGCGGGAAAGCGAACTGATCATGCACCAGCTCGACGCCATCGACCAGACGAGCCTCCGCGACGACGTCCCGGCCTTCCGCGCCGGTGACACCCTCAAGGTCCACGTCAAGGTCGTCGAGGGCAACCGCTCGCGTGTCCAGGTCTTCCAGGGTGTCGTCATCCGCCGCCACGGCCGCGGCGTCGGCGAGACCTTCACCGTCCGCAAGGTCAGCTTCGGTGTCGGCGTGGAGCGCACCTTCCCGGTGCACACCCCGATCATCGACAAGATCGAGGTCATGACCCGCGGTGACGTCCGTCGCGCCAAGCTGTACTACCTGCGCGACCTGCGCGGCAAGGCCGCCAAGATCAAGGAGAAGCGCGAGACGACCCCGGCCCGCTGAGGCCAGGTCGACATCGACTGCTCCGCCGGCGCGTGCCTTCACAGGCTCGCAGACTAGGCTCGGGACCGATGAACCCCGGACCGCCCACGGCACCTGCCGACACGACGACGACCCCCGCTGGGCGGGAGGTCGCGCCACGTCACGCCACGCGACTGCGCTGGCTGGTCGTGGTCGTCGTCGCGCTGCTGGTGACGCTGGTGGTCCGGGGTTTTCTCGTCCAGTCGTTCTACGTGCCGTCCGCCTCGATGCAGCCCACGCTGCAGCCCGGTGACCGGATCATGGTGACCAGGCTGGGGACCGTGCACCGGGGGGACGTCGTCGTGTTCGACGGCAGCACCACGTTCGCCGCCGGCGGCTCCACCGGGCCGGCGCCGACCGGCCTGGTCACCAAGGTCGTGAGCGGCGCGGCCTCGCTGCTGTCGGTCCAGACGCACGAGAGCGACTACGTCAAGCGGGTCGTCGGCGTCGCCGGCGACCACGTCGTCTGCTGTGACGCCCAGGGGGCCCTGCGCGTCAACGGGGTGGCCGTGCACGAGCCCTACCTCTACCCCGGTGACAAGCCCAGTGACCTGACCTTCGACGTCACCGTCCCGGCGGGGCACATCTGGGTCATGGGTGACCACCGCAGCGACTCGGCAGACTCACGCGCCCACCTGGGCGACCCCGGAGGAGGAATGGTGCGGCTGGATGACGTGATCGGGCGAGCGGCGCTCGTGTACTGGCCCCTGGGCCGGACGGCGACGCTGAGCTCGCCCGGCGAGCTCGCCGGCATCCCGGCTGCCCAGGGCCAGCGGTGAACGTGACAGGGAACCCTCGCCCCGACCTGCCCGAGGACGTCCAGGAGCCCATGCCCCACGGTCCGCCCGGAGGCACAC
Organism: Oryzihumus leptocrescens; assembly: GCF_006716205.1. Taxonomy (GTDB): domain Bacteria; phylum Actinomycetota; class Actinomycetes; order Actinomycetales; family Dermatophilaceae; genus Oryzihumus; species Oryzihumus leptocrescens. The sequence goes on along the minus strand of NZ_VFOQ01000001.1, from coordinate 2,699,458 downwards.
CCGTCGACCGCTCCGGGCAGGTGCCGGCCGACGCGCCCGCACCGGACGCGCCCGCGGCTGACGTGCCGGCGGCCGGAGTGCCGGCGGCCGGAGTGCCGGCAGGCGCGGCCCACGACGACCTGGAGCACGACGACGAGCTCGAGCACGAGGAGACCGTCTACGAGATCGGCCCCGGTGACCGGCGGCAGGGTCCCGGACGCGCCGTGCTCTCCGCGGTCAAGGAGGCCGCGATCGTCGTCGGCATGGCCCTGGTCCTGTCCCTGGTGGTCAAGACCTGGCTGATGCAGGCGTTCTACATCCCCTCCGGGTCGATGGAGAACACCCTCGTCAACGGCGACCGCGTCATCGTCAGCAAGCTCACGCCGGGGCCGTTCGCCCTCCAGCGCGGCGACGTCGTCGTCTTCGAGGACCCGGCCAACTGGCTCGGCGAGCCGGTGCCGGTGCAGCGCGGGCCGGTCGGTGCCGCCGTCCACAACACCCTGACCTTCGTGGGCCTGCTGCCCACCGACGAGGGCAACCACCTCATCAAGCGGGTCATCGGGCTGCCCGGCGACCACGTGGTGTGCTGCGACGACCAGCACCGGATCACCGTCAACGGCGCGCCGCTGAACGAGCCCTACATCAAGCCGGGCGACGAGCCGAGCCGGCAGGAGTTCGACATCACCGTGCCCGCCGGACGGGTGTGGGTGATGGGCGACCACCGCTCCGACTCCTCCGACTCCCGGTTCCACGACAACGGCGACGGCGGCAAGACCGGGTCGGTGCCCGAGTCCAAGATCGTCGGGCGGGCCCTGTCCGTGGTCTGGCCCGTCGCAGACTGGTCCTGGCTGAGCCGGCCCACGGCCACGTTCGCCAAGGTGCCGCCGCCGCAGACCACCGCCTCGGGGCACTGATGGCCGGGGCGACCGCGAGCCGGAAGCCCTCACTGCGGGTCGAGCGCGAGCTGCAACGGCAGGGCCACCGCGTCCTGGCCGGCATGGACGAGGTCGGCCGGGGTGCGCTGGCCGGACCGGTCAGCGTGGGCGTCGTCGTCATCGACGAGACCTGTCGCACCGCGCCGCAGGGCGTCAAGGACTCCAAGCTGCTCAGCCACCTGGCCCGCGAGCGGATGGTGCCCAAGATCGAGCGCTGGGCCCGGGCCCATGCCGTGGGGCACGCCTCCCCGGAGGAGATCGACGCCATCGGCATCATGGCCGCGCTGCGGCTGGCCGGGACCCGGGCGCTGGCCGCCCTGCCCGTGACCCCCGACCTCGTCATCCTCGACGGCAACCACGACTGGCTCACCGACCCCGAGCGCGTCGGCCTGCTCGGCCTGCTCGACGACGGGACCGGTCCCGCCACCCCGCCGGTGACCACGATGGTCAAGGCGGACATGAAGTGCTCGTCGGTGGCCGCGGCCAGCGTGCTGGCCAAGGTCGAGCGTGACGCGATCATGGTGCAGCTCGCTGCCGGGTCCCCGGCATACAGCTGGGAGCTCAACAAGGGCTACTCCGCACCCGAGCACCTCGCCGCGCTGGAGCAGCACGGTCCCTGCGAGCACCACCGGCGGTCCTGGCGGCTGCCCGGCGTGGTGCCGGCGCAGACGGGCCCCGAGGCGGCCCCCGTGGGGGATGATGAGGGCAGCAGCACCCCGCCGGAGACCGTGGAGATGAGCGTCGTATGAGTGCCGAGGACCTCGAGAAGTACGAGACCGAGATGGAGCTGCAGCTCTACCGGGAGTACCGCGACGTCGTCGGCCTCTTCTCCCACGTGGTGGAGACCGAGCGCCGGTTCTACCTCGCCAACTCCGTCGACGTGAAGGTGTGCAACGACGGCGGCGACGTCTACTTCGACGTGACCATGGCCGATGCCTGGGTGTGGGACGTCTACCGCCCGGCGCGGTTCGTCAAGAACGTGCGCGTCGTGACGTTCAAGGACGTCAACGTCGAGGAGCTGGCCAAGAGCGACCTCGAGCTGCCCAAGGAGGGCGGCTTCTCCGGCTGAGCCCGGCGCCGGTCCACGGCCGGCGCGTGGGCTGCCACCTGTCGGCGACCGGGGTGATGATCGGGGCATGCTCGAGACACCCGCCGACCTCGACCGGCTGCAGGCCCTGCTCGACCGCTCCCATGCCGGTGCCGGGGGCCACCTGCGCGGCATCATCACCGACGAGCGCACGCTGACCGCCCGCGAGCTGACCGGGCTGCTCACCGGCATGCGCACGCTCGCCGTGGCCACGGTGACCGCCGCCGGGGAGCCGCGCATCAGCGGCCTGGACGGGCACCTGCTGCACGGGCGGTGGGTCTTCACCACCAGCGGCTCCGCGCACAAGGCGCACCACCTGCGGGCGCGCCCGGCGACCAGCGCGGCATACCTCGAGGGGGACGACCTGGGGGTGTTCACGCACGGCCACGTGGAGTTCCTCGGGCCGGACCACCCCGAGCGCGCGGAGGTCGAGGCGCACCTGACCGCCCACTACGGCAGCTCCCCGTCGAGCTGGGGCGAGGACATCGTCTACTGCCGGGTCGAGCCGACGTGGATGGTGGGTTATGCCTTCCGGCGCTCCGACCTGCTGGCCGTGCGCGGGGTCCCGGAGGACGCCCGCGGCTGATCCGGTTGTCCACATGGGGGGTCGCCGGTCGTCCCACCGTCCACAGGCCGCTCACCGGCCCTGTCGCCCGGTGGCCGGGGCGGCCAGCATCGGTGGCCGGAGGTGGTTGCCGTGGGGGCGACGGGGCAGGGGAGCGCGACCGGCGGCATGCCGCACCGGGTCGCCAGTGCGGTCGGTGCGTATGGCGAGCGGCTGGCCGCGCGCTACCTCACCGAGGCGGGGCTGGAGGTGGTCGACCGCAACTGGCGCTGCGACCAGGGCGAGATCGACATCGTCGCGCTGGACGGCGACTGCCTGGTGGTCTGTGAGGTCAAGACCCGACGCAGCACCGCGTTCGGCAGCCCCGTCGAGGCGGTGACCTGGCGCAAGGCGGCCCGGCTGCGCCGGCTCGCGGCGTGCTGGCTGGCCGACCACGAGGTCGGCGCCCGCGACGTGCGCATCGACGTCATCGGGGTGCTGCGCCCGCCGCGCGGCCCGGCCGTGGTCGACCACCTCGTGGGGGTGTGGGCATGACCCTCGGACGCACCCGGTCGGTCGCCCTGTCCGGCATCGAGGGTGCCATGGTCGAGGTGGAGGCCGACTTCGCGCAGGGGCTGCCGCAGTTCGCCGTGAGCGGCCTGCCCGACGCGGCCTGCAAGCAGTCCCCGGACCGGATCCGCGCGGCGGCGTCCAACTCCGGGGTGCCGGTGCCCCACCGCCGGGTCACGGTCAACCTGTCACCGGCCTCGCTGCCCAAGGCCGGCTCCGGCTTCGACCTGCCCATCGCCGTCGCGGTGCTCGCGGCCGCCGGCGCCCTGCCGGGTGGGGTCGTGGAGGAGGTGGTGCACCTCGGGGAGCTGGCCCTCGACGGCACCGTCCGTCCGGTGCGGGGCGTGCTCCCGGCCGTGCTCGCCGCCGCCCGGGCGGGGGTGCGCGAGGTCGTGGTCCCGGCCGCCAACGCCGCCGAGGCGGCCCTGGTGCCCGATGTCCGGGTCCACCCCGTGAGGTGCCTCGCCGAGCTGGTGCAGCGCTACGTCGTCCTCGGCCGGGGTGGCCGGCCCGAGGAGCCCGAGGTGGTGAGCGTGGCCGAGCCGGCCCTGGCGCCCCCGCCGGACCTGCGCGACGTCGTCGGGCAGGACGAGGCCCGCCTGGCGCTGGAGATCGCGGCGGCCGGCGGGCACCACGTGTTCATGGTCGGACCGCCCGGCGCCGGCAAGACGATGCTGGCCGAGCGCCTCCCCGGCCTGCTGCCGGAGCTGGAGCACGACCAGGCGCTGGAGGTCACGGCGATCCAGTCGGTGCTCGGCGTCCTCCCCGGAGAAGGAGCGCTCGTGCGCCGGCCACCGTTCGTCGCCCCGCACCACGGCGCCTCGATGCCCGCGATCATCGGCGGCGGCAGCGGGGTCATCCGCCCCGGCGCCATCAGCCAGGCCCACCACGGGGTCCTGTTCCTCGACGAGGGGCCGGAGTTCCGCACCAACGTGCTCCAGGCGCTGCGCCAGCCGGTCGAGGCCGGGCGGGTCGTCGTGGCGCGGGCCTCCGGGGTGGTGACCTACCCGGCGCGGTTCCAGCTGGTCATGGCCGCCAACCCCTGCCCGTGCGGGCTGGGGTTCGGCAAGGGCGCGGACTGCTCCTGCACGCCGATGGCGCGCCGGGCCTACCTCGGCAAGATCGCCGGTCCGGTCCTCGACCGGGTCGACCTGCAGCTGCCGGTGCGCGCGGTGACCCGGGCCGCCCTGGCAGGCGAGCCCGGCGAGCCCACGGCGGCAGTGGCCCTGCGCGTCGCGGCCGCCCGCGCGCTGCAGGCCCAGCGGCTGGCCGGCACCCCGTGGCGGCTGAACTCCCACGTCCCCGGCTCCGAGCTGCGGCGCGGGGCGCTGCGCCTGCCCGCCGCCGCGACCTCCGACCTGGACCGGGCGATCGACCGTGGCCTGCTGACCCTGCGCGGCTACGACCGGGTGCTGCGGCTGGCCTGGACCCTGCGCGACCTGGCCGGGGGCGGCTCGCCCACCCGCCAGGACGTCGGGCTGGCCCTGACGCTGCGGGCGCACGCGGCGGTGGCGGCATGAACGCCCCGGCGAGCAGCCTGCTCGACCAGGACCGGTTCGCCCGGGCGGCCTGGAGCCGGCTGGCCGAGCCCGGCGATGCGGTGGCGGTGTCGCTCGTCGCCCGGATCGGCGCGGTCGAGGCGCTGCGGGCCGTGCGTGAGCAGGCCCACCCGGCGCTGGAGCGGTTCGCCCCTCGCCTGGGTGTGCTGGACGTCGAGCGCGACCTGGAGGTCGGGGCCCGGTTCGGCGCAAGGGTCCTGTGCCCGGGCGACCCCGACTGGCCCACCGGGCTGGACGACCTGGCCGCACCGCCGTTCTGCCTCTGGGTGCGCGGCCCCGCAGACCTGGCGTCGGGCTGCCGACGCAGCGCGGCCATCGTGGGTGCCCGCAGCGCCACCGCCTATGGCGAGATGGTCGCCACCGACCTCGCGGCGGGCCTCGCCGAGCGCGGGTTCGTCGTGGTCTCCGGGGCGGCGTTCGGGATCGATGCGGCAGCCCACCGCGGTGTCCTGGCGGTCGAAGGCACCACCGTGGCGGTGCTCGCCGGTGGCGTCGACCGGCCCTACCCGGCCGCTCACGCCACGCTGCTCGGGCGCATCGTCGAGTCGGGTCTCGTGGTCAGCGAGGTCGCCCCCGCGTCGGCGCCGACGAAGTCCCGGTTCCTGCAGCGCAACCGGCTCATCGCGACGATGACGGTCGGCACGGTGGTGGTCGAGGCGGGACTGCGCTCGGGGTCGCTCAACACCGCCCGCCATGCCGCCGAGCACGGCCGGGTCGTGGCAGCGGTCCCCGGGCCGGTCACCTCGATGATGTCGGCCGGCTGCCACCAGGCGATGCGCGACGGCTACGCCGTGCTGGTGACCGACGCGGCCGAGGTCGCCGACGCGCTCGGGGACCTCGGCGCCGACTCCGCCACACGCCCCAGCGAGCCGGCCCGGCCCGGTGACGACCTCGACGAGCTCACCGCCCGGGTGCACGCCAGCCTGCCGGTGCGCCGCGGCGTGCCTGTGGAGCGGCTCGCCGTCGCCGGCGGCCTCTCCCCGGCCGAGGTGGCTGCCGGCCTGGGCCGGCTGGAGCTGCTCGGCCTGGCCGAGCGGCACGGGGAGGGCTGGCGCCAGCGGCGGTCGTGAGGCACCCGCCTCGGCGTCCCGGTCTGGATCACGGCGTGGCGTAGCGGTCCGCCGTCGTGGCATGACGCCCTGGTTGAGAGCTCGGGACCGGACGTCGCGGCCCGGCCGAGTCCGCGGCGCGCCGGTGGCGGTGTTTGCCCGGGCCGGCGTCGTTTGCCACGGTGGCGAGGTGTCCAGCAGCGAGCCGGAGCCGGGAGGAGATTCCGCAGCAGCGGACGACGCGGTCGAGGCCTTCGCGCGGCACCTGCGCTCGGAGCGGGGCCGCTCGGAGCACACCCAGCGCGCCTACCTCGGCGACGTGCGCTCGCTGCTGGGGTTCGCCACCGAGCGGGGGGTCACCGGGCTGGCGGACCTGCAGCTGGCCGACCTGCGGTCGTGGCTGGCGCACCTGTCCGAGTCCGGCGCGGCACGGTCGACGGTCGCGCGCCGGGCAGCGGCGGCCCGAGCGTTCCTGCAGTGGGCCACCCGCACCGGTCGGATCGCCACCGACCCCTCCCTGCGGTTGGCTGCCCCCAAGCGCTCCCGGTCCCTGCCCGCCGTGCTCAAGCCGACGGAGGCCACCGACCTCCTCGACGTCGCTGCCGTGGCCTCCGACGACGACGACCCGATCCACCTGCGTGACCGCGCCGCCCTGGAGCTGCTCTACGCCAGCGCCGTCCGGGTGGGCGAGCTCGTGGGCCTCGACATCGACGACGTGGACCTGGCAGCGGGCACCGTGCGGGTGCTGGGCAAGGGAGCCAAGGAGCGCGTCGTGCCGTTCGGTGACCCCGCCCGACGGGCGTTGCAGGACTGGCTGGACCGTGGCCGCCCGCAGCTGGTGACGCCCGAGAGCGGTCCGGCGCTGCTGCTCGGCCGCCGCGGCCGCCGCGCGGACCCGCGGCAGGTGCGCAGTGCCGTCCACGCCCTGCTGTCCCACGTCCAGGACGCCCCCGACCTCGGCCCGCACGGGCTGCGTCACAGCGCGGCCACCCACCTGCTCGAAGGCGGCGCCGACCTGCGCACGGTCCAGGAGATGCTCGGGCACGCCAGCCTGGCGACTACACAGATCTACACGCACGTCTCGGTCGACCGGCTGCGCCGGTCCTACGAGCAGGCGCACCCCCGTGCGTGAGCCCGCAGACGACCGCCCCCGGTCCCGTGGCGGGGTCGGGGGCCACCGCTCCGCGACCTCGGGCCCGTCCTCCCCGGCGCCGGCGCGACCAGCCGGCGTACGAGCCCGACCTCCCGCCGGAGATCCCCGACAGCCGGGCCGAGCCACGGAGCGCCCCGACCGGCCCGGCGTGTGGCGGGTCAGCCGCAGGGTGCGGTTGCGTCGGACGCTGTCAGCGGCGGCGGGACTGGTCATGGTCGCCCTCGCGGTCCTGCACCTCGACCCGTTCGGGGGCACCGGGGCACGGGACCGGCCGGATCCGGGTCGTGCCGGTGGCTGGTCCCGCCTCGGCGGCCACCGGGCGGACCGTGCGCTACACGGTCGAGGTCGAGGACGGCCTCGGCGTCGACGCGCGCACCGTGGCCGCAACCGTGCGCAAGGCGCTGCTGGACCGCCGCGGCTGGCAGACCAAGGACCTGGTCCGCTTCGTCAACGTCACCCCGGCGCAGTCAGCGGCGGGAGCCACGGTGGACATCCGGGTCACGCTGGCCAGCCCTGAGCTGACCGACCGGCTCTGCGCCCCGCTGCAGACGCGCTCGGAGGTGTCCTGCTGGAACGGCACCCGCGCGGTGCTGAACCTGCGGCGCTGGGTGCTCGGCGACGACAGCTTCGGCCGCGACGTGGCGCGCTACCGCATCTACCAGGTCAACCACGAGGTCGGGCACGGGCTGGGACATGGACACCAGACCTGCCCGCGCCGCGGCACGCCGGCGCTGGTGATGCAGCAGCAGACGATCACCCTCGGCGGGTGCCAGGCCTGGCCGTGGCCCACGCGGCCCTGACTCAGGGCAGCGGCAGCAGCACGGGACGCTGGTGGGTGAGCAGGGTCAGCGGGTCACGGTAGTCAGCCCCGAGCAGGGCGCCCCAGTGCAGGCACGCGCGGGGCGCGCAGTGGCCGGCGGTGGTGGCCACGACGCCCAGGCGGTCGCCGCGCCGGACCGGCCGGCCCACCGTGACGACGGGGCTCAGGGGCTCATAGGTGGTGCGCCAACCGCCGTGGTGCCGCACCGAGACCACGCCGCGCCCCGCGACGGTCCCGACGAAGGTCACCACGCCGTCGGCCGCAGCCAGGACCGGCTGGCCCGGCTGCGCCGCCAGGTCGACCCCACGGTGGCCCGCCGACCACTGGTGCTCCGGCCTGGTGAAGCCCCGCAGGACCGCCGGGCGTGGGCTCAGTGGCCAGCCCCACCGGGACAGCGGCCGGGAGCCGGGCTCCGGCACGGGCGCCGGGGGCGCGGCCACTGGCCGAACGGGGGAGTCCACCGCCCGTCGCGACACGACCGGGGCCGGGCTGCGCCCGGGCTCGCCCGGGGCCGCACGGGCCTGGGTGAGGACGGCGCCGAGGGCGGTGGGCAGCAGCAGGCCGAGGGCGATCGCGGTGCGCATGGGCCCCACCGTGGACCGGGCCGACGGCCGCGGGGACGGCCACCGGGCGACCTGTGGACGGTGGGACGAGCGCGATACCCCTTGTGGACAGCGCGGCCCGGCTCGGCCCGTCCGCAAGGAGGCGCCGCATCGAGCTGGACGTTGGTGTCCCTTCAGCGCCGCTGAAGGGGCACCAACGTCCAGCTCGATGAGGGGGAGAAGGCGACCGGATCGGGGTCAGGCGTGGATGGTCAGCCCCGACAGGCGGCGGACCGCCTCGTGCAGCACGTCGTCCCGCTTGCAGAACGCGAACCGGACCAGCGTGCGCGCCGCGTCGACGTCGTCGTGGAACACCGACACCGGCACGCCGACCACGCCGCACAGCTCGGGCATCCGCCGGCAGAAGTCCACCGCGTCGGTGACGCCCAGCGGTGCCGCGTCGGCTACCACGAAGTAGGTCCCGGACGGCCGCGCCACCGTCAGGCCGGCGCCTTCGAGGCCCTCGCAGAGCAGGCCGCGCTTGGCCTGCAGCGAGGTGGACAGCCCCGCATACACCTCGTCGGGCAGGTCCAGCGCGGTGGCGACCGCGGGCTGGAACGGGCCGCTTGCGACGTACGTGAGGAACTGCTTGACCGTGCGCACCGCGGTCACCGCCTCGGCCGGCCCGGTCAGCCAGCCGACCTTCCACCCGGTCGCCGAGAACGTCTTGCCCGCCGACGAGATCGTGAGGGTGCGCTCGGCCATTCCCGGCAGGGTGGCCATCGGCACGTGCTCGAGGCCGTCGAAGACCAGGTGCTCGTAGACCTCGTCGGTCACCACCCACGCGTCGTGCTCGCGGGCCAGCGCCGCGATGAGCTCCAGCTCGGCCCGGGTGAACACCTTGCCGGTCGGGTTGTGCGGGGTGTTGAGCAGCACCAGCCGGGTGCGGGGGGAGAACGCCGCGCGCAGCGAGGCCTCGTCGACGGCGAAGTCCGGGAAGCGCAGCACCGAGGTGCGCCGCTGCGCCCCGGCCAGGGCGATGGTCGCGGCGTAGGAGTCGTAGTACGGCTCGAACGTCACGACCTCGTCGCCCGGCTCGCACAGGGCCAGGACCGTGGCCGCGATCGCCTCGGTCGCCCCGGCGGTCACCAGCACCTCGGAGGACGGATCCACCGGTATGCCGTAGAACCGGCGCTGGTGCCCGGCGACCGCCGCCAGCAGCTCCGGCACGCCGGGGCCCGGCGGGTACTGGTTGCGCCCGGAGCGGATGGCGTCCACCGCGGCCTCGAGCATCACCTGCGGGCCGTCGGTGTCGGGGAACCCCTGCCCGAGGTTCACCGCGCCGGTGCGGGTCGCCAGGGCGCTCATCTCCGCGAAGATGGTCGTCCCGAAGCCCTGCATGCGCTCGATCAGGGGAGTGGCTGCCGGATGTCCCATGCCCGGCAGGCTAGGCCGCCTACGCCTCGACGGCACCCGCGTCCGCCTCGGCGTCGGAGTCCGCGTCGGCGTGGGCGATGTGGGCCAGCTGCCGCCATACCAGCGCCAGCGTCACCGCGGACCCCGCGAAGGCGAACCAGAAGGGGGCGGTCAGGCCCCACCGCTCGGCGATGACGCCGCCGAGCCCCTGCCCGACGACCAGCCCCAGGAACAGCCCGACCAGGTAGACGCTGCCGACCCGGCCCTGGAACTCCTGGGGCACCGCACGCTGGCGCACCGCCTGCGACAGCGTGCCCCAGACGAAGGCGTAGGCACCGAAGACGACCATGATCACGATGGCCACCCAGCCGGTCGTGGTCAGAGCCAGCGCCAGGTGGGTCAGGACCTCGAGCAGCAGGCACGCGCGCATGAGGGCGGCGAGCGGGACGCGGCGCTCCAGCCAGCCGTATCCGCCGGTCCCCACCAGGCCGCCCAGCGCGGCGGCCGTGGTAAGCAGGCCGAAGCCCACCTCGCCCATGTGCAGGTGCTCCAGGGAGTACAGGACGAGCACCGACCAGGCCGCGCCCCAGGTCACGTTGAACGCGAGGATGACCAGCGCGAGGGTGCGCACCGGCGCATGGCCCCGGATCCACCGCAGACCGTCGGCGATGTCGCGCCGCACGTGGGTGGCCGGGGTGTCCCGCACGGCGCCGCGCGGCGTCGCGATCCGGGAGACGAGCAGCACGCCCAGGGCCACGCACACGGCCTGGACGACGAACGGCCAGGCCATCCCGGCGGCGAAGAGGAACGCCCCGACCGGGGGACCCACGAGCTGGTTCATCGTCAGGTAGCCGGCCTGGAGCCGGGCGTTGCCGATGCCCAGGTCGTCCTTGGGCACGAGCATCGGCAGCAGCGTGCTGCTCGTGGTGTCCGCGAAGACCTCCGCGACGCCGTAGACGAACATCGTCACGAGCACCAGGGCGATGGACACCCGGCCGGTGACGATCGCCAGGCAGAGCACCCCGACCACGACGGCCCGCAGCAGGTCCGCGACCATGACGACGACGCGGCGGTCGAGCCGGTCCGCGATGGCGCCGGCCCACAGCCCGAACACCAGCCAGGGGAGGCGCTGCAGCAGCGCGGCGAGCGCCACGAGCACCGCGTTGCGGGTCTGCGAGGCGACGAGCAGGGGTCCGGCGGCCAGGGCGATCCCGTCGCCGATGTTGCTCACCCACGACGAGCCGAGCAGCCAGCGGAAGCTGCGGCCCATCCGTGGGGGCGCGACGACGTCCAGGGCTCGGCTCACGGGCCGCCAACCTACCGAGCCTCGCCCCCGTGGGCCCGCGGTTTTCCCGGTTCCTGGCGATTTCCTGATCCCTGCCCGCACCGCGTACGATGGCCGCACCACAGGTAGGCCCTTTGCCATGCCCGTGGAATTCGCGCGCTTCCCCGCCACCGCAGGCACCCGGCACACGCCGGTCCTGCACCGGGACGCACCTCGCAAGCGGTCCCGGCCTCACGGCCGGGTTCGGGGTGGGTCGGAGGCGCCAGGCACGTGAGCGGCAATCCCGTCGCGACCGTGGATAACCGGCACCGAACGAAAGAGAGACCTCGGCATGGCCGTCGTCACCATGCGCCAGCTCCTCGAGAGCGGCGTCCACTTCGGGCACCAGACCCGTCGCTGGAACCCGAAGATGAAGCGCTTCATCATGACGGAGCGCAATGGCATCTACATCATCGACCTGCAGCAGTCGCTGACGTACATCAACAACGCCTACGACTTCGTCAAGGAGACCGTCGCCCACGGCGGCACCATCCTGTTCGTCGGCACCAAGAAGCAGGCCCAGGAGCCGATCGCCGAGCAGGCGACGCGCGTCGGCATGCCGTACGTCAACCACCGCTGGCTCGGTGGCATGCTCACCAACTTCAACACCGTCAGCAAGCGCCTCGCGCGGCTGAAGGAGCTCGAGGAGATCGACTACAGCGACGTCGCCGGCTCCGGTCGCACCAAGAAGGAACTTCTCGTCATGAAGCGCGAGAAGGACAAGCTGGAGAAGACCCTCGGCGGTATCCGCAACATGTCCAAGGTCCCCTCGGCCGTGTGGATCGTGGACACCAAGAAGGAGCACCTCGCCGTCACCGAGGCGCGCAAGCTCAAGCTGCCGATCATCGCGATCCTCGACACCAACTGCGACCCCGACGAGGTCGACTACAAGATCCCCGGCAACGACGACGCCATCCGCTCGGTCACGCTGCTGACCCGCGTGGTCGCCGACGCCGTGGCCGACGGCCTCATGGCCCGCTCCGCCGCCAAGGGTGGCGAGGCTGCCGCTGACGGCACCGTCGCCACCGACGAGCCGCTGGCCGAGTGGGAGCGCGAGCTCCTCTCCGGTGACGCCGAGGGCGCTGCCGAGTCCACCGGTGCCGCCGAGGCCGCCGACGCCACCGCGCCGGCCGAGACCGCCGAGGCTGCCGAGACCGCCGCGCCGGCCGAGACCGACGCCAAGGCCTGAGCCTGAACCCCTGGTTGCCACGGCCGGGTCGGTGGGAGTCGTCCCACCGGCCCGGCCGACCACCGATCTGAGCAGAAAGAGCGATACAACGATGGCGAACTACACCGCCGCTGACATCAAGGCGCTGCGCGAGCAGACCGGCGCCGGCATGCTCGACGTGAAGAAGGCCCTCGACGAGGCCGACGGCGACCGCGCCAAGGCCACCGAGATCCTGCGCGTCAAGGGCCTCAAGGGCGTCACCAAGCGTGAGGGCCGCACCACCTCCAACGGCCTGGTCACCGCCAAGGCCGAGGGTGGCGTGGGCACCCTGGTCGAGGTCCTGTGCGAGACCGACTTCGTCGCCAAGGGCGAGAAGTTCATCGCCCTGGCCGACCAGGTGCTGCAGCAGGCCGTGCGCGTCGGTGCGACCGACGCCGACACCCTGCTCGACAGCGAGCTCGAGGACGGCAAGACCGTCAAGGCCCTCCTCGACGAGGCCAACGCCACCATCGGCGAGAAGATCGAGGTCAAGCGCCTCGCCCGCCTCGAGGGCCCGACCGTGGTGTCCTACCTGCACAAGACCAGCCCCGACCTGCCCGCGCAGATCGGCGTCCTGGTGGCCACCGACGGTGGCGAGGAGCAGGTCGCCAAGGACGTCGCGATGCACATCGCCGCGTTCAGCCCCACCGTGCTGACCCGCGACGAGGTCGACGCCGAGACGGTCGAGAACGAGCGTCGCGTCGCCGAGGCCACGGCCAAGGAGGAGGGCAAGCCCGAGGCCGCCCTGCCCAAGATCGTCGAGGGTCGCGTCAACGGCTTCTTCAAGGAGAACGTCCTGCTCGAGCAGCCGTTCGCCAAGGACGCCAAGAAGTCGGTCGGCAAGGTCCTCGAGGAGGCCGGCGCCACCGCCAAGGGCTTCGCCCGCTTCCGCGTCGGCAGCTGACGCAGCGCTTCACCCACCCGCCGGTATGCCGGTGGGTCACCGCGGCCCGGCCCCTCACCGAGGGTGCCGGGCCGCGGTGCCTCCCGGGCCGGGGGAGGAGCGCTCTGCGTGCCGCGCGGGCGCGCCTGGTGTGGACGCCGGGCCCGGGCGGGTGTTTGCTTCCGCCCATGAGTGACGCCGTGGACCCCAACACCGCGTGCCTCCTGCGGGACTGGCACGCCGCCGTCAACGCCAGGGACCTGTCGACCGTGCTGCGCCTGTGCACGTCGGACGTGGCCGTGACCGGCCCCCGTGGCACCGGCTCCGGCCAGGACCTCATGCGCGACTGGCTGGAGCGCAGCGGCATCCGCCTCAGGCTCGTCTCCCTCAAGGCCTTCGACGACGGGGTCCTCGCCGAGCAGGTGGCCTCGTGGCCGGCCGGGACCGGCGCACAGGAGCCCATGCCCTGCGTGACGGTCTTCCGCGTCCGGGACGGCAAGGTCTCGGCGGTGGAGCGCTACGAGAGCCTCGAGGCGGCCACCGCCGCCCGCACCTGAGCCGCCCCGCTGCCTCGCGGCGGCCGCCCGGGTGCGGCCACGGCATACCCGCTGGTGGGACGGGCCGCGTCGCGGCGCGCCCGCAGGCTGTGACAGGATCGACCGACCGCTGCATGACCATTTCCGGGAGGCCCCGTGTCCGACCTCAGCCCGCACCCGACCTACAAGCGGGTCCTGCTCAAGCTCTCCGGCGAGGTGTTCGGCGGCGGCAAGGTCGGTCTCGACCCCGACGTGGTGCGGGGCATCGCCGAGCAGATCGCCGAGGCCGTGCGTGAGGGCGTCCAGGTCGCCGTGGTCATCGGCGGCGGCAACTTCTTCCGCGGCACCGAGCTGCAGCAGAAGGGCATGGACCGCACCCGCGCCGACTACATGGGCATGCTCGGCACGGTGCTCAACTGCCTGGCCCTGCAGGACTTCCTCGAGAAGGAGGGCGTCGAGACGCGGGTCCAGACCGCCATCACGATGGGGCAGGTCGCCGAGCCCTACATCCCGCGCCGGGCGATCCGCCACCTCGAGAAGGGCCGCGTCGTGATCTTCGGCGCCGGCGCCGGCATGCCGTTCTTCTCCACCGACACCGTCTCGGCCCAGCGCGCCCTCGAGATCAAGTGCGACGCCGTGCTGATGAGCAAGAACGGCGTGGACGGCGTCTACACCGCCGACCCCCGCACCGACCCCGACGCGGTCAAGCTCGAGCGCGTCTCCTACCAGGAGGCACTCGTCAAGGGCCTGCGCGTCGTCGACGCGGCCGCGTTCAGCCTCTGCATGGAGAACAAGCTGCCGATGATCGTCTTCGGCATGGAGGGCGAGGGCAACGTGGCGCGAGCCGTCCGGGGTGAGAAGATCGGCACGCTCGTCACCGCCGACTGACCAGCCTGTCTTCCGGGCACGACGTGGCCCGCACCGCCGTTACACCGAATGAGGAGTCCTGATGCTTGACGAAACCCTGCTCGAGGCCGAGGAGAAGATGGAGAAGGCCATCGAGGTCGCCAAGGAGGACTTCGCCAGCATCCGCACCGGCCGGGCCAACCCGGCGCTGTTCACCAAGCTCCTGGTGGACTACTACGGCTCGCCGACGCCGCTGCAGCAGCTGGCCTCCTTCCAGACGCCCGAGGCGCGGACCATCCTCATCACCCCGTTCGACAAGTCGGCCATGCACGAGATCGAGAAGACACTGCGCGACTCCAACCTCGGCGTGAACCCCAACAACGACGGTGGGGTCATCCGGATCAACCTGCCGGAGCTGACCGAGGAGCGCCGCCGCGAGTACATCAAGCTCGCCCGGCACAAGGGCGAGGAGGCCAAGGTCTCCATCCGCAACATCCGCCGCAAGGCCAAGGAGGAGATGGACCGCCTGGTCAAGGACGGCGAGGTCGGCGAGGACGACGGCGTGCGGGCGGAGAAGGAGCTCGAGACCGTGACCAAGAAGTACGTCGACACCGTGGACAGCCTGCTCAAGCACAAGGAAGCCGAGCTGCTCGACGTCTGAGGGCGTGCCGCACCGGGTGCCATCGAGATGAACACCTCCCCGCCGTCGCGACGCGAGCGACGTGAAGCCGACGCGGCCGGGCCCACCAGGGGCCCGGGCCGCGCCGGTCGCCGTCGACCCGTGGAGAAGACCGAGGGCACCCCGCCCGCGCCGGCCACCGACCGGGACGCGGCCGCGAGCCAGGACGCCGCGAGCCAGCCGGCCGCGAGCCGGGCCGCCCGCAAGCAGCCCGCCGCGGGGCCGGGGAGGGCCGGGCGCAACCTGCCCGCCGCCATCGGCGTCGGCGTGGGCCTGGGCGCGGTCATCGTGGCGAGCCTGTTCATCCGCAAGGAGGCCTTCCTCGCCGTGGCGGTCCTGGCCGCCTGCACCGGGGTGTGGGAGCTCTCCCACGGCCTGTCCGCGGGCCGGATCCGGGTCCCGCTGCTGCCCAGCGTCGTCGGCGCCGCGACCATGGTGCTGGCCGCCTACAAGGGCGGGGGGCAGGCGCTCACGGTGGCCTTCGGGC
Organism: Oryzihumus leptocrescens; assembly: GCF_006716205.1. Classification (GTDB taxonomy): domain Bacteria; phylum Actinomycetota; class Actinomycetes; order Actinomycetales; family Dermatophilaceae; genus Oryzihumus; species Oryzihumus leptocrescens. The sequence continues at coordinate 2,683,842 of NZ_VFOQ01000001.1, read as the reverse complement.
TGACCTGTGTCGCGGTGTTGCTCTGGCGGGTCGCCGACGGCCTCGACGACGCGATGCGCGACATCGCCGGGGGCATCTTCGTCGCTGCCTACGTGCCGCTGCTGGCGGGTTTCGCGTCGCTGATGCTCGCCGAGCCCGACGGGCCCTGGCGGATCTTCGTCTTCGTGCTGGTCACGGTCTGCAGCGACGTCGGCGGCTACGCGGTCGGCGTGGTCCTGGGCAAGCACCCGATGGCGCCCTCGGTGAGCCCGAAGAAGTCCTGGGAGGGCTTCGCCGGATCGACGCTGTTCTGCGTCGTGGGCGGGATCCTCGGCGTGACGCTGGCGCTGCACGCGGCCTGGTGGGTGGGCGCCGTGCTCGGCCTCGCCGCGGTGGTCACCGCGACGCTGGGCGACCTCACCGAGTCGATGATCAAGCGCGACCTGGGCATCAAGGACATGGGCACCCTGCTGCCCGGCCACGGGGGCGTGATGGACCGGCTGGACTCGCTCCTGCTGGTCGCGCCCGTGGTGTGGGCGCTGCTCACGGCGTTCGTCCCCGCGCACTGACCCCCGCCGTGTTTGGCCGGTGCGCCGGCGGCTGAGAGACTGGGCCGGACATGTCGACCTCCCTGCCCGACCCCAGCACGCAGCGCCCCCGCCCGGGGCAGCTGACCTTCGCCGCACCCCGCCGGGGCAAGCCCCCGCAGCACCTCGCCGACCTCGCCCCGGCCGAGCGCAAGGCCGCGGTCGAAGCGCTGGGGCACAAGGGCTTCCGGGCCAAGCAGCTGTCCACGCACTACTTCGAGCGGCTGGTCGACTCCCCGGAGGACATGACCGACCTGCCCAAGGCGATCCGTGACGACCTGGTGGCCGGGCTGCTGCCGCAGCTGATCACCCCGGTCCGCACCGTCACCGCCGACGAGGGCGCGACGGTCAAGTCCGTGTGGCGCCTGCACGACGGAGCGCTCGTGGAGAGCGTGACCATGCGCTACCCCAACCGGGTCACGATCTGCGTCTCCAGCCAGGCCGGCTGCGGCATGAACTGCCCCTTCTGCGCCACCGGCCAGGAGGGCCTGACCCGCAACATGTCCACGGCCGAGATCGTCGAGCAGATCGTGGCTGCGGCCCGCTCGCTGCGCCGCGGCGAGGTGGCCGGCGGGAGCGAGGACGCCCCGCTGCGGGTCAGCAACGTCGTGTTCATGGGCATGGGGGAGGCCCTGGCCAACTACAAGGCGGCCATCGGCGCGATCCGTCGGCTCACCGACAAGGCCCCGGACGGCCTGGGCATGTCCGCCCGCGGCATCACCATGTCGACGGTCGGCCTGGTGCCTGGCATCGACAAGCTCGCCGCCGAGGGCATCCCGGTCACGCTGGCGCTGTCGCTGCACGCCCCCGACGACGAGCTGCGCAACGAGCTCGTGCCGATCAACACCCGCTGGAAGGTCGACGAGGCGCTCGACGCGGCCTACCGCTACTTCGAGGCGACCGGCCGCCGGGTCAGCATCGAGTACGCCCTGATCAAGGACATCAACGACCACGCCTGGCGCGCCGACCTGCTCGGCGACAAGCTCAACGCCCGGGGCCGTGGCTGGGTGCACGTCAACCCGATCCCGCTCAACCCCACCCCGGGGTCGAAGTGGACCGCCTCCCGCAAGGGTGTCGAGCAGCAGTTCGTCGAGCGCCTGCGCGCCCACGGCATCCCGACCACGATCCGCGACACCCGGGGCAGCGAGATCGACGGCGCCTGCGGTCAGCTGGCCGCCGCCACCGCCTGAGCGCTCAGCCCTCTGCCAGCCGCCGCAGGGTGGCGGCGTAGCGCCGGAGCGCGACCCGCTGCAGCCCGCGCGTCAGCGGCGGGACGGCGCGGGAGTACCACCGGGCGCCCCGGCTGAACGCGCTGATCGTGAACCGGACGGTCCCGTCGACGTCCTCGAGCAGGAACGCCTCCTCACCCGCCTCGGGGTGCCCGGGCAGGGTGCCGTAGGCGAACCCGGCCCGCCCCGGCCCCTCGAGTGCCCAGACCACCCGGCACGGGATGTCGAGCCCGAGCGGGCCGATACCGAGCCGGCCCAGGGTCTCCACGCCTTCGCCCGCCCGGCCGGCGGTCGCCTGCAGCGGGAGCCCGAAGTCGGCGTGCATCCGCCACGTCATGAGGGCCTCGACCGCGCGGTCGAACGCGCCCGGGCTGGTGCCGATGAGCGAGGTGACCCTGGCGCGGTGGAAGCCGGCGGGGGCGGACCCGTCCGCGGTCCCGCCGACGCCGGGGTAGGTGAACGGCGCGCCGGCCAGTTGGCTCAGCTCCATGGCGCGGCCAGGATCGCGACGGCCTCGTCCGGGTCGTCGACCAGGTGCACCACCGAGCCCATGGCGCGCCCGTCGCCGAGCGCCCGCAGCGCCGGCCAGACCGGTATGCCGTCGGTCCAGTGCTCGCGCCCGACCAGGACCATCGGGGGCGGCTTCGCGGTCCCGGCGTAGTAGAGCCTCGTGGCGGCCTGGAACACCTCCTGCACCGTGCCCGCGGCCCCGGGGAGGATCACCAGCCCCGCGGTGCAGCGGGCCAGCAGGCCGTCCTCGCGCAGGGCGTTGCTGAAGAACTTGGCCACCCCGTCGCAGAACACGTTGGGCGGCTCGTGGCCGTAGAACCAGGTCGGCAGGCCGACGCTGCGCACCGGGGCGCCCTCGGCGGGGGCCACGTCGTCGCGCACGGCCAGGCCGGTCCGGGCCCAGGCCGCCACGTCGGCGGCGAAGCCGGGCACCTCGGCGAGCCGGTGCTGGGCCGCCTCGAGCACCCCCGAGTCCCGGCAGAAGGCGCCGAGGTTGGCCGCCTCCATCGCGCCCGGGCCGCCGCCGGTGGCCACGACCAGCCCGGCGGCCGCCAGGGCGTGCCCGAGCCGCACGGCCGCCGCATAGTCGGCGCTGCCGCGCGTCACGGCGTGCCCGCCCATGACGCCCGCCACGGGCAGTCCGTCGAGCAGCTCGTCGAGGGCGTCACCCATGGAGTCGTCGTGGACCGCCCGCAGCAGGGTGACGAACACGTCGCTGCGGACCCGGGCGTCCTGGTACCACGCGTAGGCGCGCGCGTCGGGGGTGGCGGCATAGCCGTCACCGGCCAGGCCGGCATACAGCTCGTGCGGGCTGTAGAGCTGGGCCCGGTAGGGGTTGATCGGGGCGTGCGGGTCGGTAGGGAACAGCAGTGCGCCGTGCGAACGCAGGTGCGCCTCCAGCGCCGGGGTGAGCCGGCCGCCGAGCACGACCAGCCCCTCGAGGTCGGTGTGCCCCAGCAGCGCGGCCTCGCGTCGTCGCAGGTCGAGGTCCTGCAGCCGCAGCCCCCGCAGCGGCGTGCCTTCGGTCAGTGCCCTGTCCAACGCGGCGAGCGTCTCAATCTCCACGTGGTCATTCTGACGAATGGTGCGAAAGTGGCTGACGGTGCCTGTATGCTCAGTCACAGCGCAGCCCAGGGGGGCGCGATGTGCGGTGTAGGGCCGCTTAGGGGATGGTGGGCCGCTGGCCCCCCGATGGAGGGTTCTTCAACCGTGCACGTTCGTCGCGTCCTTGCTGCCTCAGCAGCCGCAGGAGTCCTGCTCACCACGTTCGCGGTCAAGGCTCTGGCTGATGGTTCGGTGACTGGTGTCGGGGTCGGTGGGTCCAGCACGGTGGCGTCCAACCAGGTCAACGTCGGGGCGCCCGGTGTGACCAGTGGACTGATCCAGTTTCCCTACGCGGCGTCGTTCCCCTCCGCGACACACGGACGAGGGCCGCGCGTCGTCCTCATCTCCTACAACCAGAACGTCGACAGCAGCAGCAACGACGAGCAGATCCACACGCTGCGCTCGACGGACGGGGGCGCGCACTTCGCGACGGTCTCGACCGATGTCCCGTTGACCACGTTCGCCAAGCTCGGCGACGGTTCGTTGCTCTCGGTGAACTTCCGCACGGCGCGCCCGTTGGAGGCCCCGCCGGGACCGGTCGACACGACCACGCCCCCCACCGAGACGCCCACCGCGCCGGACGGTCCGACGCCCACGAGCGACACTGCGTCGCCCACGAGTGACACCGCGTCGCCCACGAGCGACACTGCGTCGCCCACGAGTGACAACGCGTCGCCCACGAGTGACAACGCGTCGCCCACGAGCAGTAGCGCGTCTCCCACGAGTGACACCGCGTCGCCCACGAGCAGTAGCGCGTCTCCCACGAGCGGTACCGCGACGACGGGCACCCCGACGCCCACCAAGACGTCGACGTCCTGCTTCGATGACGAGTCGACCGACGCCAAGCCCGCGACGACCGTGTTCACCACGACGTCATGGACCTCCCCGGACGACGGGGCAACCTGGTCGTCACCCCGACTGGGCACGCTGACCACGACCACGCCGATGCGCTTCGTCTACTTCCACCGCAGCCTGGTGGTCGGCCTGCACGGCGACCTGCTGACCACCGTGTACGGGTGCGACGAGCACAGCCAGCGCTACCGCACCCTCCTCGCACGCAGCGTGGACGGTGGGCTGAACTGGAGGATCTCCGCGCTGATCGCGGATGAGGGGACCAGCAACGAGGGCCGCTCGGAGCCGACCATGGTGCGGGCGTCCAACGGCGACCTGGTCGCGGTGATCCGGCAGGCGGCCCCCGTCAACCCGGCCGTCTGCGCCGGTTCGCGTCAGGGTGCCAGCCTCGTCATCACGCGGTCCACCAACGACGGGGCCACCTGGTCGACCCCGGTCCCGCTCCCGGGCGCCGGCCTGAGCCCCGACAACGCCTCCAGCGCCGACCCGCAGCTGCAGATGATGCCCACCGGCGCCATGGTGCTCAGCTACGGACGCCCCTGGACCCGCCTGCTCGTCTCCGAGGACGGCACCGGTCGCAGCTGGTCAGACCTGGCGCTGACCGACCAGGGCATCTCCAGCGGCTACACCAGCATCGTGCCGCTCGACGCCCGTCGGGTGCTGCTGGTCGGGGACAAGGGTTCCAACTGGTGCTTCGCCAAAGACAGCGGTGCCCACCAGGTCGGCGTGTGGACCAAGTCGGTCGAGCTGCGCCCGTCCGACACCCGTCGCATCGACCTGCAGAGCCGCTACCTCAACGGCACGCTGCCGGTGACGACCGACATGTCCGACGAGACGAGTTCCGAGTCGGGGCCGGCTGCCGTGTTCGACGGCAGCGTCGACCCCGACGCCGGGGCCGTTGCCCCCGGACGCACCGGGACGTTCACCATCGACCTCGGGGGCACCAACGTGCTGACGGGGGCGTCCCTGGCGCTCCCGGACGCCGGCCAGTCCGCTGCACTGGACCTCTCGAACGACGGCCAGACCTGGCGAACGGTCGCCGGCTGGGTGTCTGCCGGGAACTACGCCTACCTCACAGACCGCGGCTTTGCGGCCGCTTCCGCGCGCTTCGCGCGGGTCCGGGTGACGAGTCCGAACGGCCCGACCCGGCTGGCCGAGCTGGAGCTGCGCACCAACGCGAGCACCTTCGAGGATGACCTGGTCGGTCACGCTCCACAGGGTTTCGTGACGCTTCCCGCCGGCCTGCCGCGGGTCGCCGTCGTGGGCGGCGGTGCGGGCATCTCCAGCGAGCGTGCCGTGCGTCTGAACGACATCTCGAGCAAGGAGTACCCGGTGATGGCCATGGGCCTCCCGGCCAAGACCACCCGCAACCTGGAACTCGCCCTGCGGTCGAACCGTGTCGCGAGCGCGTTCCTCATCTCCCTTGACGGTCGCAAGGGCACGGCATACCAGCGGGCACTGCACCTCGGTGTCTTCCCGGACGGGAGCCTGCGCCGCTGGACCGGGACGAAGTGGGTCAACCTGTCCGGCGCTGGCCTGGTCAAGAGCACCGGCTGGGCAGGCGTGCGGATCAACGCGACCACCTCGGGCGCAAATGTCTACGTCAACGGCCGGCTGTTCTCCCGGGTCCCGTTGACGCCGGGGACGACGGCCTTCACCGGGATCCAGGTCTCTTCAGGTGGCACCGCACCGGTGGGCGACGACATGTTCATCGACCAGTGGCGAGCCAGCTGACGAGCTAGGTTCGACGCGCGGGGCGCTCGACCAGGCCGAGCACGCGGTCGACCGTGACCTCGAGCACCACGCGCCGGGGGTTCTCCCGCGGCTCGCGGTAGCGGACGGCATACCGGCGCTCGGCGTCGCGGACCGACGCCGCGTCGGTGAGGACGCGCACCGGGCCCTCCAGCGACAGCCAGCGCCACCCGTCGACCTGGCACAGCACGGCCCGGCCGGAGGTGGCGTTGCGCGCCTTGCGGCTGGTGCCGCTGGTGATGATGCGGGCGACGCCGGCCCCGGGGTCCCAGGTGAAGCCGACCGGCACGACGTGCGGGCTGCCGTCCGGGCGCAGGGTGGTCAGGGTCGCGAGGTGGCGCTCGGCGAGGAAGGCGAGCGCGGCCTCGGGCAGGGCGCGGGGGTGCAGGGCCACGGGCGTCAGCCTTGCAGACGGTCCGGCCGCCCCGCGTGAGGCCTGGCCCCCGGCGGCGTCGGGCCCTCCGGCAGGTGGCCGGACGGCTGGTCGCGGGCGAGGATGGCGCCATGACCGACGGTGCATACGCTCAGGCCTACCGGCGCAGCCTGGAGGACCCGGACGGCTTCTGGGGCCGGGCCGCGCGCGACATCGACTGGATCACGCCGCCGAAGCGGGTGCTCGACGACGACCGGCCGCCGTTCTACCGGTGGTTCACCGGCGGCCGCCTGAACACCTGCTTCAACGCCCTCGACCGGCACGTCATCGCCGGCCGGGCCGAGCAGCCCGCGCTTCACCACGTCAGCCCGGTCACCGGCACGACCCGGACGCTGACCTATGCCCAGCTGCTCGACCTCGTCGCCCGGTTCGCCGGGGCGCTGCGCGGCCTGGGTGTGGGCAAGGGCGACCGGGTGGTCATCTACATGCCGATGGTCCCCGAGGCCGTCGTCGCGATGCTGGCGTGCGCGCGGATCGGCGCGGTGCACTCGGTGGTCTTCGGCGGGTTCGCCCCGGCCGAGCTGGCCGCCCGGATCGAGGACGCCGAGCCGAAGGTGGTCGTGGCCGCCTCGTGCGGCATCGAGCCCTCCCGGGTGGTGGAGTACAAGCCGATGCTCGACGCGGCGATCGAGCGCTCGTCGCACACGCCGGAGCACGTGGTGGTGCTCCAGCGTCCGCAGGCCGAGGCCGCCATGGGGGAGCGCGACCTCGACTGGGCCATGCTCATGCACCCCGACGCCACGGCCCCGGCCGGCTGCGTGCCGGTCGAGGCGACCGACCCGCTCTACGTCCTCTACACCTCTGGCACGACCGGGCGGCCCAAGGGGATCGTGCGCGACAACGGGGGCCACGCCGTGGCGCTGCGGTGGTCGATGACCAACATCTTCGGGGTGCGCCCGGGGGAGACGTGGTTCACCGCCAGCGACGTGGGCTGGGTGGTCGGCCACTCCTACATCGTCTACGCCCCGCTGCTGACCGGCTGCACGACCGTGCTCTACGAGGGCAAGCCGGTCGGCACACCCGACGCCGGGGCGTTCTGGCGGGTCGTGTCCGACTACGGCGTCTCGGCGATGTTCACCGCGCCCACCGCGATCCGGGCGATCAAGAAGGAGGACGCGGCCGGGGCGCTGTTGGCCGGGCACGACCTGTCCTCGTTGCGCACCCTGTTCCTCGCGGGGGAGCGGCTCGACCCCGACACCTACGCCTGGGCCAGCGAGCGGCTCGGGGTGCCGGTGGTCGACAACTGGTGGCAGACCGAGACCGGCTGGCCGATCGCGGCCAACCCCCGCGGCCTGCAGCCGCTGCCGATCAAGCCCGGCTCACCGAGCGTGCCTGTGCCCGGGTATGCCGTGCAGGTGCTCGACGAGCGCGGCGCACCGGTGCCGCCCGGCGTGGAGGGGGCGATCTGCCTGAAGCTGCCGATGCCCCCCGGGACGCTGCCGACCCTGTGGGGGGACGACGAGCGCTACGTCGCGTCGTACCTGTCGGCCCACGCGGGCTACTACCTCACCGGCGACGGCGGCTACGTCGACGAGGACGGCTACCTGTTCGTCATGGGTCGCACCGACGACGTGCTCAACGTGGCCGGTCACCGCCTCTCGACCGGGTCGCTGGAGGCGGCGCTGGCCGGTCACCCCGCAGTGGCCGAGTGCGCGGTGATCGGCGTGGTCGACGAGCTGAAGGGCCAGGTGCCCCGGGCGCTGGTGGTGCTCAAGGCCGGTGTCGACGTGTCCGCCGAGGGTGCACGAGAGGCGCTGGAGGCCGAGCTGGTGAAGCGGGTGCGGGACGAGGTGGGTCCGGTCGCGGCGCTGCACCAGGTCGACATCGTCCCCGCGCTGCCCAAGACCCGCTCCGGCAAGATCCTGCGCAGGACGATGCGGGAGATGGCCGACGGCGGGAGCCCGGCGGTGCCCAGCACCATCGAGGACGCGTCCGTCCTGGATGCGCTCGCGCCGGTGCTGCGGGGGGACTGAGGCCAGGCGGGTCTGCAGAGCCCGACGGCTGTCTCAGCCCGGTGCGTCCCACCAAGTCAGGACCCGGGTCGCCCGCAACGTGTTCCACCGGCTCGGGCGGCCGTCGCCCTGCTCGAGCTCGACGTGGACCGCGCCGGGATGGGTGTTCTCGAGCAGCCAGGTGCCGTCGTCCTGTCGCTTGCGGCGGACGAGCTCGATTGCCTCACCCAGGTGCGGGTCCCTGACGTCGGACCGGCGGAAGTACTCCAACGCCCGGAGGACGTCGTACTGCCACCGGGTCGGGAACGAGAACCCCAGCCAGGCCCCGACAGCCACCTCGCCGGTGCTCCTGCGGCGGAACAGCGACCGGTCGAGCAGGTACTGCTCACCGCGGCGACGGGCGGCGCGCAGCTCCTCCGACCCGCCGGTTGCCCCCTCGTACTCGAGCAGGCCCTCGAGGACGTTGATCGTCGACGCGAACGAGGACACGGTCGAGCCCTGCTCGGTGCCGCAGTTCCATCCACCGTCGTCGAGCTGGTCGGTGAGAAGGCGGGCGACGAGGTCGTCGACGTCGGCACCGAAGTAGGCGCCCAGGGTCACCGTCCGTCCGTTGATGCACGGCTCGACCTCACCGGTGAAGAAGGGCTTGTCGTTGTACTCCCATCGGCAGTTCGCCGCGACCAGTGCGGTCATCTCGCGGGCGGTGCCGGTGCTCGGGTCGAGCCCGAAGTCGTAGAGCTCCATCATGGCCGGCAGCGTCGCGGTCCATGGCTGGTGGCCGGCCGGCGGTGGTTCGCCACGGCCCGGGAAGCACGCACCACCCATCCACTGGCCGTCCGGGTCCCGTGCGGCGAGCAACCGGGCGCCCCAGCCCTCGGTCGCCACGCGGGCGCGTTCCGCGGCCACCTCGGCAGCCGGCGCGTCGGTCAGGTCGCGCAGGACCTGCCAGCGGATCGCGGGGTCGGAGTCGAGCAACCAGCCCAGCGGAGCCGTCGTCACGTGCGGCGTGCCGATGCCCGTGTCCAGCGCGTTCTCATCCATGGTCGTCAATGTAGGGCGGGTTCCGGACGGTGTGCGGCCGAAACAGCCGTCCGGGCCGATGACCCAGCGGCGTGCTCGCGGGTCTCTGTGCTCAGGCAGGCGGCGTGACCGGGGACCGCAGGCCGAGCCACTGCTCGGCGTCCCAGGCGTGGAACCGCTCCACCTCGGTAAAGCCCAGCTTTGCCGCGAGGCGCATCGAGGCGACGTTGGCGGCCTGGGTGGTGAGCACCACCGGCTCGCCGGGAAGGACACCGTCGAACCATTTGAGTGCCGCCGCGCACGCCTCGACGGCGTACCTACGTCCCCACACCTGTGGCAGGAACAGGTAGCCGAGATCGGCCTTTCCCACGGCAGCCGGGCGACGGTGCGCCGTTGCTCTCCTGAGCAGGATCTGGCCGATCATCGCTCCCTCGAGGTCGACGACGAAGCTCCCGGGCCACCGCTCGGGTGTCTCGGGCAGCTCGCGCTCGAGCACGTCACGCGACCGGGGTCCGCCGAGGTAGGTGTGCACCTCTGGCGAGGCCAGCAGCTCGATGAACGTCGCACGGTCCCGGGCCTCGGGCTCGCGGAGGACGAGCCGCTCGGTGGTGATCGGGGGCGGTGGCCAGGCGACGGGTCCGAGCTCGGTCACGGTGGGCAACCTACCCGGGGAATCCGGCTCTCGCCCCAAGGCTCACCGGGGCGCGACGACGACGGCTAACCACACGTCTCTTCCAGCCGCGAAGAGTGACGCCCTGACCCCAAGCGAAGAACGAGGTCCGGAACGGCCGAGTTCAGTGCGGTGGAGAGCGTCGTCGGCGATGCTGGCGCCGTGACGGGGATCGAGATGGGGGTGCAAGGGCACAAGCTGCTGCCCTACGAGCGACGTTGGATCCGGCGCCGTGTCGCGAAGGACCCCAAGACGGTCGGCGCAAGCGGAGGGCCCGAGGCGGAGCGAGTTCTTCGGCTGGCGTCGCTTGCCAACTGGATGATGCTGCGCAACCTCGCGCTCGTGGTGATGGTGATTGCGTTCGCGATGGCCGCGATCACGAGTGCGCACGGCGGTCCGCTCGAGCCCAGCGGGACGCCGATGCACGCGTGGGAGATCGCATTCACGGTCGCCTGGTGGCTGCTGATCGCCGCGTGTCTGTTGTTTCTCATATTGGGGATCGCGCGCCGGGTGCAGGCGTCGCGTGCGGCTCGCCCAACCCCGGGCGTCGACGAGTTGCCCGGCCAGCCGAAGGCAGACTGAACTGGCGGGGATGTCGGTTGACGGCTTGCTGTGACGCACGGTCAAGCCGCATTCCGCGCGGGCTACCTCTCCTGCATCAGAGCGTGCTCGCCTCGTGCTCCAGGACTCCCATGATCACGTCGTCGTGCCATCTGGCGTCTACGTAGGCGGCCTCGCGCTCGAGTCCTTCCTGGACAAAGCCGCACCTGAGATAACAGCGGATAGCCCGGGTGTTGTATGCCAGGACTCGGAGATCGATCCGGTGCAACCTCAGTTCACCGAATCCGTACCGGAGGACTGCCTGGGTGACTTCCGTGCCCAGACCGATGCCCAGTCGGCGAGAGTCGAGCAGCCCTACGGCATACCGTGCTCGCCTGTCAGTTGCATCCAGTCCGTGCAGTCTGGCCGTGCCGATGAACTCTCCCTCGAACTCAATCGCCCAGTGCAGCGGGTTGGAGTCGGTGCTGACCGCCTCGTACCAGGCGGTCGCGTCCTCCAGCGGCATGGGGACCGGTTCCCTGAAATCAGGAGACCCGCCGAACATCCGGACGATCTCGGGGTCCTTGCCGCATCGCACTCGACCGTCAACGTCCTCGGGCCGGAACGGTCGCAGCACCGCACGAGGGGAGTGCAGGCGGGGGGTCCGCTCTGGGACGATCATGACGTCATCATGTCGCGAAGCGGTTCAGCGAACGTCCTGACATGCCGCGAAGACTGACGACCTGAACTGTCCCTGGGCGTTGGCCTCTGGACGAGGTGTTCCGTCCCGTCAGAACTCCGTCACTGGGCGGATCTCCACCACGGGGTGCGCCCGGACGAGCACCTCTGCGGCTTCCACGAGCGCGTCGTAGTCGTCGCAGGTGACGATGAAGAAGCCGGACAGCTGCTCGACGCCCTCAGCGAAGGGACCCTTCGTGACGAGCGGGCGCGACTCGGGTCCACGCTTGATCGTCCTTGCCTGCCCGCTGTGAGTCAGCCCAGCGCCACCGGCCACGGCGCCACCACGCGCGGCGAGCCGCTGGCCGAACTCGTAGTCGGTGTCGAACGTGGCCTGATGGTCGGCCTCGGTGCCGGCCTCCCACTCCGCCTCGTTGTCTGCGGGGAACATGACGACGTATTCGGGCACGGCGGTTCCTCTCGGTGATGGTCCGGATGCCAGCGTTGTGAGCGGAGTGCTCAGACTACGAGCCGTCGGGTGCGGAAGTGGGCCATTCTTCGGCGCCGTCTTGTCCGTTTGCGGAGGAGCGGTGCTCATGATGCCGAGTACCGGTGCTCGTGCTGGCCGTGTTTCCATGGTTCATGGGAACCGACCGGCGGCCCCGGGGCGCCGCCCGGAGCGTGATCAGCCTTGGCCACCTCTTGGTAGGTGGAGCTGCTCTCGCTTTCGCCGTCGTGATGATCGTTGCCGGTCGAGCGCCCAACGCCGAGCTGGACGGAGCTCTCCTCGGAATCGGGCTGCTGCTCGCGTTGGCCGCCACGCTCTTCACGTGCTCGGCAGTCCTCGATTTCCGACGTGCACATGATGGTCGTGGTGGTTCGCTGTCGCTGATCCTCGGCACCGTTGAACTTGTTGTCGGGGCTGCGATGGCCGCAGCCCTGGCCGTCGGCGTGCAAGGCTACGGCGCCTTCGAGCCTTGGCGCTCTCCGCTCCTGCTGCCGTCGGCACTGCTCGTAGCTCTCGGTCTCACAGGGCTTGGTGTTGAGGTCGTTGCCCACCGCCCGGAAGCGCACTGATCTGCCGTGACCACGCACTCACCGCGTGCACTCCTCGAAGAGCCGGCGAGATAGCGGGTCAGACGGCCGGGCGGGCGATGACGGTGAGCCACTCGGTGTCGGCGCCGGTCGCCACCGTCAGCTCGAGCACCTGCCAGCCGGTGGAGGCGACCAGCCGCCGCAGCGCCGGCTCCTGCCAGTAGGTGAAGTGGCGGGGCAGGTCGAGCTTGTGCGTGCTCCAGCCCTCTCCGGTGCCTCCCTTGACGGTGAAGACGAGCAGCCCCCGGGCGCGCACGTGCGGCAGCATGCGGGCCAGGACGCCGACCAGCTCGCCCCGGCTGAAGTGCAGGAAGACGGCGTTGGCGTAGATGACGTCATAGACGCCCCGGACCTCGTCGGTCAGCACGTTGAGCCGGTCGACGGCCAGCCCGCGCCGGCGCAGGAGGTTGACGAACGAGGTGGCGGCGTCGGTGCGGGTGACCGCGTAGCCCCGCTCCTCCAGAAGGTCGGCGTCGCGACCGGTGGCGCTGCCGATCTCCAGCAGCGTCGCCGGCGGCCGGACATGGGTGGCGAGCAGGTTGAACACGCCGGTGAGGCGGTCCGGCGGTGTGGCAGGCGTCCCCTCGACGTAGGCACCGGCGCCGGCCTCATACGCGGCGAGCGTCGCGGCGTTGGTGCTCTCGGGGGACTGGGTCATGACCTCGACCCTAGGGGCGCTGTGTGCGCGCTGTCCGCCGCTCCGGTCAGGTGTCCGATACGTCCCCGTCCGTATATTGGTCCAACCTCTTGATCTGTTGATGTCCATGCCTCTACCGTCGCCGCATGAGCCCAGACTTCGCCCCTGTGCCCCGGCAGTCGGTCTCCGACGGTGTCTTCCACGAGCTGCGGGACGCGGTGCTCGACGGACGCTTCGCCCCCGGGGAGTCCCTGCCGCCGGAGCGTCAGCTGGCCGAGTCCTTCGCGGTCAACCGGCATGCCGTGCGCGAGGCGGTCAAGCGGCTCCAGGAGGCCGGCTTCGTCCGGGTGGTCCACGGCGGGGGCACTCAGGTCCTCGACGTCCGGCGCACCGCCGGGCTGGACCTGCTGGCCCACCTCGCCCGCGCCGGGGAGGAGGAGCCACGCACCCGGCTGATTCGCGACGGCCTGGAGATGCGGCGCTGCATCGGCGTCGAGGCGGCCCGGCTGGCCGCGACCCGGGCCGACGCTCAGGCGAGGCAGCGCATCGTCGGCGCCGCCGCGGCATACCGGGGGCACGACGGCACCGCGGACGGCACGGACCGCGCCTTCTGGGCGGAGGTGGTCGACGCCAGCGACAACCTCGCGTTCCGGCTCTCGCTCAACAGCCTCGTGCACGCCATCGACGCCAACCCCGGCCTGATGGACGAGCTGCTCGCCGACGACCGCAGCGACCGGACCCCGCATGCCGAGCTCGCCGAGGCCATCGCTGCCGGTGACCCGGACCGGTCCGCCGAGGTCGCCGGGCGGATCCTGGGCCAGGCCGTCACCGCGCTGGAGCGCCACACCCGCCGCGTGGCCCGGCGCCGGACCCGGAGCGCGTGATGGTCGACATCATCCTGACGGCGGTGCCGTTCTTCCTGCTGTTCATCGCGGTCGAGGTCGCCTCGCTGTGGTTCGCCCCGGACGACGACGAGGTCGGCTACGAGGTGCGCGACACGGTGACCAGCCTGTCGATGGGGCTGGGCAGCGTCGTGGTCGGTGTGGCCTACAAGGCGGTCGCGCTGGTGGCCTACGCCGCCGCCTGGGCCTGGACGCCGCTGCGGCTCGACACGGGCGTGTGGTGGGCGTGGCTGCTGATCCTGCTCGCCGACGACGTGGCCTACTACTGGTACCACCGCGCCCACCACGAGATCCGCATCCTGTGGGCCAGCCACGTGGTGCACCACTCCAGCCAGCACTACAACTTCTCCACCGCGCTGCGGCAGACGTGGACACCGTTCGGCGGCCTGCCATTCTGGCTGCCGCTGGCCCTGCTCGGGGTCCCGCCGTGGGCGATCTTCCTGCAGCAGTCGGTCAGCCTGCTCTACCAGTTCCTCCTGCACACCGAACGCGTCGACCGGCTGTGGCGGCCGGTCGAGTGGGTCATGAACACGCCCTCCCACCACCGGGTGCACCACGGCTCCAACCAGGCCTACCTCGACCGCAACTACGGCGGGATCCTCATCGTCTGGGACCGCCTGTTCCGCACGTTCGAGGCGGAGGGGGAGCGGGTGGTCTACGGCCTGACCAAGCAGCTGCGCTCGCACAACCCGCTGGTGGTGGCCACGCACGAGTACCTCGCCATCTGGCAGGACGTGCGGGCCACCGGTCGGTGGGGCGACCGCGTCTCGTTCCTGCTGCGTGGCCCCGGCTGGCGCCCCGGCTGACCGGCCACCCCCTTCTCGCCGAGAGGGACGTTCCTCGGGTTTGCGGGGCCTCCCAAGCCTGAGGAACGTCCCTCTCGGCGGTATGCCGGTGGGCCGGCTCGAGCGGTCCGCTCGCCTCGGGGGCCGCTCGCCTCGGGGTGTCGCTCGCGTCAGTGGCCGCTCGCCTCAGTGGCCGGTGAGGGCGGACAGGGCCCGGCCCAGCACGGCGGGGCGGTGGGTGAGCCGCTCCTCGGTGTCGGCCAGGGTGGCCAGGCGCAGGCCGGCGTTGACCCCGAGCCACCGCGCCGGCTCCGGCTCCCACCGGCGGGAGCGGTGGCCCACCCACGGCAGCCGGGTCAGCGAGCTGTTCGCTCCGGTGACCAGGTCGGCGAGCGTGCGCCCGGCGAGGTTGGCCGTGGCCACCCCGTCGCCGACGTAACCGCCGGCCCAGCCGTTCCCGGTGGCCGGGTCGTGGCCGACGCTGGGGTGCCAGTCCCGCGCGATACCGAGGGGGCCGCCCCAGGCGTGGGTGAACGCGGCATCGCCGAGCGCGGGGAGCATGTCCCGCAGCGAGCGGCGCAGCGTCTCGAACACCCCGGCGTCGCGGTCGAACTCGGGGCTGATGCCGGAGCCGAAGTGGTAGGGCGCGCCCCGGCCGCCGAAGACCAGGCGGTCGTCCTCGGTGCGCTGGCCGTAGACGATGACGTGCCGGTGCTCGCTGAAGGTCTCCCGCTGGGCCAGGCCGATGTGCTCCCAGGTGCTCGCCGGCAGCGGTTCGGTGGCGACGACGAGGCTGTAGACCGGGGCGACGACCCGGCGCAGGCCGGGCAGGCGGGCGGTCCACGCCTCGGTGGCCCGGATGACGTGGCGGGCCCGCACGACGGGGCCGCCGACGACCTGCACCCGGCGCTCGCCGATCGTGCCGACGTGGGTGCCCTCGGCGATGCGGCCGCCGCGGCGCTCGACGGCGGCGGCCAGTCCGGTCACCAGGCGGTAGGGGTGGATGCGCGCGCAGCTGGGGTTGTAGGTCGCACTGGAGAGCCCCCGCGCGGCGAGCCGCTCGCGCGCCTCGTCGCGGCCGAGCCAGGTGGTGCCGGTGCCCCAGCGGGCCGACTCCTCGACCTCTGCGCGGGCCCGGGCAGCCTGGGCGCGACCCCGGGCGACGACCAGCGTGCCGCCCTTGCGGTAGTGGCAGTCGATGCCTTCGGCGGTCGCGACCCGGCCGACCTCGTCGACGCTCTCGCGCAGCGCGGCGTGCTGGTCGCGGGCGGCCTGCTCACCGTGCTCGGCGGCCAAGGTGGCCGCACCGACCGGGTAGAGCGCCGAGCACCAGCCCCCGTTGCGCCCGCTCGCGCCGAAGCCGACGTGCTCGGCCTCGACCACCAGGACCGACAGGGAGGGGTCCGCCTCGAGGAGGTACCACGCGGTCCACAGCCCGGTGTAGCCGGCGCCGACGATGCACACGTCGACGACCTCGTCGCCGGTCAGGGCGGGGCGGGTGCGCCGGGCGTCGAGCCCGTCCCACCACAGCGGCTCGAGCGAGAGGGAAGGCTGATCGGGGGCCGGCACGTGGTCACGCTAACCGAGCCCTCCGCGACCGAACACCGCTTCGCCCGCGTTTCGGGCCCCGGGCAGGGCCGAAACGCAGGCGAAGAGGTGTCCTCTCGGGTTTGCGAGGGTCAGGCGGACTCCTTGCGGAAGATCCGCGTGCCGAACCACGTGCCGAGGCGACGAGGGCCACCGTCCAGCCCAGGCCCCACCAGCTCGCCGACGTGTCGAGCTCGCCGCGGAAGATCGCGCGGGCGCCCTCGACGACGTGCGGCTGGCCGGCGTGACCCGCATCGACTCGATGACGCCTGCGCGGTACTCCGCGACCAGGCCGAAGCCGACGAACATCGCGCCGAAGATGCCGAGCTGCACCAGCATGCCGGGCACGAACACCTGCCACGGCTTGCCGCCGAGCTGGCCGCCGACCTTGACCACTTCCGGACGCGAAACGGCCCGGGTCCGTCGCAGGGGAAGCCGGACCCGGGCCGTTCCTGGCCGTCAGCCGGGGGTCAGAGGTGCTTCTCCGCCTCGGTGAGGACGCCGCGCAGCCGCTGCTCGATCTCGTCGAACTCGGCCTGGCCGATGATCAGCGGCGGGGCCAGCTGGATCACGGGGTCCCCGCGGTCGTCGGCGCGGCAGTAGAGGCCGGCGTCGAACAGCGCCTTGGAGAGGAACCCGCGCAGCAACCGCTCGGACTCGTCGTCGTCGAACGTCTCGCGCGTGGCCTTGTCCTTGACCAGCTCGATCCCGTAGAAGTAGCCCTCGCCGCGGACGTCGCCGACCAGCGGCAGGTCGAGCAGCTTCTCCAGGGAGGCGCGGAACTTCGGGGCGTTCTCGTGCACGTGGGCGTTGAGGCCCTCGCGCTCGAAGATGTCGAGGTTCTCCATCGCCACCGCCGCCGAGACCGGGTGGCCGCCGAAGGTGTAGCCGTGCGGGAAGTAGTTCGTGCCCTGCTTGAACGGCTCGAACAGCCGGTCGCTGGCGATCATCGCGCCGATGGGGGAGTAGCCCGAGGTCATGCCCTTGGCGCAGGTGATGATGTCGGGGGTGTAGCCAAAGTCGTTGCAGGCGAACATGTCGCCGATCCGGCCGAAGGCGCAGATCGTCTCGTCGGAGACCAGCAGCACGTCGTACTCGTCGCAGATCTCGCGGACCCGCTCGAAGTAGCCCTCCGGCGGCGGGAAGCAGCCACCGGAGTTCTGCACCGGCTCGAGGAAGACGGCCGCGACGGTGTCGGGGCCCTCGAACTCGATCGCCTCGGCGATCCGGTCGGCCGCCCAGCGCCCGAAGGCCTTGCTGTCCTCGCGCAGGTGCTCCGGCGCGCGGTACTGGTTGGTGTTGGGGACCTTGAACGCCCCGGGGACCAGCGGCTCGAACATCTCCTTGGCCGCGGGGATGCCGGTGATCGAGAGCGCACCCTGCGGGGTGCCGTGGTAGGCCACGGCCCGGCTGATCACCTTGTGCTTGGTCGGCTTGCCGACGAGCTTGTAGTACTGCTTGGCCAGCTTCCACGCGGTCTCCACGGCCTCGCCGCCACCCGTGGTGAAGAAGACGCGGTTGAGGTCGCCGGGGGTGTGCTGGGTCAGCCGCTCGGCGAGCTCGATCGCGCGCGGGTGGGCGTAGGACCACAGCGGGAAGAAGGCCAGCTCCCGGGCCTGCTTCGCCGCGGCCTCCGCGAGCTCGGCGCGGCCGTGGCCGACCTGGACCACGAACAGGCCGGCGAGGCCGTCGAGGTAGCGCTTGCCGCGGTCGTCCCAGATGTAGGCGCCCTCGCCGCGGGCGATGATCGGCACGGAGTGACCCGCCCCGCCCTCGCTGCGGTCCTCGAAGGTCGAGTGGCGCGTGAAGTGCATCCACAGGTGGTCCCGCGCCGCCTCCGAGTAGAGCGTGCCGCTGGGCGTGCGAAGGTCGGAGGAAGGTTCGTAGACGGGTGTGGGCTCGGTCATCTGGTACCCCAGTTGTAGTGCTGTTTGTTGAGTTTGAGATAGACGAACGTCTCGGTGCTCTGGACGCCGGAGAGCGTGCGGATGCGACGGCTGAGCAGGTCGAGCAGCTCGTCGTCGTCCTCGCAGACGACCTCGGCGAGCAGGTCGAAGCTGCCGGCGGTGGTGACGACGTAGGAGACCTCCGGCATCGCCGAGAGGGCGTCGGCCACGTGCGACATGTCGCCGTCGACGCGGATGCCGATCATCGCCTGGCGGCGGAAGCCCACCTGGAGCGGATCGGTGACCGCGACGATCTGCATGACCTCGGCGTCGAGCAGGCGCTGCACCCGCTGCCGGACCGCCGCCTCGGACAGCCCCACCGACTTGGCGATGGTGGCGTAGGACTGCCGTCCGTCCTCCTGCAGGTGCTCGATGATCGCCTTCGCGACATCATCGAGCCCGCCGCCGTTGGCGCGTCGGTCGGTCGGCCGCCCCGGGGGCGGCGCTGACCTGCGAGGAGAGCTCACGCCCTAGATCGTGGCGGTATGCCGTGGGGTTTGGCAAGTCCGTGTGCTACGGAATCCGTCGGTGGGCACGACGGAATGCTACGGATTCGTTAACATCAGCCCGCTGGCCCTGTTGGAATCGGCTGGATTGTGGTTACAGTGCGACACACCGGTATCCGCACCGACCAGGAGCGCTTTCGTGACCTCTAGCCCTCGTGTCCTGCGCAACTTCGTCAACGGTGAGTACGTCGACGCAGAGACGGTCTCCACCTCCAACATCATCAGTCCGGTGACCGCCCAGGTGGTGGCCCAGGCCCCGGTGTCGGGCGCCGCGGACATCGACCGGGCCTACGCCGCTGCCGCCAAGGCGTTCGAGGTGTGGGGCGACACCACGCCGAGCGAGCGGCAGCTGGCGATGAGCCGGTTCGCGGACGCGATCGAGAAGCGCGGCGACGAGCTGGTCCGGCTCGAGTCGGAGAACACCGGCAAGCCGCACGCGCTGACCGCGAGCGAGGAGATCCCGCCGATGGTCGACCAGCTGCGCTTCTTCGCGGGCGCGGCGCGGGTGCTCGAGGGCAGGTCGGCGGGGGAGTACATGAAGGGCCACACCTCGTGGATCCGCCGTGAGCCGATCGGCGTCATCGGCCAGGTGACCCCGTGGAACTACCCCATGATGATGGCGGTCTGGAAGATCGGCCCGGCCCTGGCCGCCGGCAACACCGTCGTCCTCAAGCCGAGCGACACCACCCCCGAGACCACCCTGCTCATGGCCGAGATCGCGGCGGAGTTCTTCCCGCCCGGCGTGCTCAACGTCGTCATGGGCGACCGGGAGACTGGCCGCGCGCTCGTCGAGCACCCCACCCCCGCGATGGTCGCCATCACCGGCTCCGTCCGCGCCGGCATGCAGGTGGCCGAGAGCGCCTCGCGCGACGTCAAGCGGGTCCACCTCGAGCTGGGCGGCAAGGCGCCGGTGGTCGTCTTCGACGACGCCGACATCGAGTCCGCCGTCGAGGCGATCGCCACCGCCGGCTACTTCAACGCCGGCCAGGACTGCACCGCCGCCACCCGCGTGCTCGTCGAGGGCGGCATCCACGACGAGTTCGTCGCGGCGCTGGCCGAGTACGCGAGGAACAACGCCAAGGTCGGCCTGCCCGACGACGAGGACGCGCTCTTCGGCCCGGTCAACAACGCCACCCAGCTGGCCAACGTCGAGGGCTTCCTGCACCGCCTGCCCGACCACGCGATGATCGCCGCCGGTGGCAAGCGCGCCACCGGCCTGGGCGACGGCTACTTCCTCGAGCCGACCGTGGTCTCGGGGCTGCAGCAGGACGACGAGGTGATCCAGAAGGAGATCTTCGGCCCGGTCATCACCGCCCAGCGCTTCACCGACGAGGCCACCGCGCTGGAGTGGGCCAACGGCGTGCAGTACGGCCTGGCGAGCAGCGTGTGGACCAAGGACTTCGGCCGGGCCATGCGCATGAGCAAGCGCCTCGACTTCGGCTGCGTGTGGATCAACACCCACATCCCGATCGTTGCCGAGATGCCGCACGGCGGGTTCAAGCACAGCGGCTATGGCAAGGACCTGTCGATGTACGGCTTCGAGGACTACACCCGCATCAAGCACGTCATGGCCAACATCGACGGCTGACCCGTCAGCACCTGAAGGAGCACCGGCATGAACGAGCAGAACCCCCTTCCTCCCGAGCTGACGGCCGCGCTCGCCCGCGGGTTGGTCTCCCGCCGGACGCTGATGAGCAGCGCGGCGGGCATCGCCGCCGTCGCGGCCCTGGCGGCCTGCGGCTCCAAGGGTCGCGCCGCCGCCGGGGGCGGCACCCCGACCGCCAAGGCCGCGCCGACCGACATGTCCGAGCAGGACAAGGTCGTCAACTGGTCGAACTGGCCGGAGTACATCGACGTCAACGACAAGAACCAGACACACCCGTCGATCGACGCCTTCACCAAGCAGACCGGCATCAAGGTCAACTACACCGAGGACTACAACGACAACGACGAGTTCTACGCCAAGGTGCGGCCGCTGCTGGCTGCCGGCAAGGACACCGGCCGTGACGTGTGGGTCAGCACCGACTGGATGGCCTCCCGGCTGATCCGCCTCGGCTACGCCCAGAAGCTCGACCTGGCCAACATCCCCAACCACGGCAACGTCGAGGACTCCCTGGCCAACGTTCCGTGGGACCCGGGCCGCCTCTACACCCTGCCGTGGCAGAGCGGCTTCGCCGGCATCGCCTGGAACCCCAAGGCCACCGGCGGCAAGAAGGTCGAGTCGGTCGACCAGCTGCTCACCGACCCGGCGCTCAAGGGCAAGGTCACGCTGCTGACCGAGATGCGCGACACCGTCGGCCTCGTGCTCATGGCCATGGGCAAGAAGCTGGCCAGCTTCACCGACGCCGACTTCGACGCCGCGATGGCCGAGCTGCAGAAGGCCAAGGACGCCGGGCA
Source organism: Oryzihumus leptocrescens (assembly GCF_006716205.1). Taxonomy (GTDB): domain Bacteria; phylum Actinomycetota; class Actinomycetes; order Actinomycetales; family Dermatophilaceae; genus Oryzihumus; species Oryzihumus leptocrescens. The sequence goes on along the minus strand of NZ_VFOQ01000001.1, from coordinate 2,662,681 downwards.
GATCAAGGGGTTCACCGGCAACGACTACACCAAGCCTTTGGCCGCCGGTGACACCGCTGCGTGCTTCGCGTGGACCGGTGACGTCGTCCAGCTCAAGGCTGACAACCCCAACCTCGGCTACGCCCTGCCGTCGACTGGTTACACCCTGTGGTCGGACAACTTCGTCATCCCCGCCCTCGCGCAGCACAAGAAGAACGCCGAGCGGCTCATCAACTACTACTACGACCCCAAGGTCATGGCCATGGTGGTGGACTACGTCAACTACATCGCCCCGGTGAAGGGGGCCAAGGAGTTCCTCGTGAAGCAGGACCCGTCGGTCGCGCAGAACCCGCTCATCTTCCCCAGTCCCGACGTGCTGGCCCACTCCCAGGTCTTCAAGGGCCTCGACCCGGTCACGGAGACCAAGTACAACAAGAAGTTCCAGGCGCTGATCTCCGGCTGACCACGATGGCTACCGAATCCTCGGGCGACCTGCGCCTCATCGACATCACCAAGCGCTACGAGACCTTCACGGCGGTCGACAACCTCAGCCTGGTCATCCCCCAGGGGTCGTTCTTCGCCCTGCTCGGGCCGTCCGGCTGCGGCAAGACGACCACCCTGCGGATGGTGGCCGGCCTGGAGCAGCCCACCGTGGGGCGCATCCTCATCGGTGATCGCGACATCACCGACACCAAGGCCTACCAGCGCAACGTCAACACCGTGTTCCAGAGCTACGCGCTCTTCCCGCACCTGAGCATCCTGGACAACGTCACGTTCGGTCTGCGCCGTCGCGGGGTCAGCGACTACAAGGCCAAGGCGATGGAGGCCCTCGAGCTGGTGCAGCTGGCGCACATCGCCAAGAAGAAGCCGGCGCAGCTCTCCGGTGGCATGCAGCAGCGCGTCGCCCTGGCGCGGGCGATCGTCAACCGGCCGGACGTGCTGCTGCTCGACGAGCCGCTCGGTGCCCTCGACCTCAAGCTGCGCCGCCAGATGCAGATCGAGCTCAAGCGCATCCAGTCCGAGGTCGGGATCACCTTCGTGCACGTCACCCACGACCAGGAGGAGGCCATGACCATGGCCGACACCATCGCGGTGATGAACGCCGGGCGGCTCGAACAGGTCGGCGACCCCGGCGTTCTCTACGAGAACCCCGCCACGACGTTCGTCGCGAACTTCCTCGGCCAGTCCAACCTGCTCAAGGCCGAGGTGGTCGGCACGCCGGGCGAGCTGGCCGACCTGGACGTGCACGGGACGAAGCTGCGGCTGCCCACCCCGCGGCTCGTCGAGGGGGTCCAGACCATGTGGCTGGGCGTGCGCCCCGAGAAGCTGCGCCTGGTCAACGGCGACGGGACCGGGGTCGAGGACGGGCTCAACAGCCTGACCGGCACGGTCACCGACGCCTCGTTCACCGGCCTGGCCACCAACTACCTGGTCCGGCTGCCCTGGGGTCAGGAGCTCGCGGTCGTCCAGCAGAACGACGGTATGCCGCGTGCCTCGGTGGGCACGTCGGTCACCCTCGCCTGGGCCCCCGAGCACAGCTTCGCCCTGGACTCCCGGCAGGACGCCCACGCCGGCGCCCAGGACCAGGCCGACGACACCGGGGCGGCGTAGTGGCCGAGATCGGCGCTCTGGCCGCGGCGAGCGAGCACCACAAGCCGGCTCGCCGCGGACGGTGGACGCCGTACCTGTTGCTGGTGCCCGGGCTGCTCTGGCTGGTCATCTTCTTCGTCCTGCCGACCCTCTCCCTGGCCAGCCAGTCGCTGCAGACCGGCTCGGTGGACACCGGCTACACGATGACGTGGAACTGGCAGACCTACACCGAAGCGCTGTCGCTGTACTGGCCGCAGTTCCTGCGTTCGCTCTTCTATGCCGGGTCGGCCACGGTGCTGGCGCTGCTGGCCGGGTACCCGCTGGCCTACTTCATGGCCCAGCGCGCCGGGAAGTGGAAGAACCTCCTGCTGGTCGCGGTCATCGCGCCGTTCTTCACCAGCTTCCTGATCCGCACCCTGGCCTGGCAGATCATCCTGAACAACGACGGGATCGTCAGCACGGTCGCGCGCAAGATCCACTTCACCGACCTGCTGCAGTTCCTGCACCTGACCCAGACCAACCAGCTCATGGCCTCGCCGTTCGCGGTGATCTGCGGCCTGACCTACAACTTCCTGCCCTTCATGATCCTCCCGCTCTACGCCAACCTCGAGCGGCTCGACGCGCGCCTGGTCGAGGCCGCGGGCGACCTCTACGCCTCGCCGGTGCAGGCGTTCCGGCGGGTCATCTGGCCCCTGTCGCTGCCGGGTGTGGTGGCCGGCACCCTGCTGACCTTCATCCCCGCCGCCGGTGACTACATCAACTCCCGGCTGCTGGGCAGCACCCAGACGGTCATGATCGGGCAGGTCATCGACGGGCAGTTCCTGCAGGTCCTGGACTACCCGACCGCGGCGGCGCTGTCCTTCCTGCTCATGCTGACGATCGTCGTGCTCGTCGCGCTGTACGTGCGGCGCAGCGGCACCGAGGAGCTGGTCTGAGATGGCATGGATCCGTCGGCACCTGCTCGCCATCGTGGCGTTCCTGGTGCTCTTCTACATGCTCCTGCCCAACATGGTCGTCATCCTGTTCTCCTTCAACAAGCCGAACGGGCGCTACAACTACCAGTGGACGCAGTTCTCCCTCGACGCGTGGACCAACCCCTGCGGGGCGCCGGGCATGTGCCCGGCGCTCGGGCTGAGCCTGCAGATCGGGCTCATCGCCTCTATCGTCGCGACGATCCTCGGCACCGCCGTGGCGTTCGCGCTCGGCCGCTACCGGTTCAAGGGTCGGGCCGGCACCAACCTGCTCATCTTCATGCCGATGGCCACGCCCGAGGTCGTCATGGGCTCGAGCCTGCTGACGCTGTTCATCGCCTTGGGCATCCCGACCGGGCGCACGACGATCCTCATCGCGCACATCATGTTCTGCCTGTCCTTCGTGGTGGTCACGGTCAAGGCGCGCATCGCCTCGCTCGACCCCCGGCTGGAACAGGCCGCGGCGGACCTCTTCGCGAACGAGTACCAGACCTTCACCAAGGTCACGCTGCCGCTGGTGGCCCCCGGCATCGCCGCCGGTGCGCTGCTGTCGTTCTCGCTGAGCTTCGACGACTACATCATCACCAACTTCAACGCGAGCCCCGCGTCGGTGACCTTCCCGATGTTCGTGTGGGGCGCGGCCCAGCGCGGGACCCCGGTGCAGATCAACGTCATCGGGACCGTCATGTTCCTCGCCTCCCTGGCGATCGTCGGTGTGGCGCAGCTGGTGAACGCCCGCCGTTCCCGAGTGAAGGTGGCCTGAATTGCGGATCCTGGTCGTTGGCTCCGGCGGAGTCGGCGATGCCGTCGCGCGCATCGCCGTGGAGCGGGACTTCTTCGAGCACATGGTCGTGGCCGACTACGACGAGGCGCGCGCCCGAGCGACCGTCGCGGCGGCGACTGCCCGGCGCGAGGGGGAGTCCCGGCTCGTCGCGGCCCGGGTCGACGCCTCGAGCAGCGAGGCGGTGGTGGCGCTGGCGCGCGAGCACGGCATCACGCACGTGCTCAACGCGGTCGACCCGCGCTTCGTCATGCCGGTCTTCGAGGGGGCCCTCGCGGCGGGCGCCGACTACCTCGACATGGCGATGAGCCTGTCCCACCCGCACCCCGAGCGGCCCTACGAGGAGTCGGGGGAGAAGCTCGGCGACGCCCAGTTCGCGGTCGCGCAGCAGTGGGAGGACGCCGGGCGCCTGGCCCTGGTCGGCATGGGCGTCGAGCCCGGCCTGTCCGACGTGTTCGCCCGCTACGCCGCCGACCACCTGTTCAGCGAGATCGAGGAGCTCGGCACCCGCGACGGCGCCAACCTGTCGGTGACCAACGAGGCCGGCGAGGAGATCTTTGCCCCGAGCTTCTCGATCTGGACCACGATCGAGGAGTGCCTCAACCCGCCGGTCATCTGGGAGAAGGACCGGGGGTGGTTCACCACACCGCCGTTCTCCGAGCCCGAGGTGTTCGACTTCCCCGAGGGCATCGGGCCGGTGGAGTGCGTCAACGTCGAGCACGAGGAGGTCCTCCTCATGCCGCGGTGGGTCGACGCGAAGCGGGTGACCTTCAAGTACGGCCTCGGTGACGAGTTCATCGGCGTGCTCAGGACGCTGCACACCCTGGGCCTCGACCGCACCGAGAAGGTGCGCGTCGGCGGCGTCGAGGTCTCGCCCCGCGACGTGGTCGCCGCCTGCCTGCCCGACCCGGCCACGATCGGCCCGCGGATGACCGGCAAGACGTGCGCCGGCCTGTGGGTCACCGGCACCGGCAAGGACGGCCGGCCGCGCGAGGTCTACCTCTACCACGTCGTCGACAACGAGTGGGCGATGCGCGAGTACGGCGCCCAGTGCGTGGTCTGGCAGACCGCCGTCAACCCCGTGGTGGCCCTCGAGCTGCTCGCCACCGGTGCCTGGTCCGGCGCCGGGGTGCGCGGGCCCGAGGCCTTCGACGCGGTGCCCTTCCTCGACCTGCTCCAGGCGCCCGCGCCCAAGGGCTACGGCTCCCCGTGGGGTCAGCAGGACCGGTGAGCGTGCGGGCGGCCGTGAGCCGCGGATCCCGTTGTCCCGGCGGGCCTAGGATCGGGCCATGACCCGGTACGGCCCCCAGTTCGGCCCCGACATCACCTTCCTCGGCGTGCCCCGCTGCGACCTGGACGACCCCGAGACCTACGCCGACGCGGAGGTCGTCATCCTCGGCGCCCCCTTCGACGGGGGCACCTCGCACCGGCCGGGCACGCGGTTCGGCCCGATGGCGATCCGGATGACCGACTACCTGGCCCACGACGGCTCCCGCCCGAGCCTGGCCCTGCGCACCGACGGCCTGGTCGACCTCAAGGTCGTCGACGCCGGCGACGTCGAGATGTACTCCGGGGAGATCGAGAAGGCCCTGCCCGCGCTCGAGGCGGCGGTGGAGAAGGTCGCCCGCGCCGGCAAGATCCCGGTGGTGCTCGGCGGTGACCACTCGATCGCCTACCCCGACGCCAAGGGCGTCGCCAACGTCCTGGGCCACGGCCGCATCTCGATGCTGCACTTCGACGCCCACGCCGACACCGGCGACATCGAGTTCGGCTCGCTCTGGGGCCACGGGCAGCCGATGCGCCGGCTGATCGAGTCCGGGGCCCTGCGTGGCGACCGGTTCCTGCAGATCGGGCTGCGTGGTTACTGGCCGCCGCCGGAGACGCTGGACTGGATGGCCGGCCAGCAGATGCGCTCCTACGAGATGACCGAGATCGGCCAGCGCGGGCTGGAGGAGTGCCTCACCGAGGCCTTCGGTATCGCGATGGACGAGTGCGAGGGCGTCTTCCTGTCCGTGGACATCGACGTGTGCGACCCGGGGCACGCCCCCGGCACCGGCACGCCCGAGCCGGGCGGCATCTCGGCGCGCCAGCTGCTGGACTCGGTGCGCCGGATCTGCCTGGAGCTGCCCGTCGTGGGCATCGACGTGGTCGAGGTCAGCCCGCCCTACGACCACGCCGACATCACGGCGGCGCTGGCCAACCGCGTGGTGCTCGAGGCCCTCTCGGCCATCGCCCGCCGGCGCCAGGACGCCCGCGACGGGACGTCGTGGGACCCCCGCCGCCCCCTGCTCGACGGTCGCTGACCGCGAACCCGGCATACCGGCCGCACCACCTGACCACCTCCGTCCCTGACTCTCCTGAGAGGCTGACCACCATGGCGACAGAGTCCGAGAAGACCCTCATCGACAGCGTGCCCACCGGGCTGTTCATCGGCGGGCAGTGGCGCGACAGCAGCGACGGCGCGACGATCAAGGTCGAGGACCCCGCGACCGGCGAGGTCCTCACCGAGGTCGCAGACGCCACCGTCGCCGACGGCACCGCCGCCCTCGACGCGGCCGTGGCCGCGCAGGCCGACTGGGCCGCCACCCCGCCGCGCGACCGGGGCGAGATCCTGCGCCGGGCGTTCGAGGCGATCACGGCCCGCGCCGACGACTTCGCGATGCTGATGACCCTGGAGATGGGCAAGCCGCTGGCGGAGTCGCGGGGCGAGGTCACCTACGGCGCGGAGTTCTTCCGCTGGTTCTCCGAGGAGGCCGTGCGCATCCACGGCCGCTGGTCCACCGCACCCAACGGCGCGACCCGGCTGATGACGATGAAGCAGCCGGTCGGCCCGACGCTGATGATCACGCCCTGGAACTTCCCGCTGGCCATGGGCACCCGCAAGATCGGGCCCGCCCTGGCCGCCGGCTGCACGATGGTGGTCAAGCCCGCCTCCCAGACCCCGCTGACCATGCTGGCGCTGGCCGACCTGCTCACCGAGTGCGGCGTGCCCGCCGGGGTCCTCAACGTGATCACCACCCACCGCACCGGTGACGTGATGGAGCCGCTGATCCGCGACCCGCGGCTGCGCAAGCTGACGTTCACCGGCTCCACCCCGGTCGGCAAGGCGCTGGTGGAGCAGTCGGCCGAGCAGCTGCTGCGCGTCTCGATGGAGCTCGGTGGCAACGCGCCGTTCCTCGTCTTCGGCGACGCCGACGTCGACAAGGCGGTCGAGGGCGCGATGCTGGCCAAGATGCGCAACATCGGCGAGGCCTGCACCGCCGCCAACCGCTTCCTCGTGCACGAGTCCGTGGCGGAGGAGTTCTCCCGCAAGTTCGCCGACCGGATGGCCGGGCTGACCGTCGGGCGGGGCACCGAGGACGGCGTCACGGTCGGCCCGCTGATCGACGACAAGGCCCGCGCCAAGGTCACCGAGCTCGTGGACGAGGCCCGGGAGAAGGGCGCCACGGTCCTGGTCGGCGGCTCGGCCACCGGTGACCGCGGCTACTTCTTCGAGCCCACGGTGCTCGCCGACGTGCCGACCGACGCCCGGCTGTTCCGCGAGGAGATCTTCGGCCCGGTGGCGCCGATCTCGACGTTCAGCACCGACGACGAGGCCATCGCCAAGGCCAACGACACCGAGTACGGCCTGGTCGCCTACGCCTTCACAGAGAACCTCTCGCGGATGATCCGGGTGAGCGAGGCGCTGGAGTTCGGCATGGTCGGCATCAACCAGGGCATCGTGTCCAACCCGTCGGCGCCGTTCGGCGGCGTCAAGCACAGCGGCTTCGGGCGCGAGGGCGGCTTCGAGGGCATCGAGGAGTACCTCGAGACCAAGTACGTCGGCATCGCCCCCTGACACACCCGATGACCCCCCTCGCCCCTGCGGCCGAGGGGGTCATCGGCTGTTCGGGCAGACCTGTCCCGACTGGCCGCGACCGGACCCGGCGCGGTGCTGCACTGGCGGCATGAGCACCGAGCGCCTGCAGTCCCTGACCGACCTCATCGACACCACGGACGCCACCATCCGGGCCGGCTCCGTGGCCGGTGCGCGGGTGTGGCCGACCGGCTTCCACGCCCTCGACAAGGCGCTCTCGGGTGGCCTGCGCTCCGGTGAGCTGGTGCTGCTCGGCGGGCCGCAGGGCCTGGGCAAGACCACCTTCGCGCTCCAGCTCATGCGCAACGTGGTGGCCGCCGGCCGCACCGCGGTGTACTTCTCCTTCGAGCACGACACCCACACGCTGCTCGAGCGGCTGATCAGCCTCGAGGCGGCCGAGCACGCCGGGCTCAACGGCGTGCCGCTGCACCAGGTGCGTGAGCGCTTCGAGGTGCGCCACGGGCAGTCGGAGTCGCTGGCGGACCGGCTGGCCGGCTCGCCCGGCGGCCCCGAGGCGGTGGCCGCGCTGCGTGACCTCGGCGGCCGGCTGCACGTGCACCGCTCCAGCGGCGTGCACACCGGTCTGGCGCAGATCCGCAGGGTGGTCGAGGCCATCCGGGACACGACGGGGGAGGCGCCCCTGGTGCTCGTGGACTACCTGCAGAAGGTCGCCGTCGGGACCGACCACGTCGGGGAGGACGAGCAGGTGGCGCAGGTCGCCGAGGGGCTCAAGGAGCTCGCGCTGGAGCTGGCGGTGCCGGTCGCGGCCATCGTCGCGGCCGAGAAGTTCGCGCTCAAGCCGGGCATGCGCATGCGGGCCCGGCACCTGCGCGGGTCCTCGGCCCTGGCCTACGAGGCGGACATCCTCCTGCTCATGGCGGACAAGTTCGACGTCGTGGCGCGGCACCACCTCGTCTACGACCTCGGCAACGCCGACCGCTTCCGCCGCTGGGTCGTCGTGACCATCGAGAAGAACCGCAACGGCGTGGACAAGGTCGAGCTGGAGTTCCACAAGCGCTTCGAGCAGAGCCGGTTCGACCCCGAGGGGCGCGAGGTCACCGAGCAGCTGGTCGAGGAGCGGGTGTTCGTCGACTGACCCCGCGTCCCCGACCCACCAGACACCTGGGTGCAGCCGCCGTTTCCCTCCTCCGACGCGCGCGGCCGGGTCCGGGTGATGTCGGGGGTGCGCCCGGGCCGCGCACCCCCGGCACGCCAGAATGGGCCGGTGAGCTCACCGCGCAGTATCGCCATCCTGGGGTCCACCGGCTCGATCGGGACCCAGGCCATCGACGTCATCTCCCGCAACGCCGACCGGTTCCACGTCACTGCGCTGAGCGCCGGCGGGGCCAACCTGGCGCTACTCGCCGAGCAGGCGGTGGCGCTGCAGGCCGAGCAGGTGGCCGTCGCCTCGGGTGAGCGCGAGGAGGTCTCCGCGGCGCTCGCCGCGGCGGCCGCGCGGGCCGGCCACCCGGCATACCGGCCCGAGGTGCTGGTCGGGCCCGAGGCGGGCACCGCGGTGGCCGGGGCCGGGGCGGACGTGGTGCTCAACGGCATCACCGGCTCCATCGGCCTGCGGCCCACCCTGGCGGCGCTGGAGGCCGGCTCCACGCTGGCGCTGGCCAACAAGGAGTCGCTGATCGTCGGTGGTCCGCTGGTCAAGGCGGCGGCGCGTCCCGGCCAGATCGTGCCGGTGGACAGCGAGCACAGCGCCCTCGCGCAGTGCCTGCGTGGCGGCCGCGTCGAGGAGGTCGCCCGCCTGGTCGTGACGGCCAGCGGTGGCCCGTTCCGCGGGCGGTCCCGGGCCGAGCTGGCCGACGTCACCCCCGAGCAGGCGCTGGCCCACCCGACGTGGGCCATGGGCCCGGTGGTCACGACCAACTCGGCGACCCTGGTCAACAAGGGGCTCGAGGTCATCGAGGCGCACCTGCTCTTCGACATCCCCTTCGACCGGATCGAGGTCGTCGTCCACCCGCAGTCGGTCGTGCACTCGATGGTCGAGTTCACCGACGGCTCCACCCTGGCCCAGGCCTCGCCGCCGGACATGCGGCTGCCGATCGCGCTCGGCCTGGGCTGGCCCGAGCGCGTTCCGGGCGCGGCGCCGGCGTGCGACTGGACGCAGGCGGCGACGTGGGAGTTCTTCCCGCTGGACGACGAGGCCTTCCCGGCCGTCGCCCTGGCGCGGCACGTCGGGACCGAGGGCGCGACGTACCCGGCGGTGTTCAACGCCGCGAACGAGGAGTGCGTCGAGGCCTTCCTCGGCGGGCGGATCCGGTTCGTCGACATCGTCGACACCGTGGCGCGGGTGGTCGAGGAGCACGTGGTGAACGATCCGGGCGCCCTGAGCGTTGAGTCGGTGCTGCGCGCCGAGTCCTGGGCGCGGGCCCGGGCAAGGGAGGTCCTCGGCCTGGCCGCACGTGAGACGGTGGAGTCGTGAGCTACGTCCTGGGTGTCCTGTTCGTCGCGCTGGGTGTCGGCGCGTCCATCGCCCTGCACGAGATCGGGCACCTGGTGCCGGCCAAGCGCTTCGGCGTCAAGGTCACGCAGTACATGGTGGGCTTCGGCCCGACCGTGTGGTCCCGGCACCGCGGCGAGACCGAGTACGGCCTCAAGGCCATCCCGCTCGGCGGCTACATCCGGATGATCGGCATGTTCCCGCCCAAGCCCGGTGACGACCCGACGAAGCTGCGCGCGTCGACCACCGGCCGGTGGAGCCAGATGATGGACCAGGCCCGGCAGGACTCCCTGGAGGAGGTCCAGCCCGGCGACGAGCACCGCGTCTTCTACAAGCTGCCGGTGCACCAGAAGCTCGTGGTGATGCTCGGCGGCCCGACGATGAACCTGCTCATCGCGGTCGTCCTGCTGACCGGCATCTTCACCATGCACGGCATCGCCACCGAGACCTCCCGCGTCGGGCTGGTCCAGGAGTGCGTGCAGACCGTGGCCAGCACCTCCGCCAAGCCGACCGCGTGCGCCGCGAGCGACCCGGTGGCCCCCGCCAACAAGGCGGGCCTCAAGCCCGGCGACCGGATCGTCGCGATCGACGGCAAGAACGTCTCCACCTTCGACCAGGTGCGCGCGGTCATCCGCACCCACGGCGGCACCCCGGTGGCCCTGGTGGTCGAGCGGGACGGCACCCGGATGCCGGTCACGGTGACGCCGATGCTCACCGACCGGCCCAAGGTCGACGCCGACGGCAAGCCGGTCACCGACGCCTCGGGCAAGGTCGTCACCGAGCGGGTCGGCTTCGTCGGGATGGGCGGCTCGCTGGAGGTCGTCAAGCAGCCGCTGACCGCGGTGCCCGGCCTGGTGGGCGGGGCGATCGGCCAGACCGCCGGCGTCGTGCTCAAGCTCCCGCAGAAGATGGTGGGCGTCGCCCACGCTGCCTTCGGCTCCGGCCCCCGCGACGTCAACAGCCCCATGTCGGTCGTCGGCGTCGGCCGGGTGGCCGGTGAGGTCGCCAGTGGCGACATCGGGGGCTTCGGTGGCTCGGTCGGTGACGTCATCATCTTCGAGCTCGGGCTCATCGCCTCGCTGAACCTCGCGCTGTTCGTGTTCAACCTCATCCCGCTGCTGCCGCTGGACGGCGGGCACGTCGCCGGCGCCCTGTGGGAGGGCCTCAAGCGCGCCATCGCGCGCGTCCGCCGCCGCCCCAACCCGGGCTACGTGGACGTCGCCAAGGCGCTGCCCGTGGCGTATGCCGTGTCCTCGGTCCTCATCGTCATGTCGGCGCTGCTGATCTACGCCGACGTGGTCAACCCGATCAAGATCGGCGGCTGACGCCGCCTCTCACCGACTGAGACGAGTGGGGGATACTGCGGGCATGACGGTTTCGCTCGGAATGCCCGCCACACCGCCGCCGGTCGTCGCCCCGCGGCGCAAGTCGCGCAAGATCAAGGTCGGCACGGTGGACGTCGGCGGTGACGCCCCGATCTCGGTGCAGTCGATGTGCACCACCCCGACGACCGACGTCAACGCCACGCTGCAGCAGATCGCCGAGCTGACGGCGACCGGCTGTGACATCGTGCGTGTGGCCTGCCCGAGCCAGGACGACGCCGACGCGCTGCCCGAGATCGCCCGGCACTCCCAGATCCCGGTCATCGCCGACATCCACTTCCAGCCGAAGTACGTCTACAAGGCGATCGAGGCCGGCTGTGCCGCGGTGCGGGTCAACCCCGGCAACATCCGCAAGTTCGACGACCAGGTCAAGCAGATCGCCCGCGAGGCCAAGGACGCCGGCGTCTCGATCCGCATCGGCGTCAACGCCGGCTCGCTCGACCCGCGCCTGCTGGAGAAGTACGGCAAGCCCACCGCCGAGGCGCTGGTGGAGTCGGCCGTGTGGGAGGCCTCGCTGTTCGAGGAGCACGACTTCCACGACTTCAAGATCTCGGTCAAGCACAACGACCCGGTCGTCATGGTGCAGGCCTACGAGATGCTCGCCGAGCGGGGCGACTGGCCGCTTCACCTCGGCGTGACCGAGGCCGGCCCGGCGTTCCAGGGCACGATCAAGTCCTCGGTGGCCTTCGGAGCGCTGCTGGCCAAGGGCATCGGCGACACCATCCGCGTCTCCCTCTCGGCCCCGCCGGTGGAGGAGGTCAAGGTCGGCAACGCGATCCTGCAGTCGCTCAACCTGCGCCCGCGCAAGCTCGAGATCGTCTCCTGCCCGTCCTGTGGCCGAGCCCAGGTCGACGTCTACACCCTCGCCGACCAGGTGACCGCCGGTCTCGAGGGCCTGGAGGTGCCGCTGCGCGTCGCCGTCATGGGCTGCGTCGTCAACGGCCCCGGCGAGGCCCGCGAGGCCGACCTCGGTGTCGCCTCCGGCAACGGCAAGGGCCAGATCTTCGTCAAGGGCGAGGTCATCAAGACCGTGCCCGAGGCCAAGATCGTGGAGACCCTCATCGAGGAGGCCATGCGCATCGCCGAGTCAATGGAGGGGGCGCCTGACGGCGCCGGCGTAGGAGGGGCGCCTGGCGGCGCGACGGGGACCGGTGGTCCAGTAGTGACGGTGAGCTGACACCACGCCACTCCTGACCGGGCGGTCCTGCTTGTGCAGGGCCGCCCGGTCTGCGTGGGGGTGGGCCCGTGTCAGCCGGGCAGCCGGCGCCGGCCGGCGAAGCCGAGGTCGCTGCGGTGGTACCAGTGCAGCCCGTCGTCACCCTCGAGCCAGCACAGCAGCACCGGGACCCCGTCGAGCTCGGAGGGGAAGTCGAGCAGCAGCGGGGCCAGGCCCTTGAGCTCGGCGCCGGTCTGCTGCACCCGTGTCATCAGGTCGTCGAGCCGGGCCTGCGCGGCCTTGAGCTCGGGCAGGCCGCCCAGGGTGGTGGGCCGCCCGCCGGGCATCGTGGCGGTCGCGAGCTCGGCGGCGTCCGCGCGCAGCGCGACGATCTCGGCGAGCACGGGGCGCAGGTGGGCCAGCTCGGCGCGCGCCTCCTCCACGGTGAACAGGCTCATGCGCCCCAGCCTCGCAGCAGGTCCTCCGCGCCGGCGAGGTCGGCCAGCACCTCGGCCGCGGTGCGCTGGTGCCGGAGCAGCCCGACGCCCTGGCCGGCGTAGACGTAGCCGACGTCGAGGTCCTCGCGCCGGCGGCCCTCCGCCAGCTCGGCCGCGGCCGCGTCGTCACGGGCGAGGTCGTCCTCGCGGCCCTCCCACCGGTCGAAGAACGCGTTGCGCAGCGCCCGCCCGCCGTACTCGGGCGGCCACCCCAGGCGTTGCGCCACGTCGAAGACCCGTCCGTATGCCGTGTCCGCCTCCGACGCCTCCAGCAACCGCGCCCGGGCGGCCGGCGTGGTCTCGGCCTCGCGGCAGGCGAGGAACGCCGTGCCGACCCACGCCCCGGCCGCTCCCGCGGCGAGGACCGCCGCCAGCCCGCGAGCGGTGCCGATGCCGCCAGCGGCGACGACGGGGAGGGCCACCTCCTCCAGCACCGCCTGCAGCAGGGCCAGCGTGCCCACGTCGCCCCGCCCGTGCCCACCGCCCTCCGCGCCCCGGGCCACGACGAGGTCGACGCCGACATCCCGCGCCTCGACCGCCTCCTGCACCGTCCCGACCTGCGTGGCCACACGGATCCCGTGGTCCTGCAACCGGTGTACGGCATCGGCATAGGGACCGAAGCTGACCGACACCAGGGTCGGCCGGGCCGCGACGACCGCGTCGAGCTGCTCGGGGTGGTCGGGCAGCACCCAGGCCATGAGCCCGACGCCCCACGGTCGACCGGGCGCTGCCGCGACGGCCGACTGCTGCGCGATCCAGTCGGCCGTGGCCGTGCCGCCGGCGCCGACCATCCCCAGGCCGCCGGCCGCGGAGACCGCTGCGGCGAGCCGTCCGGACCCCACGCCCGCCATGGGCGCGCCGACCACGGGCACGTCCAGCCCGAAGGTCTCGGTCAGCCAGGTCCTGAGCATCTGCCGCCTCCTCGCGTCCGGGTGCCGGGCCTCCATCCTCGCCCGGCGGTGCGCCGACCACGAGCCGGGGGAGGGGCAAGGCCCTCTCGGATGGTGAGCGAGCGGTGACGCGGGGCAGTCAGGTCATGGCGCGCGCGGCGTCCAGCGACGGGAGGTGGTCGACCACGCAGGCGTAGTACCGCATGGCGAGCACGCCGTCGGCCCGGTCGACGCTGCCCTCGCCCACGGCGATCACCGTGTTCAGCCACTGGTACCGCTCGTCGTCGGTGCGGAAGAGCATGACGTGGACCCCCCTGCCGTCGGTGACGGAGGACATCCCGGTGAGGCTGAACAGCACGAAGCCGCCGTCGGCCACGTCCACGGTGCCCCGGGCCTCGGGGAATGCGTAGCCGCCCCGCAGCCGCGGGTAGTTGGACCACCGGGCGGTGCCGTTGACCCGCCCGGAGAGGATGCCGGTGCCCTGGCCGTAGACCTGTCCGTCACCCCCGTCGGTGGAGCCGACCTCCTGCAACAGGTCGTAGTGCCAGGTGGCGTCGAAGAGGTGGTCGAGTCTCATGGTGTGCCTCCCGCCGGCCGGGTTGCCCCGGCCCTCAGCCCTGCCCCTCCCATCGTCGCGCCGCACCGCGGGGCCGTACAGGTCCTCGGCGCTCTGGCACACTCTGAGCCGTTGAGCAGCCGAGAAGTGGGGGAAGGGTCATGAGGGGGCGACGCCTGGTCGCTGCGCCGGACGGCATGGACTGGGTGGTCCGCGTCGTGTGGGAGCCGCGCTGGTCGGCACTGTCGCGCCGGGTCGGAGGCTGGCGGCGCCGGAAGGCGGGGGAGCGCAAGGACTTCAGCGGACTGGACCTGCCGGACGTCCCGGTCGGCGGCAGCAGCCACCACGGTGGCTCCGGCGGATCGGGGCACCACGGTGGTGGCGGCTCGTCCTGGGGTGACCTCGGGGACGACCTCCTGATCGGGGTCCTCGTCGTCGTCGGGATGGTGGTTGCCGGGGCGTTGTTCTGGTGGCTGCTGCTTCCGCTGCTCCTGGCCGTGGTGGACCTGGCTGTGGTGATCCTGCTCCTGCTGGCCGGTGTCCTCGCTCGCGTGGTGCTGGGGCGGCCGTGGGTCATTGAGGCGGTGCCCCGGCGGGGACCGGCTCGCGCCACTCAGGTGGTGGGCTGGCGCAATGCGCGCCGGGAGCAGGAGCGCCTCGCCGAGCAGATCGCCGCGGGGCTGGAGCCCGTCGGTCGCCCGGCGCGCTGAGGCCGAGCCCGTGTCGTGGCGCGTCGATCGCACCACGAACCGCGCGAAGCGGTCGACACCGGCGCCGCCGACGGGCACGCTGGAGGCGTGCTGCGCACCCAGAGCCCGGTCCGCGCCCTCACGGTCGCCGACCGGGACGGCGCGCTCGAGGTGTGCGCCCGTGACGCCGCGGCCAACGTCTTCGTCGCCGCGCGCATCCTCGAGGGCGCCCTGGCCACCCAGCCGGGCAGCCTCCTCGGCTACGCGGAGGGGGAGGAGCTGACCTCCCTGTGCTGGGCGGCGGCCAACCTCGTCCCGGTCGAGGCCGACGAGCACGCAGTGGTCGCCTTCGCCGCCAAGGTGCGGCGCTGGCGCCGGCAGTGCTCCTCGCTGTTCGGCCCGGCCGATGCGGTCCACGGGCTGTGGCAGGAGCTCGGCGGCCACTGGGGCCCGGCGCGGGCGGTCCGGGCCCACCAGCCGATGCTGGCGGTGACCGACAGCCCGGTGGACTGCGGTGTCACGCCCGACCCGGCGGTGCGCCGGGCCCGCCTCGACGAGGTTGACCTGGTCGTCCCTGCCGCCGCGGCCATGTTCACCGACGAGATCGGCTACCCGCCCTACTGGGGCTCGGACACGGCCTACCGCCAGTCCATCGCGGCGCTGATCTCCCGCGGCCACACCTTCGTGCGGGTCGAGGACGGCGAGGTCGTCTTCAAGGCCGACGTCGGGTCGGTGGCCCTCGGCGTCGCCCAGGTGCAGGGCGTCTGGCTCAAGCCGTCGTGGCGCGGCCAGGGCTACGCCGAGCCGGCAATGGCCGCGGTCGTCGACATCATCGAGCGCGAGGTCGCCCCGATGGTGACGCTCTACGTCAACGACTTCAACGCCCCCGCCCGGGCGACCTACAAGCGGGTCGGCTTCACGGAGGTCGGCAGCTTCGCCACCATCCTGCTCTGACGCGGACCTCTGGTTGGATCGGGGCATGGCCGCCCCGCTCACCCGTGACCTCAAGTGTCTCGCCGCGCTGTTCACCACCTCCGGCGTGCTGCACCTGGTCCGACCGCAGCCGTTCGAGTCGATCACCCCACGCCGGCTGCCGGCCCGCCGTGGCCTGGTCTACGCCTCCGGCATGGCCGAGATCGCCTGTGCCGCAGGGCTGCTGCACCCGCGCACCCGCCGCCTCGCCGGCTGGGCCAGCGCCGCGCTGCTGGTCGCCGTGTTCCCCGCGAACATCCAGATGGCCGTGGACGAGACGCGCCGGGTCGAGCGCCGGCGGGGATCGGGCCGCCCGGCCAGCCGGCGCCGGCAGCTCGCCACGATCGCCCGGCTGCCGCTGCAGCTGCCCATGGTGCGCACCGCCCTCAAGGCGACCCGGGACGAAAGTGGCAGGCACACGGCATACCGCGGCGTGAAACTGCCGTGAGCACGCCCGCCGTGGGCCGATATCCTCGCGGGGTCCGGGGCGAGCGTCGCGACCGGACCTGACGAAGGAGTGATCGTGGCCGCCTTGCGCATGTCGACCCTGTTCCTGCGAACCCTGCGCGAGGACCCGGCCGACGCGGAGCTGCCGAGCCACCGCCTGCTCGTGCGCGCCGGCTACATCCGCCGCGTCGCCCCGGGCATCTACACCTGGCTGCCCCTCGGCCTGAAGGTGCTGCGCAACATCGAGCGCATCGTCCGCGAGGAGATGGACGCCATCGGCTCCCAGGAGCTGCTCTTCCCGGCGCTGCTGCCCCGCGAGCCCTACGAGGCCTCCGGCCGGTGGACCGAGTACGGCGACAACATCTTCCGGCTCAAGGACCGCAAGGACGCCGACTACCTCCTCGGGCCCACCCACGAGGAGATGTTCACCCTGGCGGTCAAGGACCTGTACTCCTCGTACAAGGACCTGCCCCTGTCGATCTACCAGATCCAGACGAAGTACCGCGACGAGGCGCGTCCCCGCGCCGGCCTGCTGCGCGGCCGCGAGTTCACGATGAAGGACTCCTACTCCTTCGACATCGACGACGCCGGGCTGGACGCCTCCTACGCGGCGCACCGCAAGGCCTACATCCGGATCTTCGACCGGCTCGGCTTCGACTACGTCATCGTCGCCGCGATGGCCGGGGCGATGGGCGGCAGCAAGTCCGAGGAGTTCCTCGCGACCGCCCAGCACGGCGAGGACACCTACGTGCGGTGCACCCAGTGCGACTACGCCGCCAACGTGGAGGCGGTCAAGGTGCCCGTCCCCGAGGCGGTTGCGTATGACGGGCTGCCCGCCGCGCACGCCGAGGACACCCCCGACACGCCCACCATCGAGTCGCTGGTGGACCACCTCAACGCGCACTTCCCCCGCGAGGACCGGCCCTGGGCCGCCGGCGACACCCTGAAGAACGTGCTCGTCACCGTGGTGCACCCCGACGGCACCCGCGAGCCCCTCGCCATCGGCGTGCCCGGCGACCGCGAGATCGATGAGAAGCGGCTCGGGGCCCAGCTCGAGCCCTCCGAGGTCGAGGCGTTCGCAGAGGCCGACTTCGCGCGCAACCCCGCGCTGGTCAAGGGCTACATCGGCCCCGAGGTCCTCGGCGAGGACGGCAAGTCCGGCATCCGCTACCTGCTCGACCCCCGCGTCGTCGAGGGCACCGCGTGGGTCACCGGTGCCAACGTCTCCGGCCAGCACGTCATCGACCTCGTCGCCGGCCGCGACTTCAGCGCCGACGGCACGATCGAGGCCGCCGAGGTCCGTGACGGCGACCCCTGCCCCAACTGCGGCCACCCCCTGGAGTCCGCGCGCGGCATCGAGATGGGCCACATCTTCCAGCTCGGCCGCAAGTACGCCGACGCGCTCGAGCTCAAGGTGCTGGACCAGAACGGCAAGCTCGTCACCGTGACGATGGGCTCCTACGGCATCGGCGTCAGCCGGGCCGTGGCCGCGATCGCCGAGGGCACCCACGACGAGATCGGCCTCGTCTGGCCCCGCGAGGTCGCGCCGGCCGACGTGCACGTCGTGGCCACCGGCAAGGACGACGCCGTCTTCGCCAAGGGCGAGGAGATCGTCGCCGCGCTGCAGGCCCGAGGCGTCGAGGTCCTCTACGACGACCGCAAGGGCGTCAGCCCCGGCGTGAAGTTCAAGGACTCCGAGCTCATCGGCGTGCCCACCATCGTCGTCATCGGCCGCGGCCTGGCCGACGGCACGGTCGAGCTCAAGGACCGTGCCAGCGGCGAGCGGCGCGAGGTGGCCGTCGACGGCATCGTCGACGCCGTCGTGGCCGAGGTCCGCGGGCCCGACGCGCGATGAGCTCCGGCAGCACCCCGGTCGAGGCGGTCATCTTCGACTGGGGCGGCACGCTCACGCCCTGGCACACCATCGACCTGGCCGAGCAGTGGCGGGTCTACGCCCGCGAGCTGGCGGCCCGGGCCGACGACTTCGTCGACGCCGAGGCCCTCGCCGCGCGGATCCTCGCGGTCGAGGACCGGGCGTGGAAGCGGCTGCGCGTCGACGGCGGCAGCGCGCACATCGAGCAGGTGCTGCGCGAGGCCGGCGTCGAGAGCGACCACCCGGGGCACCCGGCCGCGCTCACGGCATACCAGGAGTTCTGGGAGCCGCACACGTTCACCGACCCGCAGGTCGAGCCGCTGTGGCGCGGCCTGCGGGAGCGCGGCGTCAAGGTGGGCGTGCTGTCCAACACGATCTGGCCGGCCGGCTACCACGACGGCGTCTTCGCCCGTGACGGCGTGCTCGACCTGCTCGACGGTGCCGTCTACACCTCCGAGATCGACCACGCCAAGCCGCACCGCGAGGCGTTCCGGGCGGCCATGGCCGCGGTCGGCGTCGACGACCCGGCGGGCGCGGTCTACGTGGGCGACCGGCCCTACGAGGACGTCCACGGCGCGCAGCGGGCCGGGCTGCGGGCGATCTGGGTGCCGCACTCCGACATCCCGATGGACCAGCAGGTGCACGTCGACGTCACCCCTGACGGCGTCGCCCACGAGCTGCTGGACATCCTGCAGATCGTGGACAGCTGGCTGGGGGCGTGAGCGACCCGTCGCTGCAGACCACGCTCCTGCTCATGCTGGCCGGCCTCACCGCCGGCTGGATCGACGCGGTGGTCGGCGGGGGAGGGCTGGTGCAGCTGCCGGCGCTGGTGCTCGGCTTCCCGCACGCCGCCCCGGTGCAGATCCTGGCGACCAACAAGCTCGGCTCCATCTGCGGCACGTCGGCGAGCTCGCTGACCTACTACCGCCGGGTGCGTCCCGACCTGCGCACCGCCCTGCCGATGGCCGGCGTGGCCTTCCTCGGCTCGCTCGGCGGGGCGGTGCTCGGGTCGCACATCCCCAAGAGCGCCTTCAACCCGCTGATCCTGGTCGTGCTCGTCGCGGTCGGGGCCTACACGCTGCTCAAGCCTGACCTCGGCTCGGCCACGCAGCTGCGCTTCGCCGGGCACCACCACGTCATCGCGGCGACGGCGGCCGGCTTCGTCATCGGCGTCTACGACGGCGCGCTCGGCCCGGGCACGGGCTCGTTCTTCGTCTTCGCCCTGGTCGGCCTGCTCGGCTACGCGTTCCTGCAGGCCAGCGCCAAGGCCCGGATGGCCAACTGGGCCACCAACGTCGCCGCCCTGGCCGTGTTCATCCCGCAGGGTGCGGTGATGTGGCGGATCGGGCTGCTCATGGGCGGGTGCAACCTGCTCGGGGCCTACCTCGGCGCCCGCACCGCCGTGGCCCGCGGGGCGGGCTTCGTGCG
This sequence comes from Oryzihumus leptocrescens, assembly GCF_006716205.1. GTDB lineage: Bacteria > Actinomycetota > Actinomycetes > Actinomycetales > Dermatophilaceae > Oryzihumus > Oryzihumus leptocrescens. Next base: position 2,643,162 of record NZ_VFOQ01000001.1, on the reverse strand, counting down.
CGTGGTGTTCGTCCTCGTCGTCGGCGGGTTCATCATCCGCATCGGCGGGGTGGTCCTCGGGGCGTGGAGCTGAGCCGACTGCTCTGAGGGCCGTCTGAGAAGGCTCACAGATGCTGGTGCGGCTGGCTCACAGCAAACGCCCAGCATCCGCCCCGAATCTGGACCACGTGAGCACGACACCGCAGGTCATCGAGCAGCAGCGCCCGGCCGGCTCCCGCGTCGACCGGGCTCCCACCGTGCCGCCTGCGCCGCAGACGCCCCGCTGGTGGCGCGACGCCGCCGGGGCGCTGACCTGGCTGAGCCTGCTGTTCGTCGTGGCCCTGTGGGTCGCCGGCGGCGGGCTGCAGGACCTGGGGGCCGTGGGCACCGGGCTGACCAGCCTGGGCCGGGTCACCGGCCTGGTCGCCTCGGACCTGCTGCTGATCCAGGTGCTGCTCATGGCCCGCATCCCCGCGGTCGAGCGCAGCTACGGCCAGGACGAGCTCGCCCGGCGCCACCGCCTGGTCGGCTTCACCTCGTTCAACCTCATGCTCGCCCACATCGTGCTGATCACGCTGGGCTACGCGGCCACCTCCCCGGCCGGCCTGTGGGGCACGATCGTCGACTTCGTCGTGAACTACCCGGGCATGCTGCTGGCCGTGGCCGGCACGGTTGCCCTGGTCGCGGTCGTGGTGACCTCGGTCAAGGCCGCCCGGGCCCGGCTGCGCTACGAGTCGTGGCACCTGATCCACCTCTACGCCTACCTCGGCGCCGGCCTGGCCCTGCCGCACCAGCTGTGGACCGGCAAGGAGTTCCTCACCTCGCCGGTCTCCACCGTCTTCTGGTGGGGCCTGTACGCCGCGGCCGCCGGCAGCGTCCTGCTCTACCGGGTGGGGCTTCCCGTCTACCGCAGCTGGCGTCACCGCCTCGTCGTCACCGACGTCCGCGCGGAGAGCCCCTCGGTGACCACCGTGGTCATCGGCGGCCGCGACCTGGACCGGCTCGGGGCGCGGGCCGGGCAGTTCTTCCAGTGGCGCTTCCTGGACGGTCCGGGCGCCAGCCGGGCCCACCCCTACTCCCTGTCGGCCGCGCCGGACGGCACGAGCCTGCGGATCACCGCCGCCCACCTCGGTGACGGGTCGGCCGCCCTCGCACGGGTCAAGCCCGGCACCCGGGTCCTGGTCGAGGGTCCCTACGGCCGCCTGCACGCCGGGGTGCGTACCCGTCGCAAGGTGCTGCTCATGGCCTCCGGCATCGGCGTCACCCCGATGCGGGCGCTGCTGGAGGAGCTCGACCAGCGGCCCGGCGACGTCACCCTCATCTACCGATGCCGGCACGACGACACCGCGATCCTGCGCCAGGAGCTGGTCGAGCTCGCCTCGGCCAAGGGGGCACGGCTGTTCCTCGTCCCCGGCCGGCGCCGCCAGGGCGTGGAGAGCTGGTTGCCCGAGTCCGCCGGTGACCTCGACGACGTGAGCGCCCTGCGCCAGCTCGTGCCGGACGTGTCCGACCACGACGTCTACCTGTGCGGGAGCGCGGGCTGGATGACCGCCGCCGGGCGGGCCGCCCAGGCCGCCGGCGTGCCGCCCCGGCACGTGCACCTCGAACGCTTCAGCTACTGACCAGGACAGCCACCCGGCATACCCGAGGGGAACCCAGCCCGATGCGACGCATCATCACCGCACTCCTGTCGACCATCACCATCCTGGTCCTGCTCTTCAGCTACCGGACCAGCACGAACAGCGGCACGCCGACGGCCTCGGCGGCCGTGGGTGCCGCCCTGCCGCAGACGAGCAGCAGCTCGACCCAGACGCCGAGCCCGACGACGACGTCGGGCACCGGTGGCGGTGGCGACGACTCCGGGGGTGAGGACGGCTCGTCGGGCACCGTGACCACCCCGGCGCCGAAGGCGACGACCACCACGCCCTCGACCGGCTCCGGGAGCAGGACGTCCGGCACGTTCACCGGCGACCCCGCGGCCACCCGCTGGGGCACGGTGCAGATCCAGATCAGCGTGAGCAACGGCAAGATCACCCAGGTCACCCCGGTGCAGTACCCGCAGGACAACCCGCGTGACGCCGAGATCAACGGCTACGCCCTGCCGGTGCTGGGCCAGGAGGCGATCAGCGCCCAGAGCGCCCGGATCGACATGGTCTCCGGCGCCACGGTCACCAGCGGTGGCTACATCCAGTCGCTGCAGTCCGCGATCGACAAGGCCCACCTGTGACCGCCGACCTCGCCACCGGCCAGCGGGCCTGGGTGGAGCAGATCATGGGGATGCCGGTCAGCATCCACCTGCGCGGCGCCGACCTGCGGTGCGCCGCGGTCGAGCAGGTCGTGGAGGAGGCGTTCGAGGAGCTGCGGCACGCTGACGCGCTGTTCAGCCTGTGGCAGCGCGGCAGCGAGGTCCGCCGGATCCGCCGGGGCGAGCTGAGCCTGGCCGACAGCGACCCCCTGGTGCGGGAGGTGGCGAGCTGGTGCCGCCAGGCGACCGAGCGCACGCAGGGGGCGTTCACCTGCGAGCTGCCCGACGAGGACGGCACGCGGCGCTGGGACCCCACCGGGCTGGTCAAGGGCTGGGCCGTCGAACGGGCGGCCGGGGTGCTGGACCGGCTGGACGGTTACGCCCACAGCGTCAACGCCGGCGGCGACATCGCCCTCGGCGGCCACGACGCCAGCGGCCCGGCGCGGCCGTGGCGCATCGGCATCGAGGACCCCCGCGACCGCTCCCGGATCGCCGAGGTCGTCGAGATGGTCCGCGGCGGGGTCGCCACGTCCGGTACCGCCGCGCGCGGCGCGCACCTGTGGGACCCCGAGCGCCAGGAGTGGGTGCGTCGCACCGGCTCGGTGACGGTGGTCGGGCCGTCCCTGCTGTGGTCCGACATCTGGGCGACGGCGCTGTTCGTCGGCGCGCCCGGGCTCGTCCAGGAGCTCCCCCGGCTGGAGCCGGACTACCGCGCGATCGTGCTCTGACGTCAACGTCGCTGTCGAGTCGTGGAGGTCACCGGCTGCGGTGGTACTCGACGAGGACCGGATGCGGCGGGAACGAGGTGTGGGTGCGCTGCCCCGTCCCGGTCCAGCCGAGCTTCTCGTAGAAGCGCCTCGCCCGGTGGTTGGCCTCGAACACGCGCAGCCGAAGCTGGCCGCTTCCCACGGGGGCGGTGCGTGACAGCTCGCCGAGCACCGCGTCGTGCAGCTGCTGGGCCGCGCCGGTGCCCCAGGTGCGCACGGCGGTCCCGAAGTGCAGCAGCTCGGCACCTCGCGTGGCGGCGAAACCCGTCAGTGCCCCACTGGCATCGAGGCTGACGTAGACGTTGATGGCCGGGTCCTCGAGCTCTGCGGACCATCTCTGGAGCAGCTCCGCTCGCGGGAACGGGTGCGTGTCCTGCGGGAAGATGTGTGCCAGTCCGGCGACCGCGCCCTCTTCCTGCACGTCGAGCAACGCCTCGAGGTCGTCCGCGGTGGCTGGTCGGACGGTGCCTCGGCCGACGCTGGCGCAGGTGCCAGGGACATCGCGGCCGGTTCCGTCGACCGTGCGGGCTGCGGCGGCTGTCCCTGGTCGGCCCAGCAGCCAGCGGAGGGCGTCGGGCAGCAGGACCCCGCCGTGGTTGGGGTTGTGGCCACCGTCGCCGAGGGCCAGACGGACGTCGTAGCCGGCTTCGGCGAGAGCGGCGGCGACGCGCAGGTTCTCGGCGAGCCAGTTCCGCCCGGGCTGGTCCCAGCCGAGGTCACGGTGCCCCGCCTGCATGAAGACGCGCAGCGGTTTGCCGGGCACGCCGGGGATCAGCTCGGGGTAGGGGTTTCCGCCCGGCATCTGCGCAAAGCTGGACAGGCAGGTGATCACCCGACGGAACCGGTCCGGGCGGAACCACGCGGCGGTGAACGCGCAGTTGCCGCCACTGCTGCCCCCACAGATGCCCCACCGGTCGGGGTCCGTCGTGACGGCGTAGCGCGACGTGACCTCGGGCAGGATCTCCTCCAACAGGAAGGTCACGTAGCGGTCGTCGAACGCGTCGTACTCGACGTTGCGGTTCTTGGGGTCCTCGGCGTCCGGGAGGACACCCGGGTCGACGAAGACGCCGATGGTCACCGGGATGTCCCCGCTGTGGATGAGGTTGTCCAGGACGATCCCGCCGCGGACCTCGCCCTCGGGGTCCAGGTACAGGCGCCCGTCCTGGAACACCATCAGCGCCGCCGGCTCGGCAGGGTCGTACTGCGCAGGGACGTGCACCCAGAACTTCCGCGAGGTGCCGGGGTAGACAGCGCTGGCACTCCAGTCGAGCTCGACGGTCTCGCCGACGGGCACTCCCGGCTGCACCACCGAGTCGGGGCTGTGGGCGTAGCGAACGTCGGACAGGTCCAGCGGGAGCGGGCGGTAGGGCACCGTGGTGGTCACTGCGGCAACGTACGGACGGCCGGACGGTCCCTTCAAGCGAATTCGTCCGAGTCACTGCCCGGCGCCGGGTGATCCCGCGGAACGCACCCACGAGGGTGCTTCCTGGTCGATGATGTGGCGCGGGGCCACACGGGGACGCACCACGAGGAGGGGCCATGGCCAGCTTCACCCGATCCGATGAGCTGCAGGGAGCGGAGTTCGTCGACGCGGACCTGCGCCGCGCCCGGTTCGTCCGGGCTGACCTGTCCGGCGTCGTGATGCGTGGGGTCGACCTGGCTGGAGCCGACATCGACGCGCCGTGGCTCTGCGAGGGCGGTGGAAGCTTCCTGCGCGTCAACGGCGTCGACGTGGCCCCGCTGGTCGATGCCGAGCTCGACCGCCGCTTCCCCGGCCGCGCGGACCGGCGCGCCGTGGACCCCGACGGCCTGCGAGCGGCCTGGGCCACGCTCGAGCGCACGTGGGCGACCGCGCTCGAGCGCGTCGAGGCCATGCCGGCGGGCACGGTCGACGTGTCGGTGGGGGGAGAGTGGTCGTTCGCGCAGACGTTGCGGCACCTGGTCATGGCCACGGACACCTGGCTGGGCCGCGCGATCCTGGAGATCGAGCAGCCCTACCACCCGATCGGCCAGCCGAACGCCGAGAGCGAGGCCGACGGCAACGACGTGGCGGTCTTCTCGAGGGTCGCTCCGTCGTACGCCGAGGTGCTCGAGGTCCGAGCCGGCCGCGTCGCGATGGTGCGCGACTTCCTCGCGACCGTCTCGCCCACCGTGCTGGCCTCGACGCGCCGGAATCCGCACGACCCCGAGGAACAGGAGACCGTCCTCTCGTGCCTGCACGTGATCCTCGAGGAGGAGTGGGAGCACCTGCGTTACGCCCTGCGCGACCTCGACGCGATCGAGGCGGAGCCCGAGGCCTGAGCCCGCGCGGGCACTGGTGGGCGACGCGGCGCACCTGCTCAGGGGTGCTGCACGAGCCACCACGCGGCATACGGCGGAAGCCACAGGTTGCCGTCCTCGCCGGGCTGCACCCGGTGGGCGCCGATCGCGTCGTACGGGTCGTCGACACCCTCGTCGGCCACCCATTCCGCCGGCCAGGCGCGCCAGGTGTCGGTGACGTTGTAGAGCGCCACGAGCGCGCCGAGCGGGTGCCGGCGCACCGTGCCCAGCACGCCGGGGTCGGCCACCGGCAGCACCTGCGTCGGGACGGCCGCGTGCAGGTGGGGCAGCCCGCAGCGCACCGCGGCGAGGTGGGCCAGTGACTCGAACACCGCACCGGGGACGGTCCCCGGGTCGTGCCGGGCGTGGGCGAGCTCCCGGTCCAGCCGCGGCCGGTGCGCCCAGCGGTTGTCGTCCGCGTGTCCGGGCTCGTCGGCCCAGTGCGGGTCGTTGGGCTGGCCCAGCTCGTCCCCGCTCCAGATCACCGGGACCCCGCCCCAGCCCAAGACGATCGCGTGCACCAGCCGGACCCGGGCCAGGGCGGCGCGCACGTCGGCGGTGTCGGGCGCCGGGTCGGCCGGGTCCCGCCGGGTCAGCGCGCTGGGGGCGTGGGCCTGCTCCAGCGCGGCCTCCAGCCCGATGAGGCTCGCGGTCGTGCCGCTGACCCGCCGGTCGCCGGTCGCCGGGTTGTGCTGGAACGTCAGCCCCCGCGCCGGGGAGCCGGCGAAGTCCCCGGTGTACCAGTCGGACAGGAACGCCCGGTGGGCGGGGCCGGACAGGCCCACGGCCGCGGCGTCGCGGTCGTCGACGGCCCAGCCGATGTCGTCGTGGCAGCGCACGTAGGTGATCCACGCCGATGTCGTCGGGGACGGCGGCAGGGAGCCCAGGGTGTGCGCGGCCAGGCGGACGTCCTTCGCCGCGAGCATCGACCACACCTGCACCATGAGGGCGTTGTGGTAGGCGAGGTCGCTGACCTTGCCGTGGTGGCTGCCCTGCCCGAGGTACTGCATCAGGTCGCGGGGGCTCACGATCGCCTCAGCCTTGAAAACCGTTGCGGGACAGGCGATCCGCATCACCGCGCGGAGCGCCTGCGTGAGGTGGTGGACCTCGGGCTCGTTCTGGCAGGTGGTGCCGAGCCGCTTCCACAGGAAGGCGATCGCGTCGAGCCGGAGCACCTCCACGCCGAGGTTGGCCAGGAACAGCATGATGTCGGCGAACTCGGCGAGGACGTCGGGGTTGGCCCAGTTGAGGTCCCACTGCCAGGCGTTGAACGTGGTCCACACCCACGCGCCGACCTCGTCGTCCCAGGTGAAGCTGCCCGGGGCGAAGTCGGGGAAGACCTCCGGCAGGGTCTGCTCGTAGGCGTCCGGCTCGCGCCGGTCCGGGAAGAGGTGGAAGTAGGCCCGGTGCTTCTCGCTGCCCTGGCGGGCCAGCACCGCCCACTCGTGCTCGCGCGCGACGTGGTTGAGCACCAGGTCGAGGCACAGGCTGATCCCGGACCGTCGCAGCGCCGAGGCCAGCTCGCGAAGGTCAGCAACCGAGCCGAGGTCGGGTCGCACCCTGCGGTAGTCCGCCACGGCGTAGCCGCCGTCGTTGTCGCCGTCACGGGGCAGCAGCAGCGGCATGAGGTGCAGGTAGGTGACCCCCAGCTCCTCCAGGTAGGGGATCTTCTTGCGCACCCCGTCGAGGTCGCCGGCGAACCGCTCGGTGTAGGCCGCGTAGCCCAGCATCTGCTCGCACTGGAACCAGTCCGGCTGCAGAATGCGCTCCAGGTCCAGCCGGTGCAGCTCGGGGTCGCGCTCGCGGTAGGCCGTGGCGGCCAGGACGACCAGCCGCTTGGCGACCTCCTCGGTGGCGGCGGGGGAGTAGACGCCACGCAGCCCGTGCCACAGGTCGGTCCACCACCGGTCGAGTCGCACGCGGAACAGCTCGAGCCGGTCGTCCGGCAGGTCACCGAGCGTCGCGGCGGCGATGCTGTGGACGCTCTCGGGGGCACGCGTCATGCCTCATGGTCCCGCGGGAGGGGCGGTTCGGCACCCTGTCCGCTCAGCCGCGCGCCAGGGCCTCCCGCAGCGCGGCGGCGTCGGTGACCGGCGCGTCGCAGACGAACCCGCGGCACACGTAGGCGGCCGACCCGCCCGCCACGAGCGGCCGGTCCGCCAGCAGGGGTATGCCGGGCGCGTCCGGTGCGCCCGCGGCGAGGACGAGCCCCGGGGAGGAGGAGCGACGGGCCACGTCCAGCAGCGCCCCGGCGTGGGCGTCCTCGCCGACGACGGCGACCTGCAGCGGCCCGGCCAGGGACGCCTCGGCGGCGGCGAGGGTCCAGCCGGCGAAGCGCGGGTCCCGGCCGGCCAGCGCGCCGGCGGCGGCGATCGCGGCGTCGGCCCGCTCGCGGTGCTCGGCGGATCCGGTCAGCGCGGACCACGTCAGCAGGGCGTGGGCGATCGAGGACTGGCCACAGGGCTCGGCGTTGTCGGCGTCGCTGCGCGGCCGGGTGAACAGCTCCTCGGCGTCGTCGGCGGTGTCGTGGAACCCGCCCCGTCCGTCGGCGAAGTGCGTCAGGGCCAGGTCCAGCACCGTGCCCGCCACCTCGAGCCACTGCGGGTCGCCGGTGGCCTGGTGCAGCGCCAGCAGCCCCTCGGCGAGGTCGCCGTGGTCGTCGGCGACGCCGGCCGCCTCGCCCACGCGCCCGTCGCGGGAGGTGCGGCGCGGCCGGCCCTCGACGACGTGGGTGTCGACGACGAAGCGGGCGCAGCGCGCGGCGGCCTCGAGCAGGGCCGGGTCGTCCAGCAGTGCGCCCGCCTCGGCCAGCGCCGCGATGGCCAGGCCGTTCCAGGCGGTGACGACCTTGTCGTCGCGGGCCGGCTGGGGCCGCAGGTCGCGCGCCTCCTTCAGCCGCGCCCGCACGTCGGCCCACCACGCCGGGTCCGGCGGGTCGGCGCGCAGCTGCAGCGTGGACATGCCGTGCTCGAAGGTGCCGGCCTCGGTGACGTGCAGCAGCTGGGCGGCCCGGTGCCCGTCCTCCGGCCCGAGCACCTCGACCAGCTGCTGCGGGGTCCAGGCGTAGGTCAGCCCCTCGATGCCGTCGGTGTCGGCGTCCAGCGCCGAGGCGAACCCGCCCTCGGGCGTGCGCAGCTCTCGCAGCAGGAAGTCCGCGGTCTCCCGCGAGACGCGTTGTGCCAGAACGGATCCGGTGGCACGCCACAGGTGCAGGTAGACCCGCAGAAGCTGGGCGTTGTCGTAGAGCATCTTCTCGAAGTGGGGGACCACCCAGGCGGCGTCCACGGCATACCGGGCGAAGCCACCCCCGACCTGGTCGTACATCCCGCCCCGGGCCATCGCCTCGCAGGTGCGCTCGACCATGTCCAGCGCCCGGGTCGAGCCGGTGCGGGCGTGGTGGCGCAACAGCGCCTCCAGGACCATCGACGGGGGGAACTTCGGTGCCCGGCCGAACCCGCCGTGCTGGTGGTCGAACGCGCCGGCGAGCTGCTCCTCGGCCTGGTCCAGGGCCGCGGCGTCCAGGGGCGCCGGCGGTGTCGACCGGGCGACCGCCTCCCGCAGTGCCCCCGCGATCCGGTCGCCGGCCGCCACGACCTCCTCGCGCCGGGTCAGCCACGCGTCCTGGACCGCGGCGAGCAGCTGGAGGAACCCGGCCTTGGGGAAGTAGGTGCCCGTGAAGAACGGCTCCCCGGACGGGGTCAGCAGCGCGGTCATCGGCCAGCCGCCCTGGCCGTTCATCGCCGTGGTGGCGGTCATGTAGACGGCGTCGACGTCGGGCCGCTCCTCGCGGTCGACCTTGACCGCGACGAACCCCTCGTTGACGAGAGCGGCGACCTCCTCGTCCTCGAAGGACTGGTGCGCCATGACGTGGCACCAGTGGCACGCGGCGTAGCCGACGCTGAGCAGCACCGGCACGTCGCGGCGCCGGGCCTCGGCGAAGGCCTCCTCGGACCACGGCCACCAGTCGACGGGGTTGTCCGCGTGCTGGAGCAGGTAGGGGCTGGTGGCGGTGGCGAGGCGGTTGGCCATGCCTCCAACGTATGCCGCGCGCCCACCCCCGGCGACAGGTCGCCGTCACGGCAGCGAGGAAGGCCCCGCGCGGTGGGCCTTCCTCGTGCGGCGGGAACCGCTTCAGGCGTGGGCGTCCTGCAGGACGTCGATGCCACGGTGGGGCTGGACGACGCCGTCGAAGAGCGCGATCCACCCGTCGGCGTTGGCGGCCCGCAGCGGGATGATCGCCTGGTAGGCGTCCGAGGCGTACCAGGCGGCCGCCCCGTCGTCCTCGGGGAACCCGATGACGATGAGGCCGCCCGGCCAGGTGCCCTCCCGCTCCCGCGCCCGGGCGCCGTGCACCAGGAACCGGCCGCCGAAAGGGGCCAGGGTGTCGTCGATCCGGCGCAGGTACTCCACCACCTCGTCGTTGAGGTCGACCCGGGTCAGGATCCCGACGGCGTAGCTGGGCGTGGACACGGCGCTCACGCCCCGGCCGGGACGCGGTCGAGGAAGCCGAGCACGGTCGCGACGCGGCCGTCCTGCCCGACCTCCAGCACGTCGAACCCGACGACGAGCGGCTCCTGGCCCGCGGGGCCGAGTCCCCACTGGAAGCGGGCCTGGGCGTGGTGGGAGTCGACCCCGCCGAGCAGCTCGAAGGCCATCCCCGCGAACTGCTCCTGGACGGCGCCGATGGTGGCGGCGATCTGCTCGTGCCCCTGCACGTCGACGATGGGGTCGACGTAGCGCCCGGTCGGCGCCCACAGGCGCTCGACCGCCGCACGCCGGGCGGTCGCGTCGGTCTCGTTCCACGTCTCGATGTAGCTCTGGGCCAGCTGGGTGAAGTCGGTCATCGTCCCGTCCTCGGTCGGTCCGCCGCGGGCTGCGGCGGGTCATGGGGACGATCCTCGGTCGCGGCGCGACGCCAGTCGATTACCTCAAAGGTCATGGCACAACCGCTGGGAAGGACGATGGAATGCGGCCATGACGACCGCGACCGCAGCGCACCCGACCGTCGGGCACCTCCTCCGGACCTGGCGCCAGCGACGACGCCTGACCCAGCTCGACCTGGCCAGCAGCTCGCAGGTGTCCACGCGGCACCTCAGCTTCGTCGAGACCGGCCGCGCGAAGCCGACCCGCGAGATGATCCTGCACCTGTCGGAGAGCCTGGACGTGCCGCTGCGCCAGCGCAACGAGCTGCTCCTGGCCGGGGGCTTCGCGCCGGCGTTCCCCGAGCACCAGCTCACCGACGCCCCCATGTCGGCCATCAGCGACGCGATCAACCGGATCCTCGACGCCCACGACCCCTATCCCGCCGTCGTCGTCGACCGGCACTGGGAGCTGGTCGCGGCGAACGGGGCGGCGGGGATCCTCATGGAGGGCGTGGCCGCGCACCTGCTGGAGCCACCGGCGAACGTGCTGCGGCTCAGCCTGCACCCGGACGGGCTCGCGCCCCGCATCGTCAACCTCGCGGCCTGGCGGGCGCACCTGCTGGGACGGCTCGAGCGGCAGGTGCAGGCCACAGGCGCCCCCGTGCTCGCCACGCTGCTGGACGAGCTCCGCGAGCTGCCGGGAGACGAGGACGGCAGCCAGTACCACGACGCGCTGGTGGTCCCGATGCGGTGCCGCGTCCGCGGCCACGAGCTCTCGATGTTCAGCACCACCACGGTGTTCGGGACGCCGCTGGACGTGACGGTCTCCGAGCTGGCGATCGAGACGTTCTACCCCACCGACGAGCGGTCGGCCAGGGTGCTGCGCGCCCTCCAGGAGGGGCAGGCCTGAGCCGTCCTCTCGGCGGTCGGGGTGAACCGTGGCAGCGGCGGATGTCGTGTGTGGACTGAACCCACAACGCGGACCCGGCGCCCACCCGGGGAACCGGTCCCCGAAGGAGATGAGCAGCCATGACGACCCTTCCTGCCAGGACGCGGACCGGCGCACTTCTGGGTGTCGCGGTCGCGGTGCCGGCCCTCCTGCTGGCCGCCTGCGGCACGTCCTCCTCGACCACCAGCGCAGGCACGAGCTCGCCGGCCTCCGGCAGCCCGAGCAGCGTGGCGGCCGCCACGGTGACGGTCGAGACCCACAGCGGCCCGGTCGGCACCTACCTGACCGACAGCGCGGGACGCACGCTCTACCTGTTCGTCGCGGACACCGGCGGCAAGTCCGCCTGCTCCACCGCGTGCGCCAGGTACTGGCCGCCGCTGACGACCACGGGGTCCCCGACCGCAGCGGGCACGGCCAAGGCCGCCATGCTCGCCACGATCACGCGAGCGGACGGCTCGAAGCAGGTGACCTACAGCGGCCACCCGTTGTACTACTTCGCCGGCGACGCCGCCGCGGGTGACCTCAAGGGGCAGGGCGTCAACGGGTTCGGCGCCAAGTGGTGGGTGGTGTCACCGGCCGGTGCGTCGATCACCATGATGGCCGGGGCCAGCGGCTCGTCGCCGTCGACCACCAAGTCCTCCGGTGGCGGTGGCGGCTGGGCATGACCTCCACGGCGCCGGCCGAGCGCGCGGCTCCGGGTGTCCCCGGAGTCGGGCCGCCCGGCTACCAGCGGCGGGCCCAGCCCGGCGAGCCGATCAGGTCGCCGGCCTTCCTCGGTGTCGTCCTCGTCTCGTTCGGCGGCCCGCTGGCCCTGGCGGCCCTCTACGCGCCCACGATCGTGGCCGACGCCAGCGCCTCGGCGGGACTGGTGAACGTCAGCGCTGCGGTCGTGTTCGCCGTACCCCTGCTGGTGTGGCTGCGCTACTCCCGCCACGTGGCCGGCTCCGGCGGCCTCTTCGCGTTCGTCGAGGCTGCTGCCGGCCGGCGGGTCGCGCTCGTGCAGGCGGGCCTGTGGACCGCGAGCTACCTGCTCTACCTGCTGTACACGACGGCCTCGATCGCCTACGACACGCTGCCCGCGGTGCTGCCGGGCGTCCAGCCCTACCGCCCGCTGGTCGAGGTCGCGCTCCCGCTGGTCCTCGCCGCCGTCATGCTCGCAGGACGCGCCGTCACCCTGGCCGTCACCGGCCTCCTGGCCGTCGGCCAGGTGGTGCTCGTCGCAGCCCTGGCCGCGGTGACGTTGGGGCACGGCGCTGCCGCCGGGTCGTTCACCCTGCAGGCGCCGGTCGGGGCGGTCCGCACCGCGACCGCGCAGACCGCCCTGCTGTATGTCTGCGGCAGCCTTCCGCTGTTCCTCGGCGGGGAGCTCGCGACCCCCACCAGGACCATGCGGCGGGGGCTGGTCGGGGGCTACCTCCTCGTCGCGGTCGGCGTCGTCGCGACCGTGGCGCCGCTGGCCGCCAACCCCGCCTTCACCCGCGCGCCGATCCCCGGCGTGGCGGTGGCCCGGGTCCTCGGCGGACCGGGGCTGGCCGTCGCGGTGGGCCTCGGCGTCGCCGCCAGCATCGCCGGGGTGATGCTGGTGGAGTTCCTCGCGCTGAGCCGGCTGCTGCACGTCGTCACGAGGCGCCCCACCGGGACCGTCATCGGCGTGCTCGCCGTGCCGCTGGTGGCCGCCGGGCCGATCAGCCTCATCGACCCGGAGGGCTTCTACAACGCCCTGCTCAAGCCCTCCCTCGTGGCCCTGTGGCTCAGCCAGCTGGTGGTCTTCGCGGTCTACCCCCGTTTCGCGGCGCGCCGGGGGAGCAACCCGCTCCTGAGCGTGGCGCTCGCGATCGGCGGGTGCGCGTTCGCCGTCTACGGCATCTGGGCCACGCTGCAGCACGCCACGACATGACGCACCTCGCCGCCGCCGCGGGGGATGCCCTAGCCCGTCCCGTACAGCGCCTCGAAGTTCCCGTGGAGGATGCGCTCCTTGAGCTCCTCACCCACGTCCGCGCCCGCGATCTTCCAGTACTCGCCCCAGAAGTCGCTCCACGGCTCGTCCGACGCGAACAGCACCCGGTCCGCCCCGACGCCGCGCTTCTCGATCTCGGTCATCAGCCACCGGGGACCGAACCCGATCGCCCAGGTCGTGTCGGTGTAGACCTTGTAGCCCTGTTCCACCCAGTCCAGGAACTGGGGGACCAGCTTGATGTGACCGCTGACCCCGCCCCCGAAGTGCACGATGTGGATCTTCACCCGCTTGCCGAACTCCTCGATCATCGGGATGAAGTTGTTGATGTCGGAGGCGCCGCCCGCGCTGGTGTGGAAGTGGAACACGAGGTCGTGCTGCTCCGCGGCCGCGAAGCAGGCCTCCGCGACCTCCCGCGTGTCGGCGTCCCAGGTCTCCGGGTTCGGGTTGCCTCCCAGGAGGAAGGTCGTCTTGAGCGCGACGATGCGCGCCTCGCCGGCCTTCGCCAGGGCCCGCATCGTCAGCTCCCGGTTGGCGGGCAGGAACGAGACCCACAGGCCGCCGCTGAGCCGGTCGTCCCGGGCTACCGCGTCGAGCACCAGGTCGTTGAGCGAGAACGGCTGTTCCTGCACGGGTATGCCGTAGTTGGGCAGGACCAGGCCGCGCTCGAGCCCCCGGAGGTCCAGGTGGTTCTTGAGGTAGTCGTCCGGGCCGGCGAAGTCGTACACCGTGGGCTTCACCGGGGTGGGCAGGTTGTAGAACTTCCACGCCGCCAGCTCGCCGATGTGGCTGTGGGCGTCGATCACGCGGCGCGTGACCCGATCAGCAGAGGCCATGGTCCGCCCCTTCCGTGCGGCTCAACCGGCCGGGTCCGAGCGCCGGCCCAGGTCGAGACAGGTGGTGGGCAGGCGGCCCCAACCCGCCTGCCGGGAAAGCCCGCGACCGGTCACACGGTCCAGGTCTGCATCAGCAGCGCACCCGCGCGGCGGGCGGTGAGCACGGCGTCGAGGACGTCGAGCGGGTTGATCGGCCGGACGCCTTCCATCATGTCGATCTCGCGCATCCCGTAGAGGGCTGCCGCCGAGAACCGGCACGCGTAGACATGGCCACCCTCGTCCATGAACGTGCGCAGCTGCTTGTTGTACTGCTGCTCGCCGGGGAAAGCCTCGTCGCCGACCCGGGGGTAGCCCCGCGTGGCTGCGGCCATGAGCGAGCCGGGCCCGTAGAGCACCAGGTGGGTGTCGAAGCCCTTCCGGCGGATGCGCGTCGCGGTGAGCATGTTGACCAGCCCGACCGAGCCCTCGAACGGCACCGTGTGCATCATGATCCAGGCCTGCTCGCCCGGTTCGGCCTGGATGTCCTCGAAGACCTTGTCCTCGTAGTCGACGATGGCGTCACCGATCTTGACCCGTTCTCCGACGATCTGTGCCATGGCGGTTCTCCATTCTTGCGGTGGTGCGGGTGTCCTCCCGGGAGGAGGACCACGGGTGCCGGCGCCGGGCTACACCCCCGGCGGACGACGCCCCGGAGGGTGCGCCCAGGAGGTCCACTGCTGCCGGTGGCTGCCGGGCATCGCCCACAGCACCCTCCTCCGGAGCGACCAGGGCACGAGGTTGTACGCGGGGGCGAAGACCCGTTGCCAGAACAGCTCGCCGGGTCCGTGGGGAGGACGCGGCCGGGCCCCGCCGTACTGCCGCCCGACCCGGTCCTGGGCGACGACCAGGAGCTGGTGCTCGGCGTGCTGGCGCAGCCACCGGGAGACGGGCACGTCACCCTCCGCCGGCGAGGCTGTCGAGGCCGTTCTGTGCCGCCAGCACGATGGGCTCGTTGAGGGCGCCGATCGCGGGGGAGTAGACGTTCTCCATGGCCGCGAGGTCGCGCAGCGTCAGCCCGAACTTCACCGCCGTGGCGAGGAAGTCGGCACGTTCCTTGATGCCTTCCTGGCCGACCATCTGCGCCCCGATGAGCCGCAGCTGGTCGGGCTCCGCGAGCAGCTTGACCCTGACCGGGCGCACGCCCGGGTAGTAGCGCGCCCGGGAGATGCCCTCCGCGCGGCCCACGACGAAGGGGAGCCCGAGCGCGGTGGCCAGGGTCTCGCCGAACGAGGCGCCGCCGATGACCCACTTGCCCGCCGGCGTCCCCCACGGCACGTAGACGGGCTGGTAGCGCTTCGTCCCGCCGCCGGCGTTGAAACCCGCGACCTTGCCCTGCGCGTAGGCATGGCTGCCGGTCAGCCCGGTCACGCCCACGCGGGTCACGCCGTGCGGCAGCTCGGCACAGTCCCCGGCGGCGTACACGTCGGGCGCTGACGTGGCCATCCGCTCGTTGACGACCAGGCCACCCGTGGGCCCGGTCCTCAGGCCGGCGCGGGCAGCGAGGGTCACGTTGGGCTGCTTGTGGGTGGACAGGACGGCGAGGTCCGCCGGGATCTCACCGGCGGTCGTGCCGACGGACTGGAGCCTCTGGGTCCCGTTGAACGAGGTGAGGGTGGTGTTGAAGTGCAGGTGGACGCCCATCTCCTGCCAGGAGTCCTGCACCGGCGCGATGATGTCCGGGTCGACCACGTCGGCCAGCGCCCAGGGCTGGGGGTCGACGAGGTGGGTGTCGATGCCCCGGTGGGCGAGGGCCGTGGTCATCTCCAGGCCCAGCGGCGTGGCATGCACCACGACGGCCGAGCGGACGGTGTCCAGGACCTTGTCCCACTCCATGGCCCGCCGGATGTTCTTGACGTAGTAGAGCCCGTCGAGCCGCCCGCCGGGCACGCCCGGGTCGGAGTACTCGAACCCGGTCGCGACCACCAGGCGGTCCCAGTGGACCTCGCCCTCGCCGACGACGTCGATGACCTTGCGGTGGAGGTCGATCGAGCTGACCCAGGTCTCGTAGTGCACGTCGATCCCGGCCTGGACGTAAGCCTCCTTCTGGGCCAGGAAGAGGCGCTCGAAGCTGTCGATCTCCTTGCCGTGGACGTAGGGGATCCCGCACGGGCTGTAGCCCACGTCCTCGAACTCGGTGTAGACGGTCACCTCGTTGCGCGGGTCTGCGGCCTTGACCCCACCGGCGGCGCCGATCCCCGCGGCTCCGCCTCCGATGACCAGGATCCTGTGTGGCACGAGCGCTCCCCTCGGCCAACGTCCGGAGGATGGTTGCCGTTTAGTATCGGCAACTTCTGGTCACGATAGTGTCAGCCTCCGCAAAGCGGAAGAGCCGTCAGGGCGACCCCCGGGTGGTCCGGTCAGGCCAGCGGCGGGGTGTCCAGGCCAGCCACCTGTATGCCGAGCACGGGCACCTCCCGCAACGTGTTGGTCACGTAGCAGACGCGTTCGGCGACGGGCACGAGCGGTTCCAGCAGCTTGGCCGGGATCGCGGAGGAGACGGCGAGGTCGACCCGGGCGAACTGCAGGCCGGCATACGTCCCGGTGGCCTGGACCTCCAGGCCGGGCAGCTCGATCCCGGCCTTGCCCGCCGCATACAGGAGGGCGAGCAGGAAGCACGAGGCGACGGACGCGAGGAAGAGGTCGGTGGGCTGCGGGCCGGTGCCGCTGCCGCCGGCCGTCGACGGCTCGTCGACGACGAGGTCGAAGTCCCCGGCCCGGACCACCGCCCGCAGGCCGCCGTCCCACCGGGCGGCCACGGACCGCTGTGACCCGCTCACGGCTGCGCCAGGGCGGCCACGGCGGCGCGGAAGCAGCCCAGGGGAGCCGTCGCGACGCCCGCACCCACCTGTCCGGCCCCGGAGGTGGCGTCCAGGATCCCGGTGGTGACCCGGGGCGTCGTCCCGAGCTCCACGACCGACCGCACGTCCACGCCCAGCGGGGTCCCCGCGTTGTGCCACGTCGGGAGCTTGAAGCGGGTGCTCTGCGTGACGCAGACGGCCTGCATCTGCCGGGTCAGCGCCGCCGCGGCGGCCATGGTGCCGCCGAGGAAGCCGGCGACCGCAGGCGAGCCCGCGGCGGCCGCCGCCCCGAGGCCGACCAGCTCGAGCACGGCGCTGTCGCCGATGTCCGGCGCGCTGTCCTCCGGTCCGTGGCCGGGGTAGTACAGGGCGTCGGACACCGGTGGCGCGGGCGCCAGGTGCACGGTCGCCGAGCCGGCGAGCCGGATGCCGAACGTCGTCCCGTTGCGGCACATCATCGTGACGACGCTCGACCCCTCGACCTGATCGGCCCACAGTGCCACGGCCTTGGCCGCCGCCATCGCCAGGTTGAGGAAGAACAGGTGGTTGCCGGACAGGAAGCGGGCCAGCTCGACCCGGTCGTCGCCCCGGAGCGCCACGAGGTGGGGCAGCAAGGTGCGGATCAGCAGGTTGGTCGAGGCCTGGGTGCGCAGGTGGACGTCGTCGCCCATCTGGAGCCCCTGCGCCGCGAGGGCGAACAGGTCGACGGGCCCGGAGTGCTCAAGCACCTCGCGGAGCAGGGGGCCGGCGACGTCGCGGAGGAAGACCAGCCGCTCGACCGCGCCCGGCGTGTCCCGGCCGAACCAGGCCGTGTCCCCCGAGCCCTGGTTCAGCGGGCTGAACGCGCGGGTGCCGCCGTGGGGGTTGTCCACCGCGAACAGCGGCTGCGTGGGGCCGATGGCCGTGGCCATCGGCAGGACGACGTCATGCCGGTATGCCGGTTCCAGGGCCACCGCGCCTGCCTCCAGCAGGCGGTCGGCGCCGGCCACGTCCGGTGCCCAGCCCTCGGCCACCGCGGCGGCACGCAGGGACCGGCGCAGCGGGTCGCACGCGTCCGCCCAGGCGAGGGCCGGCCCGCAGTGCAGGAGCACCCGGCCCGAGACGTCCGGGAGGAGCGCCTCCGCCGGCTCGCAGCCGACCAGCTGGGGCACGCCCTGGTCGAGGCGGCGCACCACCTCGGCGTTGGCTCGGTCGATCGCCTCGCCCCGCTCGCCGTACAGCTGCTCCAACGCCTCGACCATGGCCGGGTCGCCGCCGGCCGGGATGCGCCAGTCGACCTGCTGCACCGGCACGGCCTGGTCACGCACCGCGTCGGCGAACAGCGTGAGCCCGACGTTGACCACGGCGACGTCGTCAGGCAGCCGGACCGGGGGCTCGGGCGCCGTCATGACCGCACCCCCGTCCCGGCCAGCTCGCGGGCCCGTTCCAAGAGCAGGGCGGTGGCCTCGTCGAGGTCCTGCCGCCGACCGAGGACCGTGTCCTCCAGCTCGCGCGCCTGCTGCCGGCACTTCGCCACCATGGCCCGGACGGCAGGCGGCGCCGCCCCTCCGGTCCCGGTCCGGGAGGCCACGATGGCCGCGGGGTCGAGGACCTCGGTCAGGTCGCGCCCGCTCAGGCCCCACGTGCGTCCCGTCTCGGCGAGGGCGACCTGGTCGAGCATCTCGCCGGTGATGGCCCGGCCCGGGACGCCCCGACGGCTGGCCTCGCGGACGGTCCGGCCCACGACCACGTACGCGCTGCGGTAGTCGACCCCGCAGGTCTGGACGATGTGCTCGCACAGGTCGGTGGCCTGGGTGTACCCGGCGTCCAGCTCCTGGGCCATGCGCCCGGCGTTGACGTGCAGCGTGCGCACGACACCGCCCATCAGCCGCGTCACGCGCGTGGACAGGTCCAGGGCCCTCGGCACCTCGCCGTACGCGAAGATCAGGTTGTCGCTGCGCGCGGAGGGGCTCTTGGCCACGGCGAGGAAGCCGGTGAGCCGGCCGATGACCACCCCGGAGGCGCCGCGCACGATCGACAGCGCGTAGGGGTTGCGCTTCTGCGGCATCAGGATGCTCGCGCGGGTGTAGCCGTCGTCGAGGTCGACGAAGTCGAACTCGCTGCTCGACCAGATCTCCAGGTCCTCGGCCAGCTTGCTCAGGGTCGAGAGGAGGCTGGCGGCGGTGGCCAGCACGTGGATGAGGCCGTCGATCTGCCACATCGCGTCGCGCGTGTGCTCGATGACGTCGTCGAAGCCCAGCGCGGCGGCGATGAAGGAACGGTCGTCGAGCAGCCGGGTGCCATTCACGCAGCCGGCGCCGCCCGGGCTGCGGTTGACCCACCCCAGGGCGTCCAGCAGCCGCTGGCCGTCCCTCAGCGCCGGGTAGGCGAACGAGAGGACGTAGTGGCCGAACGTCGAGGGCTGCGCCTGCTGCAGGTACGTCTGGTCCGGCATCAGCGTCGCGACGTGCCGGTCCGCCAGGTCGGTGGCCTCGCGGGCGAACGCGGCCACCTCGTCGACGAGGTCGAGCAGCTGGCGCCGGACGTAGAGCCGCAGCGCGATGCGCGCTGCCTCCCGCCGGGGCCGTCCGGCGTGCAACCAGCCGGCCACGTCCCCGAGGCGCTCGACGAAGAAGTGCTCCCGCGAGTTGTACGGCTCGCCGAGGGCCGGGTCGTAGGGGAAGTGCGCCGCGTCGGTGCCGTGGACCTCCAGCAGGACGCGCTGCAGGTCCCGCGCCGCCGCCTCCGGGATGATGCCCCGCCGGCGCAGGTCGAGCACGTGGGCGATGTCGGCCAGGTTGAGCCCGTCGTGCAGGAACGGCGCGTCGGCGTTCTCGAGGGTGAAGCCGCTCTCGACCAGCTCGGGGGCTGCCGAGCCGACGGGGGGACCGCTGCGGCGTGGGCGAGCGTTCATGGCTGTGCTCCCTGGACGAGGGCGGACAGGGCGGCGGCGACGCCCCCGGTGTGCCAGAACACGACCGGTGCGGGTGTGCCGTCGCGGATCTCCCGGCGCAGCAGGCTCATCGCCTTGGCCCCGTAGCCGGGGTCCAGGAGAAGCCCCTCGTGGCGCAGGGCGATCGCCGCGCTGGTCCGGTCGTCCTCCGAGGGCACGCCGAAGCCGGGGCCGCGGCAGTCGCGCAGGTCGACGTCGGTGGCGGCCGGGGGAGCCAGGCCAAGCAGCCGCGCGCACTCGCGGGCGACGCCCAGCACCTGGGCCCGGGCCTCGTCGGGCTCGCGGCTGACCGAGGCGCCGAGCACCCGCCACGGCAGCCCGAAACCGACCTGCCCGGCGACCAGGCCGGCCTGCGTGGCCCCGGACCCGGTGGCCACCACCACGACCGCGGGCGAGATCTCCGCGGCGGCACACTGGTCCGCGAGCTCCCTTGCGGCACAGGCGTACCCGGCCGCGCCGACCCCGGTGGCACCGCCGCGGGGCACGGCATACGGTCGGTGGCCCGCGGCCGCCAGCCGCGCCGAGTGCGCGACGACCGCCTCGTCCAGCTGCTCGCGCGTCGGGGCGGCGTCGAAGTGCAGTCGCGCGCCGGCCGCCCGGGCCAGGGCGATGTTCACCGCCGGGGTGGTGGGTGCCGGCCCGCTGAACAACAGGTCGCACGCCAGGCCGGCGGTGGTGGCGGCCATCGCTGCCGCGGCGCAGAAGCTCGAGGAGGGGCTGCCCCCAGAGACCAGGACGTCGGCCCGGCGTGCGACCGCGTCGCCGATGAGGAACTCCAGGGCGCGGGCCTTGTTGCCGGCGACGCCGAACCCGGTCAGGTCGTCACGCTTGAGGTAGATCGGCCCGGCGGCCAGTGCCTCCTCCAGCCGGTGTGCCCGGACGAGCGGGGTGGGCAGGGTCGCCAGCCCGGCGCGGGCCAGGGTCACGGCCATGTGTCCGGCTCCGCGGCGCGGGCGGCTCGAGCCCGGCTGACCACCGTGTCCACCATCGCGCCGGCGGCGCCGGTTGCGGGCACGGCCAGCCAGTGGCGGCAGTCCTGCTCCGTGGCGGCGCCGGCGGCGACGAGGGCGTCGACGACGTGGGCGACCTCCGTGGTCCCGGGGCTGAGCACCTCGTGCATGAGCTGCTGCGCCGTGTGCTTCCCGACCTTCCCGGCCAGCCCGGCGAGCAGGCGCTCGGACGCGATCCGGTCGCCGTGCCGCTCGACGTTGACCCGCATCGCCTCGACGTCCACCTCGAGGCCGGAGACCAGCCGGCCGCCGACCTCGAGCGCCACCCCGGTCAGCAGGCAGACCTCGGGGAACGCCGACCACTCCGCCTTCCAGCCGCGGCCGTCGCGCTCGTGGACCGCGACCATCCCCTCGACCAGGACGGCGGCGTTGGCGCGGACCAGCCGGGCCAGGGTGTCGAGGTGCTCACTGCCCTCGGGGTTGCGCTTGTGCGGCATCGTGATGCTGCTGACCGCCTCGGGCGTGGTGGGTTCGCGCAGCTCGCCGATCTCGGGTCGCTGCAGCTCGAAGACCTCGGTCCCGATCCGCGCCAGCGTCCCGCACACCATGGACAGCAGGCCCCCGAACTCCGCGACCCGGTCGCGCGAGCTCAGCCACGAGATCCCCGGGTCGCCCAGGCCCAGCTCCGCGCAGAGCTGCGCCCGCAGCGCCAGGCCCTGCGGCTCGAAGAAGCCGAGCACTCCGACGGCCCCGCCCAGCTGCCCGACCAGCCACCGTGGCCGCCCCTCCCGCAGCCGGTCCAGGTGGCGGCGCACCTCGTCGGCCCAGGAGGCCGCCTTGAAGCCGAACGTGATCGGCGCCCCCGGCTGCCCGTGGGTCCGCCCGGCCATCACGGTGTCGCGGTGGGAGACGGCGAGCCCGAGCAGGGATTCCTCGATCGCGCGCAGGTCGCGCCAGACCAGCGCACCGACCTCGCGCATGGCCAGGGCGAACCACGTGTCGGTGACGTCCTGCACGGTGGCGCCCGCGTAGACGTGCTCTCGTGCCGCCTCCGGCAGCACCTGCTGCAGCGCCCGGATCAGGCCGAGCATCGAGTGCGAGGTCAGCCGGGTCTGCTCGGCCACCAGGTCGAGGTCGAGCGCGTCGACCCGCGCGTGCGTCGCGATCTCGGCTGCGGCCCCGGCCGGGACCATCCCCAGCCGGGCCTGTGCGCTCGCCAGCGCGGCGAGCACGTCCAGCCACGCCTGCAGCCGGGCCGGTTCCTCGAACAGCGACGCGAGCTCGGCGGTCCCCCACAGGTGGGCGTACTGCCGGGAGTCGGTCAGCCGGGTGCCCACGAAGGCTCCCACTCGCGCACGACCCGCACCAGCGCCTCGGACACCTGGGCGAGGGTGGCGCCCCACGGCACGACGACCTGGCCGGGCTCGGTGACCACCTCGTGCTCCAGCAGGCAGCACCGGGTCAGCACCGCGCCGGGGGTCGGCCCGGCCCGCCGGGGGCAGGTGTCGACCTGCTCGGCTCGCTCGCCGTAGAACCACTCGTGGATCTGCTGCGAGCGCTCACAGCCGAGCAGGGTCCAGGCCCGGTGCTCCGGTCGCTGGTCCAGGTAGCAGGTCACGCTGCCCTCGACCGTGACGCCGGCGCCCCGGCAGGGCAGCAGGTAGGCCTCGGCAGGGTGGCTGTGCGCCAGCTCGGTCAGGTCGACGACCTCGGCGACCAGCTCGATGGGGGGCAGGTGCTCGGCGACGTCGAGCAGCCGTCGGGTCTGGTCGAAGAGCTTCGCCGGGTGGGGCGGGACGACCTCGCGGACGGTCAGCCGCAGCGGTGCGGGGTCCACGATGAAGCTGATGTGGTCGTAGCCGTCCTGCATGACCACCCCGCGCTTGCCGGGCGCGCCTTCCCGGGCAGCGCGCGCCAGCATCGTGGGCACCGCGGCGTCCAGGTCGGGGCGGACCACGAAGGCACACTCCTGCGGTCCGGCGAGCAGGGTGACGCCGGTGATCGGCGCGAACAGCGGGTCCGCGCCGTCCGCGGCGGACTCCTTCTCCACCGCCAGGATCGCGGTCTGGTCACCGCGCCGGACCACGACGAACCGGGTCCGCCGGTAGGCCTCCAGGCCGACGAAGTGCGCCGCCAGCGACCCCTCGTCGAGCTCGCAGGTCACGTCGGAGACGGCGACGCCCCGGTAGGCGCCGGGCACCAGGTTGGGTCGCCGGGCCACCGGCGGCCGGCTCACGTCGGCACCCAGGGGGCGTGGACGGCGCACGTGTCCGCGCGGAGCCCGAGCCGCAGCGTCTCCAGGGCCAGGACGTCGTCGAGGGCGATGTTGGCCAGGTTCACCTCGGGGCCGTACTCGCGGATGAACCAGGCCTGCTGGTCCTTGCGCGGCGCCTCGAAGAACACCCGGTCCAGGCCGCCGCCGCGAAGGGCGGCCTCCGCGAGCTCCTCCCGCACGGTGCCGTCGGGGCGGAAGAGGCCGACCGTGCCGCTCTCCCGGCCCTCCGCGATCACCCAGCGCGCCCCGGCGTCGAGGTCACCGGCGACCTCCGCGGCCCACTCCGCGGGGCTCGCGTGATCCTGCGGGTCCTTGCTGCCCACCTCGGACAGCACGACGAAGCGCTCGGTCGCCCGCCGGATGAGGTCGCGCTTGTCCGCCACCGGCATCGGCGCCACGCCCCGGGAGACCTCGACGCAGGCGAGCCCGGCGTCGGAAGCCCAGTCCAGGCACTCGTCGACCTTGCCCTGGCACCAGGCGATCTCCATGAGGGTGCCGCCGAGGCAGGCCCGCACGTCGGCCGCGGCGAGCAGCGACAGCTTGGCCGGGAGCCCGGGGTCGACGTAGGCGATGCCCCAGCCGAGCTTCCAGAGGTCGAGGTGAGCGGCGCCCGATGCCAGGACCGCCTCCGTTGCGGCGACGCTGGCTCCCTTGTCGAGGACGTGGGTCAGTCCCGCGACGCGTGGCTTGCTCCCTCGCTCCGGCAGACTCAGAAAGGTCGGCAGCGACACGTCCTCTATGTTAAAAGGCTCATACACTTTCCGACAGGGCGCTGGAGGGAGGGCGGCCATGGACGCGACCTCGGGCCGGGCCGGTGGGCTCGGCGACCTGGAGCAGCTGGCGGCCCACCTGCGCACCCACGCCGCCCTGCGGGCCAAGGCGGAGATCGGCCTGGTCAGCGACGTGATGGGTGCGGCGAGCTGGGTCCACGGTCCCGGTGACGACGGGGCGGTGGTCCGGATGGCCGCCGCCGCGGGGGTCCACGACGGGCAGGTCATCGCCTGCGGCGAGGCGCTGCTGCCCGCCTTCGTCGCCCGCGACCCCTACGGCGCCGGCTTCGCCGCGGTCCTGACCAACGTCAACGACCTGGCCGCGATGGGGGCGACACCGTGCGCCATCGTCGACACCATCGTGGGCACCGCCGACCTGGCCCGGGAGGCGCTGCGCGGCATGCAGGCCGCGAGCCGGCTGTATGACGTGCCGGTCGTGGGTGGGCACCTCACCCTGCACGACGGTCCGCCGGCGGTGTCGGCCTTCGGTGTCGGGAACGCCGGGAAGGTGCTGTCACTGACCCATGTCGCGGCCGGACAGCGGCTCGTGGTCGCGTGCTGCACCGACGGCACGATGCGCGAGGACTTTCCCTTCTTCCGGTCATTCGACGAGCGGGGCGCCGAGCTGGCCGGGGACGTCCGGCTGCTGGCCAGGATCGCCGGGTCGGGCGCCGCCGTCGCGGCCAAGGACGTGAGCATGGCCGGCCTGGTGGGCTCGCTGGCGATGCTGCTGGAGTGGGGCCGGTTCGGCGTCACGGTGGACCTCGACCGCCTGCCCCGGCCGCCCGGCGTCCCGATGGCCGCGTGGCTGACCTGCTTCCCGGCATACGCCTTCCTGCTCTGCGCACCGCCGGGCCGCGAGGAGGAGTGCGCGGCGGCCTTCCATGCGCGCGGGCTGGACGCCGCGGTCGTCGGTGTCATCGACGACACCGGGCTGCTCCGGCTGGCCTCCGGTGGCCGGCAGGCGACGGTGCTCGACCTGGCAGTCACCCCGGTGACCGGCCTGCAGCGCTGACCCGCCCGGGCGGTCCACGACCTCAGCCGTCCGTGCCCTCGGCGAGGGCGCGGGCGAGCGAGGCGGCGATCTCCGGTGAGGGCAGCGCGATACGCATCTGCTGGTGGGGCAGCCCGACATACGTCTCCGGACCACCCACCGGCTGCCACCCGAGCCGGGTGAAGAACCTGACGTTGGGCAGCTGGATGTGCGCCACCATCGCCCTGCCGCCGCGCGCGCCGGCGAGGGCGACCGCGCAGCGGACCAGCGGCGCGCCCAGGCCGCGGACCCGGGACGGCGCCAGGACGGCGAGCCGGTCTCCCTGCCAGAGGCCCGTCCGGGCGTCGAGCTCGTACAGCCGGACGCTGCCCACGACGATGCCGTCGCAGCACCCGACGACGTGGACCGTCGAGGCCCGGGCGTCGCGCTCGTCCCGGTCCGAGCCGGCGAAGACCGCCTGCTCCACGACGAAGACCTCGTGCCGCACCGCGAAGTGCGCGACCAGCTCCTCGGGTGAGCCCGCCTCCCGGCACACGACGGGCGACGGCGCGGCCCGGGCGGGGCGGACGCCGGTGGCCCGGCCCGGCCGGGTGGCGGAGGCGTCGGCGGCGGTCACGGCATGCCCCGCTCGGTCACCCGGCCTGCGGGGGCCGGCCGATCTGCAGCAACGGCGAGGAGCGCAGGGCCGAGGCGACGGGGGTGAGCCCGGAGCAGGCCTGGCACCGGGCGCAGCCCGCCTTGGCGATGGACGAGTGCATGCCCCGTGCGGCCATGTAGCCGGCGACCGCGCGGTACATCCGCTCGGTGTAGGCCCCGTCCGGGGGCAGCGCGTCCTCCATCAGGCTCCCGGCGACGGGTCGCAGCGGGACGACGAACGGGAACACGCCCAGGTCCACCGCGCGCCGGCAGCCGTCGAGGGTCACGCCGGGGTCCTCGCCCATGCCGAGGATGACGTAGGTGGAGACCTGGCCCCGGCCGAAGACGTCGACCGCGCGGGCCCACGCCTCGAAGTAGCGCTCGATCCCGGTGCGGGCCTTGGCCGGGGCGACGCGGGCCAGCACGTCCGGGTCGAAGGACTCGACGTGGATGCCCACGGAGTCGACCCCCATCTCGCCCACCTCGTCGATGACGTCGAGGTCGCGCGGCGGCTCGAACTGGATCTCGACCGGCAGGCCGGCGGCCTGCTTGACCGCCCGGGCGCACCGGGCCACGTAGCGCGCCCCGCGGTCGACCCCGTTGGAGCTGCCCGTCGTCAGCGTGGCGTCGACCGCCCCGTCGAGCTCCCGGGCCGCGACCGCGACCTCCGCGAGCTGCTCCGGGGTCTTCTTGACGATGGTGCGGCCCGCGTCGAGCGACACCTCGATCCCGCAGAAGCGGCACTGGTCCGCGTTGCCCCAGTAGGCGCAGGTCTGCACCACCGTGCTCGCGAACGAGTCGAGGTGGAGCAGGCCGATCTTCCAGTAGGGGACGCCGTCTGCGGTGGACAGGTCGTAGAAGCGCGGGCGGCGCTGGGCGGAGGCACCGGCCAGCCGCTCGCCGTCCCGGAAGACCGCGTAGCCCTCGTCCTCGGCCCTGAGCACGTAGGGCGACCCGGCGGCGGACGCGTTGTCCATCGGCACGGTGAGGGGGACCCCGCCGACCCAGAGCATCCCGGAGTCGGTCGGCCCCGCGCCGCCGCGACGCCGCTCGAGGGGGACCTCCACCCTCAGCCCGCGGGCCTGCAGGTCGACCACGAGGGAGGCCAGTGCGGCGGCGGACGCATCCGGTGACGGTGTTCGGGGTGCGGGGTGGACGCTCATGGCTCTCCCCAGTCGTTCACTGAGCGAAACGAACCGTATCCCTTAGCAAACGTTTCGGCCGTTGGCCCTGTCAAGGTGCCGAAGGACGGTCACGGGCGAGACGACAGCGCCTCCCGGTGCCGCTGGAGGGCCTCCAGCCAGGAGGCCCGGTCGCCGTAGGTCTCGCTCACCTGCGGGGGTGACGGACCGTCGGTCGTCGGTGCCGGGATCACCTGCACCTCGTATGCCGTGCCCCCCGCACCGCCGGCCCCCACCAGGCCGACGAGCACGGTGCCGGTCGGCACGTGCACCTCGACCCGGCGGAGCTCCCCGGTCATCACGGCGTCGGCGTCCGGCTCCTCCACCAGCCACTCCTGCCCGGCAGTCCGTGCGGCCTCGACGCGGTGCTGCGCCCGGCGGGCCCGCTCCTGGGCCCACAGCTCCCGGCACCGCACGGCGCAGGCCGCGTCCACGACGGTCTCGGCCGAGAGCCCGCCCAGCTCGGCCGGGTGCTCGCCGGACGTGCCGGCCAGGGACTCGACCAGCGGGTCGCGCTGCGCAAGCACCGCTTCGATGTCCGGGCAGCCGGCGCGCAGCCCGGCCAGCAGCCTGCCCGTTGCCGCGACGGCCCGCTCGTAGCCGACCGGGTCGACCAGGACCAGGGGGTAGAGCCGGGACTCGGCGGCGGTGAACCGGGCCACCGCCCCCGGCGGGAGCTCGGGGGTGCCGGACCCCGGCTGCGTCACGGCCGGCCCTCCGGTCTGGCGCCGCTGCATACACCATCGGCCATGCCCACATCGTATGATGTACGCACCTGGCCGCGACCGGTCCAGGACCGACACCCCTTGAGGAATCGAGGCGCCGTGACGGGTATCGCGGTGGTCGCCTTGGGCGGTAACGCCATCATCCCTGCGGGTGAGGCGGGCACCTACGAGCAGCAGCGCGAGCACGCCGACGTGATGGCCGCGTCGATCCGCGAGCTGCTCGACGACGGGTGGCGGGTCGTCATCGTGCACGGCAACGGCCCGCAGGTGGGCAACCTCGCGATCCAGCAGGAGCGGGCGCGCGACGCCGTACCCGAGATGCCGCTGTTCGCCCTGGACGCCATGACTCAGGGCCAGCTGGGGTCCCTGATCGCGATCTCGGTCTACCGGGCCTGCGGTGGCCGCCACCCCGTGGTGGGCATCCTCAGCCACGTGATCGTCGACCTCGCCGACCCCGCGTTCGAGCATCCCTCCAAGCCCATCGGTCCCTTCTACTCCCGGTCCGAGGCGGCTGGGCTGGCCGCGACCCGTGGCTGGGTGCTCGTCGAGGACAGCGGCCGCGGGTACCGCCGCGTCGTCCCGTCACCCCAGCCCCTCGGCTTCGTCGAGATCCGGGCCCTGCGGTGCCTGCTCGACGCCGGGCACGTGGTGGTGGCCGACGGCGGGGGAGGCATCCCCGTGGCCCGCCGCGGCGCCGTCTGGGACGGGGTCGACGCGGTCATCGACAAGGACTATGCCGCCGCCGAGCTAGCCCGCCAGCTCGAGGCCGACGCCCTCGTGCTGGTCACCGGGGTCGAGGCCGTGATGGTCGACTTCGGGACGCCGACCCAGCGCCGGCTGGGTCGCATCGACGTGGCGGTCGCCGAGCGCCTCCTCTCCGCGGGGCAGTTCCCCGAGGGGAGCATGGGCCCGAAGGTGCGGGCCGCGTCGCGGTTCCTCCGGGGTGGGGGACGCCTGGCCGTCATCACCACGGCGTCGCTCGCCGCGCCGACCCTGCGCGCCCGTGGGGACGACCCCACCGCCGGCACCAGGATCGTGGCCGCGCTCGACCGGGAGGAGGCTTCGGCGTGACGGTCGAGGTCCGGACGTTCACGGACACCTACGTGGACTCGGTCGTCCAGCTCGAGGCGATGAGGGCCATGCGACAGACCGAGGGCGTCGACTGGGCGAGCGCCGCGATGGGGACCCCGGCCAACCTGCAGGCCTTCCGCGACCAGCAGGTGGACCCCTCCGCGGTGGCCGGGGCCGACCCGAACGACTTCGTCATCGCGGTACGGGCCGCGACGCCCGGGGTGGCCGAGGAGGCCCTCGATGCGGGGGAGCGGGCCGCCTTTGCGGCCCGACCCGCCTCCGGCGAGCGGACCGCGGAGCCCGAGCCGAGGACGGTGCGCCAGGCGGTGCAGGCCCAACCGTCGTCGACCGTGGCGGTCGTCTCGGTACCGGGTGAGTACGCCCCGCTCGTCACCTGCGAGGCGTTGTCGGCGGGACTGCACGTGCTGCTGTTCAGCGACAACGTGCCCGTCCACGAGGAGGTGCGGCTCAAGGACCTCGCCCGGGCCAGGGGGTTGCTCGTCATGGGGCCCGGCGCCGGCACGGCGATGGTGGGCGGGGTGGGTCTCGGCTTCGCCAACGTCGTCAGGCCCGGTCGTGTCGGCGTGGTGGCGGCCGCGGGCACCGGCGCCCAGGAGGTCATGTCCCTGCTCGACCGGTGGGGTGCCGGCGTCAGCCAGGTGATCGGGGTCGGCGGCCGCGACCTGTCCCGTGAGGTCGCCGGGCGGACCACCCTCCAGGCGCTCGCGGCCCTGCGGGAGGACCCGGGCACCGACGTCATCCTCCTCGTCTCGAAGCCGCCGGCGCCGGAGGTGGCGGCCACCGTCCTGGGCGCCGGTGGGGGCACCCCGGTGGTGGCGGCGCTCATCGGGCTGGACCCGGGCTTCGTCGCCCCGGCCGCGGTCCGGCTCGCCGACACGCTCGAGGGCGGCGTGGTGGCCACGCTGGACGTGCTCGGCCGCCCGGCACCGGTCACGACCGCGACCACCGGGCCCTCGGTGGCGCAGGCCCGTCGCCGGCTCGCGCCGCGGCGGACCCTGGTCCGTGGCCTGTTCTCCGGCGGGACCCTCTGCTACGAGTCCGTGGTCCTCCTGAGCCGGGTGCTGGGTGAGGTCCGGTCGAACGTGCCGATCAACCCGGGCTGGGGCCTGCCGGCCCGTCCCGGGTCGCACCAGTGCCTCGACCTCGGTGAGGAGGAGTTCACCCGCGGCCGGCCCCACCCGATGATCGACGCCGAGGCCCGGCTGGACGTGCTGGCCGAGCACGCCGCCGACGAGCAGGTGGCGGCGATCGTCGTGGACGTCGTGCTCGGTCTCGGCGCCCACCCCGACCCTGCCGGCGTGCTGGCACCCGCGTGCGAGGCGGCCATGGCGGGCAGGGGTCCGCAGGTCGTGGCCTACGTCCTCGGCACCGAAGCAGATCCGCAAGGCCTTGCCGCGCAGCGGGAGAGGCTCCAGCGGGCGGGCTGCATCGTCACCGAGACCGCAGCGCGGGCCTCCCTGGTGGCGGCCGCCGTCGCCACCGGGGACCTGGACCTGGCGGGGGAGGCGCTGTGAACCGCGCCTCCCGGCCCCGGGTCGCCCTGGTCAGCTACTCGACCAAGCCGCGCGGCGGCGTGGTGCACACCCTGTCCCTGGCCGAGGCGATGGTCGACCTCGGCCTGCCGGTCCGCGTGGTCTCGCTCGGCGACCAGGAGCAGGGGTTCCATCGACCGGTCCGTGCGCCGTACACCCTGGTCCCGGCCCCGGAGCAACGGCCGACGCTGGAGGAGAGGGTGTTCGCCTCGGTCGACGCCCTCGAGGAGGGCCTGCGGGCGGTGGCCGACGAGGTCGACATCCTGCACACCCAGGACTGCATCTCCGCGCGTGCGGCGGCCCGCGTGCGCGACTCCGGCGCTGACGTGCGGGTGCTGCGCACGGTCCACCACGTCGACGACTTCACCACCCCGGCGCTCGTCGAGTGCCAGCGGCAGGCGATCCTCGAGCCGGACCGGCTGGTGGTCGTCAGCGAGGACTGGCGGGCACGGCTGCAGGCCGAGTTCGGCAGGTCGGCCCGGGTGATCCACAACGGCGTGGACGCGCGCCGTTTCCCGGCCGTCGAGCCCGCGGAGCGGGCCGCGCTGCGGCGGGAGCTGGGGCTGGCGGGGCGGTTCGTGTTCCTCGCCGTGGGCGGGATCGAGCCACGCAAGGGCAGCGTCCACCTCCTGCAGGCCCTGGCGATCCTGGCCCGGGAGCTGGAGCCCCGTCCCGCCCTGGTCGTCGTGGGCGGGCACTCGTTCCAGGACTACGCCGCCTACCGCGAGCACGCGCTGGGCATGCTGCCGGGGCTCGGCCTGGAGCTCGGCCGGGACGTCATCCTCGGCGGCACGCTGAGCGAGGCCGCGCTGAACCTCCACTACCGCAGCGCCGACGCGCTGGCCTTCCCCTCCGTCAAGGAGGGCTGGGGGCTGGCCGTCCTGGAGGCCATGACCGCCGGGCTGCCCGTCGTGGCCAGTGACATCGCCGTGCTGCGCGAGTACCTGACCGACCGCGATACCGCCGTCCTGACCCGGGTCGGCGACCCGTGGTCGCTGGCCGAGGGGATGCGGGCGGTGGCGACCGACTCCGCGCTGAGGTCGCGGCTGGTCGAGGCAGGCCGCGCGCTGGTGACGCGGTTCAGCTGGGAGCGCGCCGCCCGGGCGCACTGGCATCTGTACGTCGAGGACGTCGGCCGGGAGGCGTTCGTGGGTGCGACGGAGGGCGACAGGCGGGACGGTTCGGGCTAGCCGGCGAGCGCGGGCCGTGGCGTTCCCCGCCGTGTACGGTTGCCGACCGTCGGGCGTACATCTTAGGTGCACAGGGATTCACCACAGTGGATCTGATGGTGCCGTTCGGAGGAGCGGGCATGGCCGAGCGCAGACGCGCAACAGAGGTCCGGAAGCGTCCGACGCGCCCGGCACGGGTCGGCGAGCACGTCGAGGGCATCGTCGGCGCCATCGGGCCCAAGCTCCAGCGGCTCCGGCAGGAGCAGCGCCTGTCCCTGCAGCAGCTGGCGGTCCGTGCCGAGGTGTCCGCCGCCGCGATCCACAAGATCGAACGCAACGACATGGTGCCCACCATCACGACGCTGCTGAAGATCTGCGCCGCGCTTGAGCGCCCGGTCAGCTACTTCACCGAGGTCGACGAGGGGGAGCCCGAGCTGGCGACGCTGACCCGTGCCGAGGAGCGTCAGGGCGTGTTCACCCCCCACCGGGGCCTGCACCTCGACGGCCTCTCCGGCGGCTACGCGCACTTCAGGGGAGCGGCCGCGATGGCCACCGTCGAACCCGGGGCGTGCAGCGGGGACAAGCCGATGCTGCACCCGGGGGAGGAGCTCGTCCTGCTGACCGAGGGGGCGCTGGTCTTCACCATCGCGGGCACGCGGTTCGAGCTCGGCCCGGGGGACTCCCTGCACTTCGTCGGGGAGCAGCCGCACCAGTGGGCCAACGAGACCTCCGACCCGGCCACTGCCGTCTGGTTCGCCCTGCGCGACTCGTAGGCGCGCCGCCGAGCCCCCGGATCACCACCGGAGGCTCCCGTCGCCCGCTGCCGGTGAACCCGGACGGGGTGCTGGACCGTGGTTCCCCACGAAGGCCCCGACGGGAGGTGCGTGATGGGACGGACAGCAAGGGACCGCGCGGTGATGGTGGGTGTGGTTGCCGCGCTCCTCACCCTCGCCGCCTGCGGCGGGACGAGCGGCGGTGGCGGCTCCGCAGCGGCCCCGTCGACGAGTGCCAAGGCCACGGCGACGGGACAGCCGGTGAGCGTCGTCGAGAAGGAGTTCTCGATCACGCTGACCCCGAAGCCCGTGCAGGCCGGCACCTACACCTTCACGATCCACAACATGGGCACGTTCCCGCACAACCTCAACATCAAGGGGCCGGGTGTCGCCCAGCAGTCGTCCGCCACCGTGTCCCCGGGGCAGGCGGGCGACCTCACGGTGACCCTGCAGCAGGGGTCGTACGAGCTGTGGTGCTCGGTCGACAGCCACAAGGATCGCGGCATGGACCTGACGCTGAAGGTCGGCTGAGCGGCATGGTCGGGATGATGCTGAGGCTCGTGACCGCGGCCGGCCTGGCCGTGGACGCGTTCGTGCACTGGAACCTGGCTGCGCAGTTCGACCCGCTGGTCGGCAGCGGGCCGGTGCAGGTCAGCGAGGGGCAGCTGTTCCGGCTGGAGGCGCTCCTGGCTCTGGTGGCGGCGCTCCTGGTGCTGCTCGTGCGCCGCCGGTGGACGGTCCTGGTCGCCTTCGTGGTCGCCCTCGCGGGGGTGGCTGCAGTCCTTCTCTACCGGTACGTCGACATCGGGGCCGTCGGGCCGCTGCCGGACATGTTCGACCCGACCTGGTACCCGCAGAAGACGCTCAGCCTCGTCGCGGAGGTGGTCGCGTCGGTTGCCGCGGGGACGCTGCTGCTCAGGGTCAGGCCGCAGCGCGGGACGCCGCCGGCAGGTGCGTCTCGTACATCCGCACCGCCACCACCAGGCCTGAGCCGGCAGTGAGGCCGGCGACCACCCAGACGGCGGTGCGCACGCCCCATGCGTCCGCGACGACGCCGGCGAGCAACGCCCCGACGGCGAAGCCGCCGTCCCGCCAGAGCCGGTAGACCCCGACCGAGCGGGCGCGCCACGCCGGGTGGGCGACGTCACCGATGGAGGCCAGCAGGGTCGGGTAGACCATCGCGGTGCCCGCGCCGAGCAGCACCGCGGCGACCGCCCAGAGGGTGAACGTGTTGCCGAGAGCGACCAGCGCCAGGGCGAGGGCCTGCAGCCACATGCCCCCGGCGATGAGCCACTTGCGTCCCCAGCGGTCGGACAGGGCTCCGGTGAATAGCTGCCCGAGGCCCCACACCCCGGGGTAGAGCGCCGCGAGGACGCCGATGCGGGCGACGGACATGCCGGTGGCTGCGAAGAGGACGGGGAACAGCCCCCACGCGAGGCCGTCGTTGAGGTTGTTGACCAGCCCGGCCTGGCTGGCCGAGGACAGCGCGGGCTCGCGGAAGCTGGTCTGGGTGAACACCTGGGCGTCGGTGAGCTCGTCGTGCAGGTGGTCGTGCCGCCCGTCGGCGCGGGCCACGTGGTTGGCCGCCTCGAGGCGGGCGTGACCTCGGGTCTCCCGGACGAACACCGTGGACAGCCCCAGGCCGAGGGCGGCGAAGGCGATGCCCAGGAGGAACGGCGCGGGGCGCAGCCCGAAGGCCTGGGCCAGGTAGCCGGTGGCCAGGGCGGTGACGGCCACCGCGCCGTAGCCGGCGGCCTCGTTCAGGCCCATCGCGAAGCCGCGCCTGGCCGGGCCGACGAGGTCGATCTTCATGATCACCGTGGTCGACCAGGTCAGGCCCTGGCTGACCCCGAGCAGGACGTTGGCGGCGACGATCCAGCCCCAGCTCGGCGCCCAGATCAGCAGCAGCGGCACCGGGACGGCGACCAGCCACCCGGCCACGAGCACCGGCTTGCGGCCGTAGCGGTCCGACCAGGTCCCGGCGACGTAGTTGGTCGCCGCCTTGGACACCCCGAACGCGAGGATGTAGGTGAGGGCGGCGGTGTATGCCGTCAGGTGGAAGGTCCGCGTGGCCAGCAGCGGCAGGACGGTGCGCTCCTGGCCGAGCATCCCGCCGACGAGGGCGTTGACCGCGACGAGAAGGCTGAACTGGGCCGCGTTGGCGCGCAGCCCGAGGGCCACCGGGCGCGTCACCGCCCGGTCACGCTTGGGTTCAGGCAAGGGACAGGAAGAGCTTCTCCAGCGCCTCGGTGTCCATCGAGTCGGCGCTGTCGGGGTCGGCCAGGCACTGCTTGAGCCCGCTGGAGATGATGGCGAAGCCGGCCCGGTCGAGGGCACGGTTGACCGCGGCGAGCTGGGTCACCACGTCCTTGCAGTCGCGGCCCTCCTCGATCATCCGCAGCACGCCGCCGAGCTGGCCCTGGGCGCGGCGCAGGCGGTTCAGGACGGGGGCCATCTCGTCCGGGTTGAGCTCGACCATCGGTGCTCCTCGGGTCAGTCGTGTCGTGGGTTCAGGCGCGGGCGGGTGATGCGGTCAGTGCACCCAGGGCGGCCGTGAGCCGGGCCGTCGCCTCCTGAGCCACCGAGGCCAGCGCGTCGTTGCCGGTCAGGGTCACCATGGCCTCGGGGTCCAGCGCCTCGACCAGCGTCGTGGCGGGGCCGACCGAGCGTACGACGACGTTGCAGGGCAGCAGCAGCCCGATCGACGGCTCGGCCTCGAGGGCGGCGTGGGCCAGCGGCGGGCGGCAGGCCCCGAGGATGACCTGGGGCTCCACGTCGACGTCGAGCTTGGCCTTCAGCGTGGCCCGGAGGTCGATCTCGGTCAGGACGCCGAAGCCCTGGTCCGCCAGGGCGTCACGGGTGGCCTCCAGCACCGTCGCGAAGGGCTGGTCGAGGGTGGTGCTGATCGCGTAGGACGTCACGGTGGGCTCCCGTTCAGGGCTGGAGGGTTCAGGACGCCGGGGTGGCGGCGATCTCCTGACGGCAATATACCCGCGGGGGTATCAACCGGGCGCTCGCCGGGGGTGTTCCCCAACGTCGGCCGACATACCCCATGGGGTATGTCACAGCCGGCCGGTGCGGGTTGGGGAATGGCGCGGTCGCGGGCTAGCGTTGGCGATGGCAGATACCCCCTGGGGTATGCCGTAGCCTGTTCGTGAGGAGCCAGAAGACCATGCGTGACGTGACCCCCGAGGAGTTCGCCGCCGCGCACGCGGAGGGCGCCTTCGTCGTGGACGTGCGTGAGCCGGGCGAGTACGTCGACGGCCACGTGCCCGGAGCCGTCCTGCTGTCGATGGGCCAGCTCGCCGCCCGCCTCGGCGAGATGCCGCGCGGCGTGCCGCTCTTCGTGATCTGCGCCAGCGGTAACCGCAGCAAGTCCATGACCAGCCTGCTCGAGCGGGCCGGGTTCGACGCCTGCTCCGTCGCCGGCGGCACCGCCGCCTGGGCGCGTGCCGGCCGCCCGGTCGTCCGCGGCGTCCGCCCGCACGCCGCCTGACCCTCCCGACCTCCCCGAAAGGACGTTCACCTGATGGTGACCATCATCCCGATCGACACCCCGACCCTGGGGGACCGCAGCTACGTCGCCCACGACGGCGAGGTCGCCCTCGTCGTCGACCCGCAGCGCGACATCGACCGCGTCCTCGACGTCGTGCACGAGGCGGGGGTGCGGATCACCCACGTGTTCGAGACCCACATCCACAACGACTACGTCACCGGCGGGCTGGCCCTGGCGAAGGTGACCGGCGCGGCATACCACGTGAACGCGGACGACCAGGTCTCCTACGACCGCGTCCCGGTCCGTGACGGCGACGTCGTCGAGGTGAGCCCGGCGCTGCGGGTCCGCGTCATCGCCACTCCCGGGCACACGTACACCCACCTGTCCTACGCCCTGGAGGCGGACGGTGAGCAGGTAGGGGTCTTCTCCGGCGGGTCGCTGCTGTTCGGCTCCACCGGCCGACCGGACCTGCTCGGCCCCGAGCACACCCACGCACTGGTCCACCACCAGTACCACTCGGCGAACCGGCTGGCAGCCGAGCTGCCCGAGCAGGCGCAGGTGCTGCCCACGCACGGCTTCGGCAGCTTCTGCTCGGCCACCCAGTCCGAGGCGACGTCCTCGACGATCGGGCAGGAGAAGCGCACCAACCCGGCCTTGACCCAGGCCGAGCAGGAGTGGGTCGACGAGCTCCTCGCCGCCCTCGACACCTGGCCCGCCTACTACGCCCACATGGCCCCCGCCAACGCTGCAGGGCCGGACGCAGCCGACCTGAGCGCCCCCGCGACCGCCGACAAGGACGAGCTGCGCCGCCGGCTCGAGGCGGGGGAGTGGCTCGTCGACCTGCGCAGCCGGACCGCGTTCGCTGCCGGGCACGTCCGCGGCACGTTCAACTTCGGTATCGACGGGCAGCTCGCCACCTACCTCGGCTGGCTCATCCCGTGGGGCACCCCCGTGACGCTGCTCGGGGAGACCCCCGAGCAGGTGGCCGAGGCCCAGCGCGAGCTGGCCCGCATCGGCCTCGACCGTCCGGCGGCGGCCGCCACCGGCTCCCCGGAGCAGTGGACCGACGACCGGCTCGGCAGCTTCCGGACCGCGACGTTCGCCGACCTGGCCCAGGTGCGCCACCACCGCGAGGTCGCCATGGTGGACGTGCGGCGCACCCCGGAGTGGGACGAGGCGCACATCGACGGGGCGGTGAGCCTCCCGCTGCACGAGCTCCTCGACCGGCTGGACGAGGTCCCCGACGGTGAGGTGTGGGTGCACTGCGCCGCCGGTTACCGCGCCTCCATCGCCGCGTCGGTCCTGGCCCGGGTCGGCCACCACGTCGTGGCGGTCGACGACTCCTTCGACGAGCAGGCTGCACCTGCGGGCCTGCCCGTCGTCGCCACCGCCCGGCCCCTGACCGTCGGCTCGTGAGGGCGACCGGAGCTCGCCCGGGGGCGGCACCGTGCTAGCCCTGGCCATCCCGATCGGCCTGCTCATCGGCCTCAGCCTCGGCGCCCTCGGCGGCGGCGGCTCGATCCTGACCGTCCCCGCACTGGTCTACCTGCTGGGCCAGGACACCAGGAGCGCCACCACCGGCTCGCTGCTCATCGTCGGGGTCACCGCCCTGGCCGGGCTGGCCGCGCACGCCCGCGAAGGGCGGGTCCGCGTCGCGCAGGGCCTGGTCTTCGGCGTTCTCGGGATCGCGGGCTCCTGGGTGGGCTCACGCCTGTCCGCCAGCGTCCCTCCGAACGTGCTGCTCGCCGCATTCTCGGCGCTCATGCTCGTCGTGGCCGCGGTGATGTTCGCGCGCAGCCGCACCGCCCGGCACACGCCTGCCAACGCCTCCGACGCCACGGACCTCAGCCGGCAGCCGGTCCTGACCCTGGCGCCCTGGTCCTGCGACTGTCCCCGCGCCGCCCGGGTGCTGGTCACGGCCACCGCGGTCGGCCTGCTCACCGGGTTCTTCGGCGTCGGGGGCGGCTTCGCCGTCGTCCCCGCGCTGGTGATCTCCCTTGGCTTCGCCATGCCGGTGGCCGTGGGCACCTCACTGCTGGTCATCGCCGTCAACAGCGCCTCGGCGCTCCTGGCCCGGGCCGGCCACGGGATGCATCCGGACTGGCTCCTGCTGGGCACGTTCACCCTGGCCGCCGTCGTCGGCAGCGTCCTCGGCGGTCGTGTGGCCTCACGGGTGCCCCCGCGGACGCTGTCGCGGGCGTTCACGGTGCTGCTGGTGCTCGTGGCCCTCTACACCGCGGCCCGCAGCGTCCCGCAGCTCCTCTGACCACAAGCGGCCCTCCCCGACCGGGAGTGCCTGCTCCGCACCATCCCACCGACAGGAACCACAACCCAGCCATGACCCTCACCCCCACCCGCACCAAGCCCACCCGCATCACCCCCGAGGAGCTGCGCGACTGGATGGCCGCGCCCGACGCTCCCCGCGTGCTCGACGTCCGGTCTGCGGCAGAGTTCTCCTCCAGCCACGTCGCCGGCTCGTACAACGTCCCCCTGGACCTGCTGCGCGAGCACCGCCACGAGCTGCGTGAGCACCTTGACGAGGACGTCGTGCTGATCTGCCGCTCCGGCGCCCGCGCCAGCCAGGCCGAGACCCTGCTGGCCGAGGTCGGACTGCCTAACCTGCACGTCCTTGACGGCGGGGTCCTCGCCTGGGAGCAGGCCGGAGAGCCGCTCATCCGCGGCCGCGCGCCCTGGGACCTCGAGCGCCAGGTGCGCCTGGTCGCCGGCTCGCTCGTCCTCGGCGGCGTGCTCGCCAGCATCGTCTGGCCGCCGGCCAGGTGGCTGTCCGGAGCCGTCGGAGGCGGTCTGGCGTTCGCCGCCGTCACCAACAGCTGCGCCATGGGCATGCTCCTGTCCCGGCTCCCGTACAACCGGGACACCAGCACCGACCTGGACAGCGTCCTGACCGCTCTGAGCGACCACCCGGCCGCCTGAGCCCCGGACGGCGCCACCGCCCCCACCGGCACCTACCTGCGGGAGCTGGTCAGGGCCCTGGAGCCCCTACGCCCGAGGGACGACGTCGAGCTCCTGGTGCATGCCGTCGGCGTAGTGGTTCGCCAGGTTGCAGACGAGCTCGTAGCGACCGGGTGGCAGGGTCACGGTCGTCCAGCCGGCCGTCCCCGCCCGGATGCCTTCACCCGTCCCGGACGTGCAGCTGGCGGAGGCCTCACCCAGACTGCCGGTCTCGTCGACCTTGCCGTCCGGGCCCGGGATGCGTTGCCCCTCAACGGTTCCGGCGGGGAGGGGCAGCACCACGACCTCGTGGGTGCGCCACCCCATGTTGGTGACGACGAGGCTCACCTGACCGGCCGTGACCGTGCCGGGGGTGGCCCGCAGCATCATGTGCGCCCTGAGCGGCGCTGTGCCGGTGACCATCCGCGACATGCCCATGTCCGCGAGCACCACGCGGACCGTGCTGCCCGGGAGTGAGGTCGGGGCCGAACAGCTCAGCCGGGAGAAGTGGTAGCCCGCGGAGGCGTCGCCCATCATGCCGGGACCGTTCATCGCACCCGTCGAGCCGGTCGCGGCGCACCCCGAGAGCGCCAGCAGGAGGACCGCGCCCGCGGCAACCGGACCCCGTGGTGGCATGTGCCGCTTCGTCATGGCTCCAGTCCACCGGACGGCCGCCGGATACGGCAGGGGCGTGTGTCCCGGGCGGGCGTGACGATGGGCCCGCTGACGCGCGGGGGGTGCCGTCAGCCGTCAGCCGGCCTCGGTGATGGCGACACCCATGAGCACGGCGCCCAGCGCGCCGAGCAACCCGACCGCGCCCCAGACTCCCCGCGCGGCAGGGGTCTTCGCCGCCGAGTGCAGGGCGGCACCGAGGCCGGAGAGGACCACGAGGACGAGCTTCACGCCCAACGCGCCGGGGTGCTTGCCCTGGGTGTGCTCGACGGCCAGGTTCCACATGCCGGTGAGCAGCAGGACGGCGAACGCCGGCCACGCCACGCGCGCGAACGCGTTCGCGGCGACGGCTGTCGTCGCCGGAGCGGCCCGGCGCAGCGGGCCGACGAGCGCGCCCAGCACGATCTGCCCGCCAACCCACACCGTTGCGGCGAGCACGTGCAGGGTCAGCCGGATGACGTCGAGGTCAAGGGGCACCATCCCGCCATCCAACACGACCGGGTAGCAGGGCCCTTCGCTCGGTGTCCTTGGTCCCTGTCCCGCCACGGACGGTTCGGCGTCCACTGAGGGTGACCGGACCAACTGGAGGTGTCCCATGGTGAGCGCCGTCGCGGCAGACACTGCCGGAACCTACGTCCACTGGGGGTGGATCCAGATCTCCGTGGCCAACCTCGTGGTCATCGGGCTGATGCTCGTCATCTTCGCTGCCGCTGTGTTCCTGCCGCTCGGGCGTCACCCCGAGCGCTACGAGACCGAGGACCAGCCGTGACCACCGCGCAAGGCGGGATGGCCCGCGTCAGTGGTCCCTCCGGACCGAGCTGGACCGCCCGCTTCCGGGGTCGGGTCGCCCGCACGGTGCCGCCGGGACAGGCGCTCCCGGACCGTCAGCCGGCCTACGTCGCCTCTGCCATCTACGTCTTCGGCGTACTGACCCTGGCCGCGTTCGTCGTGGTCCTCGTCACCGGCGGAGTGCTCGCCATCGGCGGCTCGGTCTGGTGGCACACCTCGGGCCTGGGCCACTTCACCAACTCGACGCACCTGTGGAGCGTCGAGCTCTTCTTCGCGTTCATGGTGATCCACCTCTGGGGCAAGTTCTTCATGGCGGCCTGGCGGGGCAAGCGCGCGCTGACGTGGATGACCGGCGTGGTCTGCTTCCTCGGTTCGATCGGCACGGCCTTCACCGGCTACCTCGTGCAGAGCAACTTCGACTCCCAGTGGATCAGCACGCAGGCCAAGGACGGGCTGAACTCCGTCGGGGTCGGGGCGTTCTTCAACGTGCTCAACCCCGCGCAGATGCTGCTGTGGCACGTCGTGCTGCTGCCTGTCGTGGTCGGGATCATCACCGTGCTGCACCTGGTGCTGGTGCGTCGTCACGGCGTCGTCCCGCCGATCGGTGAGGAGGAAGGCGCATGACCGCCATCGCGACCAAGGCCACGCGGCCCTACGACCTGGTCAAGGAGTTCGTCATCGCCCTCGCGGTGGTGGCCCTGCTGACGGTCGGCCTCGCCGCCGTCTTCTCCTCTCCCGACGAGAAGGCGATCACGCTGCAGAGCTGGGCCACGTCGGCGCCCAACGACGTCGTCGCCACGGCGGCGGCCGAGCTGGCCGGCACGAGCACCAGCGCCGGGTACGGTGGGCCGTACAACACCAACGCGGTCGGCCAGACCCTCGGCCCGCTCAAGCTCCAGAAGTGGGCCGGCGTGACCACGCCAGTGGACTCGGCCAACGACCTGGTCATCAAGCCGTTGTCCCAGCTGCAGGGCAGCCCACTCCTGAGCCTGGCTCTCGCCACCTGGCGGAACGCGTCCCCAGACGAGCAGACGAAGTGGGCGACGGCGTACTCCGACGCGCTCGGCAAGGCGCCTGACGGCAACCCGTCAGCGGTCGCGCGCGGCAGCTACGGCCCGGTGCCGGTCCTGACCACGGCCTACCTGCAGCAGGCCCAGGCCGGCGGCCTCGACGGCGCGCTGGCGGAGCCGGGCTTCTACGGCGGCAACTCGACCAAGTCCCTGCTGCTGCTCGCCGACGGGACCTACCTGGAGGACCAGGCCCGCGCCCGCAACCTCGGCGGCGACCAGTGGGGGATGATGAACGAGACGGGCAACTACCCCGGCCAGCCGTGGTTGTGGCTCTACACCTTCTGGTACCAGGTGCCCCCGTTCAACACCTCCGACAACGCCGACGCCCAGGTCTGGGCCCTCATGGCGCTGCTGTCGCTGGGGCTGCTGCTCCTGCCGTTCATCCCGGGGCTGCGCTCACTGCCGAAGTACCTCGGGGTCTACCGGATCATCTGGCGCCGGCACTACCGGGCGCACCCGCTGCGCTGACCTGAGTGGTCCCTCGCCGCGCGCCCGTCGATCCGGCCAAAACGCCCCGACGGGTGCGGGGCGCGCGGTACCTTCGGTGACGCAGCCGGACCCGACGGGGGAGCGCCGGCGCCCTCACCCCAAGGACCGTTCCGATGGCCCGCACCCGCGCCCTTGCCTGCGCCTCCGCCACTGCCGCCGCCGTCACCGTGCTCTCGCTGGTGACCGCGCTGCCGGC
This sequence comes from Oryzihumus leptocrescens, assembly GCF_006716205.1. Classification (GTDB taxonomy): domain Bacteria; phylum Actinomycetota; class Actinomycetes; order Actinomycetales; family Dermatophilaceae; genus Oryzihumus; species Oryzihumus leptocrescens. The sequence continues at coordinate 2,601,721 of NZ_VFOQ01000001.1, read as the reverse complement.
ACAGGCGGCGACCTACACCAGCACCGGCCTGCGCTGCACCAAGGTCGGCACCTCGCGCAGCGAGACGATCACGGGCACCAGCGGACGGGACGTCATCTGCGGCCTCGGCGGCAACGACGTCATCAAGGGCCTCGGTGGCAACGACGTCATCGACGGCGGCCCCGGCAACGACGTGATCGACGGCGGCAGCGGCAACGACACCGAGGTCGGCGGGGCCGGCAACGACGTGCTCCAGGGCGGCACCGGAAACGACAACGAGTCCGGGGGCAGCGGCGACGACGTCCTGACCGGATCCGCCGGCAACGACGTCCTCAACGGCGGCGACGGCTCCGACGACCTCGACGGCGGCTCGGGCGCCGACCACGTGGCCGGCGGCACCGGCACCAACTGGTGCACGCTCGACCCGGCGGACACCACCCGCACCGGGTGCGTCTACGACGCGAAGGTCCCGTGGGCCAGCCTCGTGAGGCTCTCTTCGACCACCGTCGACCTCACGTCCTCCGCGCGCACCCTCACGTACTGGCTCTGGGTCGGCGACGACACTGGCGCCGCCCGGGTGCAGGTCGACGCCCAGGGTGGGAGCGACGGGCACGTCAGCTTCCCCATGGGCTGGCCGACCCGGGTGTCCGGCACCCCACGAGGCGGCTGGTGGCGCGGCACCGCCCAGGTGCCGCGCTGGCTCGAGCCGGCGACGGTCAACCTCAACGTCAACATCACCGACCGGGTCGGCCGGTCGGGCTACCACGAGTTCGCCGACGCGCTCACGGTCGTCGACCGCGCCCCGGACACGATGGCCCCGGTGGTGTCCGGGCCGATGACCATCACCCCATCGTCGGTGGACGTGCGTTCCACCGCGAAGACGGTGACCGCGAAGGTGCACCTCGTCGACGACCGTTCCGGGGTGCAGTACTCGTACCTGTGCCCCGGCCACCCCAACGAGGAGTCCTACCAGGCCGACGGCTGCCCCACGATGGAGCTCGTCTCGGGCACAGCCAGGGACGGCACCTG